>NZ_JBKFAK010000100.1:0-716 GCF_053345595.1 Methylobacterium sp. D54C
ACCACGTCGAACTTGACCACGCCGTGGTAGCGGTCGGCCGAGGCCTCGGCGGGCGCGTAGCCCTTGCCCTTCTGGGTGACGACGTGGAGCAGGATCGGGCCGTGCTCGGCGTCGCGGACGTTCTTGAGCACCGGCAGCAGGTGGTCGAGGTTGTGCCCGTCGACCGGGCCGACGTAGTGGAAGCCCATCTCCTCGAACATGGTGCCGCCGCCGACCACGAGCGAGCGGGCGTATTCCTCGGCCGCGGCGGCGCGCTGGTAGAGCGCCTTGGGCAGGAGCTTGCCGAGCTGCTTGGCGGTCTCGCGCAGGGACTGGTAGGCGCCGCCCGAGGCGAGGCGGGCGAGGTAGGCCGACATGGCGCCGACGGGGGGCGCGATCGACATGTCGTTGTCGTTGAGGATGACGATCAGGCGCGAGTGCAGGGCGCCGGCGTTGTTGAGGGCCTCGTAGGCCATGCCGGCCGACATCGAGCCGTCGCCGATGACCGCGATGGCGTTGCGGCGCTTGAGCGGGCGGTTCTTCTGCTTGGCGGCGGCGTTGTCGAGGTCGCGGGCGACCGCCATGCCCAGCGCAGCCGAGATCGAGGTCGAGGAGTGGGCGGCGCCGAAGGGGTCGTAGACGCTCTCGGAGCGCTTGGTGAAGCCGGACAGGCCGCCGCCCTGGCGGAGCGTCCGGATGCGGTCGCGGCGCTCGGTGAGGATCTTGTGGGGGTAGCA
>NZ_JBKFAK010000101.1:0-678 GCF_053345595.1 Methylobacterium sp. D54C
ATCTGCAAGGCACCGATCTGATCGGCCAGCCCGGTCACCACGCGCTGGGCGAGCGGCGGCACCTCGGCCGCGTCTCCGGCCGAGAGCCGGGCCGCCAGTTCGAGCGCGTGCCGCAGGCCCCGCGCCATCTCGATCCCAAACTCGGCGAGCAGGCCTCGGATCATGTTCACCAGCTGCGTGCGTTGCTTGACCAGCAGGTCGCGCGTCCGGTGCAGCGCCAGCGCCGCCTGCTGCTCGGTCGACTTCACCGGCACGAAGCGCATGCTGGGGCGCGTCACCGCCTCACAGATGGCAGCGGCATCGTTCGCATCGGTCTTGCCGCGCTTGACGTACGGCTTCACGTAAGCCGGCGGCATCAGCCGCACGTCATGGCCGAGCTTTACGAGTTCCCGGGCCCAGTGATGCGCCGTGCCGCACGCCTCCATGCCGATCAGGCACCGCGGCAGCTTGGCGAAGAACGGCGTGACCTGCGCCCGCCGCAGCGCCTTACGAACGACGACGTGCCCAACTGCATCGACGGCGTGAACCTGAAAGATGCTTTTGGCCAGATCGATGCCGACGGTGGTGATCTCCATGGGGATGGCTCCTGCATCTGCGTGGCTGCTGCTTCGACAGCGACCACATCTTGGCACCGAGATGCCGTCAGTCGGAGCGGGAGCCATCCACCCCATCTGCTTT
>NZ_JBKFAK010000102.1:0-605 GCF_053345595.1 Methylobacterium sp. D54C
TGGGGACCTTCAGCCCCTCGCGACGCCAGATGCGCTGGACCCGGTCCTTGCCCACCCGCCAGCCGGCCGCCTGCAGCAGCGCGGTGACGCGGCGATAGCCATAGCGCCCGTACTCGGAGGCCAGGGCTGATCCTCCCTCGGCATCGCGGACACCTCTGATACGCTCATGCTGAGCGGGGAAGGTGTCGGATGGCGAAGACGAGACGCGAGTTCACGCCCGAGTTCAAACGCGAAGCGGTCGCCCTGCTGGAGAGCAGCGGCCGGCCACAGATGCAGGTCGCGGCCGAGCTCGGGATCCAGCCCTCGATGCTGAGGCAGTGGCGCGCCACGCTGAACGGGGCCCTACCCCGGCCGCGGCCGGCCGGATCGACGGGGAGTGCGCCACCAAGCCCGGTCGCCTCGCCGTCCGATCAGGCCGCCGAGATCGCCCGCCTGCGGCGTGAGCTCGACCGTACGCGCATGGAGCGCGACGTGCTAAAAAAACGTATGGCCCGCCCCGTCCGCAAGGTGGTCGGTGAAGGTGCCTGTGTCCGGTCTGCACAAACGTATCCGGCATGTCGGCGCAGTGGCCGCCGCCAAGATGGAGAGCCGCACGTCCCGGGCCT
>NZ_JBKFAK010000103.1:0-596 GCF_053345595.1 Methylobacterium sp. D54C
GGCGCAGGGTCATGTCGTCGATCAGGCGCTGACGCAGCGAGCCGCCGGCAGCGGCGGGAACGGCAAGGACGGTCATGGGATGGCTCCGCTCGAAGGGAGCCGGGATCGTCCGCCCGGGCCGGGCGACCCTCAATCGGCGCAGGACGCTCGGATCAATCCGCGGACCTCGAAGCTGCCACCCATCCCGCGCGAGCGGGTTCGTTCTTCCACCCTGAGCGGTCGATCCGCAATCGACCCAACCCGGGCACCCGGACCGCCATCGGCGCTTCTCCAAAGCGTAGGGGTGGACGCCCCCTGACGGCATCGATGTGCCAGAGTGGAGGTGTTGCAACACCACTGCAGGAGGCGTCCATGGGTGAGGTTAGCACAGTCGGGATCGATCTCGCTAAATCAGTCTTCCAGGTTCACGGCGCGGATACGAGCGGCGCCGTCGTTTTCCGCAAGAAGCTGCGGCGTGATCAGGTGCTGACTGACCTGACCGATATTTTGGACCGAGCCGATTGGGAGGCTACTGCATGGCCGCTGCCATGGGTAGCCGGAAGGCCAGATCCGGGTAGCTGACGGGCGCGGGCGGCCGATAGCCCAGGGACGAATGC
>NZ_JBKFAK010000104.1:0-566 GCF_053345595.1 Methylobacterium sp. D54C
GGATCAAAGCTCGTTCGCAGCTCCCCAAGGCTTATCGCAGCGTACCACGTCCTTCATCGCCTCTCAGCGCCAAGGCATCCACCGAATGCTCTTAAGGCACTTGATCGCTCTCGTGATCGATGTCCGTCGCTGATCCGACAGCCGTAAGGCTGGCTGATCAGCGCGACACGGTCACAAAAAGACCAGTGACAGATCCGTTTCCGGATCCACCACCGTATGCTTGCCGAACATGACCGCCAGGGTTGGCAGATCTCTCTGCCCCAACGGCCACATTCCCTCTTCACGATGTCACTGATGTCTTCGCACACGGCTGAACCAACCGAACCTGACGGTCCTCGCTGATCACTGCCGCGGCAAACGCATGTTCCAGATAGCGGGCTCGACACACATTGATCGGGGCTGAAGTTGTTCTCACAACTCCAAAAACATCCCAAAGAAATGGTGGAGCCAGACGGGATCGAACCGACGACCTCATGCTTGCAAAGCACGCGCTCTCCCAGCTGAGCTATGGCCCCAAAGGGTCAAGCCGCAGGCAGAGCCTCCCGTCCATGGTGGGCCTGGGACGA
>NZ_JBKFAK010000105.1:0-565 GCF_053345595.1 Methylobacterium sp. D54C
TCCCAGGCCCACCATGGACGGGAGGCTCTGCCTGCGGCTTGACCCTTTGGGGCCATAGCTCAGCTGGGAGAGCGCGTGCTTTGCAAGCATGAGGTCGTCGGTTCGATCCCGTCTGGCTCCACCACTTCTTTGGGACTTGGCGTCGTGCGAACGGCAGCCGCCCGGGAAAGTGGATGTTGAGCCCGCTATCTGGAACATGAGTTTGCCGCAGCCTGGATGCTGTGAGGACCGATCGGTCCCGCAGGGTCGGCTGTTTGGCGAAGACATCAGTGACATCGTGAAGAGGGAATGTGGCCGTTGGGGCAGAGAGATCTGCCAACCCCGGCGGTCATGTTCGGCAAGCATACGGTGATCGGGTCGGAAACGACCTGATCACTGGTCTTTTTGTGACCGTGTCGGTTTTTTGGCTGGGATCCTCAGGGGTCTTGGTCCCAAAAAAACGGACATCGATCACGAGAGCGATCAAGTGCCTTAAGAGCATTCGGTGGATGCCTTGGCGCTGAGAGGCGATGAAGGACGTGGTACGCTGCGATAAGCCTTGGGGAGCTGCGAACGAGCTTTGATC
>NZ_JBKFAK010000106.1:0-564 GCF_053345595.1 Methylobacterium sp. D54C
CGCCGCCTCGGCCGCCGACCTGCCGCGCCGCGCCGCCCCGCCGCCGGTGTTCACCCCCGTCCCGGTCTTCACCTGGACCGGCGCCTACTTCGGTATCAACGCCGGCTACGCCTTCGACGCCAGCGACCGCAACACCGGCAACACCTTCGCCGTCCCCTTCCCCTACGCCGCCCCCGGCACCGTCGCCTCCTTCCGCAACCGCAGCCAGGACGGCTTCTCCGGCGGTGGTCAGATCGGCTACAACTGGCAGATCACCCCCGGCTCCGGCCTCGTGATCGGTGTCGAGGCCGACGCCCAGTACCTCGACTTCGGCCGTAACCGGAACAGCGCCTTCATCTCCGGCGCGCTGGCCCCCGGCTACTACGTCACCGACCCGCGCGGCCTCTCCAGCCTCGACTTCTTCGGCACCGTCCGCGGCCGCCTCGGCTACGCCTTCGACCGCACCCTCGTGTACGGCACCGGCGGCTTCGCCTACGGCTCCGGCAGCGCCGACCGCTCCTTCGGCGGCTATGCCGGCAACGACAGCTTCCGCACCGGCTGGGCCGTCGGCGGCGGCATCGAGTA
>NZ_JBKFAK010000107.1:0-542 GCF_053345595.1 Methylobacterium sp. D54C
CAGGGGCTGCGCGCGGTGTCCGACACCGCCAAGGCCATGGACGCGATCCGCGAGCAGGCGGAGGCGGTGGCGGGCAACATCGTCAGCCTGTCGGAGAAGACCCAGACGATCGGCGACATCATCGAGACGGTCAACGACATCTCGGAGCGCACGCACCTGCTGGCGCTGAACGCCGCCATCGAGGCGGCCGCGGCCGGCGAGAGCGGGCGCAGCTTCTCGGTGGTGGCCTCGGAGATGAAGCTCCTGGCCGACCAGGCCAAGGCGGCCACGGGGCAGGTGCGGGGGATCCTGGGCGAGATCCAGCGGGGCATCAACACGTCGGTGATGCTGACCGAGGAGGCGGTCAAGCGCGCGGCGGCGGGCAAGACGCGCTCGGACACGACGCAGCGCACGATCGAGGAGATCACCGCGCGGGTGGAGGAGAACGTGCAGACGTTCCAGCAGATCGTGGCCTCGACCAACCAGCAGCAGCTGGGCATCGAGCAGGTGATGGGGGCATTGCAGAACATCCGCCAGGCCAGCCAGCAGACCGCGGCCGGCAC
>NZ_JBKFAK010000108.1:0-530 GCF_053345595.1 Methylobacterium sp. D54C
TGGGGACCTTCAGCCCCTCGCGACGCCAGATGCGCTGGACCCGGTCCTTGCCCACCCGCCAGCCGGCCGCCTGCAGCAGCGCGGTGACGCGGCGATAGCCATAGCGCCCGTACTCGGAGGCCAGGGCAACGATGGCTCGGGTCAGCCCATCCTCATCGGCCGGCACGGTCGGCACGTAGCGCTGCGTGCCTCGATGCTGGCCGACGATCCGGCAGGCGTGACGTTCCGAGAGGCCGTACTTCTCCCGGATCCCGTCGACCGCCTGCCGGCGTCGCTCGGGGGCTATAAGTTTCCCGAGGCGACGTCCGCCAGCACCTGCTTTTCCAAGGACAGGTCAGCCACGAGCCGGCGCAGCCGCGCGTTCTCGCGCTCCAGGTCCTTCATCTTCCTGGCCTGGTCGACCGTAAGCGATGTTCCGACCCCATCTTCTGTGGGGCGATCTGACCGGGCAATTTGACGATCCGCACGAGAGGATCGTTTTGTGTCTCGACTTGACCGTAGACTTGAGCCGGAGGGGACGGTCCGGCGTT
>NZ_JBKFAK010000109.1:0-518 GCF_053345595.1 Methylobacterium sp. D54C
TGCGGCCGGTAGTTGGTGAAGAACGGCGTGTGGCGGCCGCCCTCCTCCTTGGTCAGGATGTACGCCTCGGCCTTGAACTTCGAGTGCGGCTTCACCGAACCCGGCTTGCACACGACCTGGCCGCGCTCCACGTCCTCGCGCTTCGTGCCGCGCAGCAGCACGCCGACGTTGTCGCCCGCCTGCCCCTGGTCGAGCAGCTTGCGGAACATCTCCACGCCCGTCACCGTCGTCTTGGTGGTCGCCCGGATGCCGACGATCTCGACTTCCTCGCCCACCTTCACGATGCCGCGCTCGACGCGACCCGTCACCACCGTGCCGCGGCCCGAGATCGAGAACACGTCCTCGATCGGCATCAGGAACGGCATGTCGATCGGACGCTCCGGCTGCGGGATGTAGCTGTCCACGGTCGCCATCAGCGCCAGGACCGCCTCCTTGCCGATCTTCGGCTCCTTGTCCTCGAGCGCCATCAGCGCCGAGCCCTTGGTGATCGGGATGTCGTCGCCCGGGAAGTCGTACTT
>NZ_JBKFAK010000011.1:0-156394 GCF_053345595.1 Methylobacterium sp. D54C
CGGTGCCGCACCTCAACACGTTCATCGAGCGCAGCGTCTGGCAGACCTGGGCCGACCATATCGGCTTCGACAGCGTGACGTTCCTCGACGGCACGGCGGCGCCGTGGCCGTCGGGCGTGTATCTGGGTCAGTCCCTCGCGGTGCTCGGCAAGGCGCCGGCCTGAGGCCCGCTCACGGCTCCCACTGGTGGAAGACCGCGCTGTCGAAAGCGAAGACCGCCTCGCCGCGCTGGTTCACCCCGGTGTTGCGCGCGAAGGCCAAGCCCCAGCCCGGCCGCGACGCCGAGGCACGCTTGTCGGTGAGCTTGGCGCTGAACCGGACCGTGTCGCCCGCGTAGACCGGCTTCAGCCAGCGCAGGTTCTTGAACCCGGGGGAGGGGCCCGCCTCCGGGACCGGCCCGCGGGTGGCCGTGTAGGCGGCGTCCCGGGCGCGGGTCGTGAGCATCCGGTTCATGTAGGCGGCGGTCGTGTGCCAGCCGGAGGCGCAGAGGCCGCCGAAATGGCTGCGCTCGGCCGCGTCGTGGTCGAGGTGGAAGGCCTGCGGGTCGTAGGCCCGCGCGAAGGCCACGATCGCCTCGGCGCTGAACGGGTAGGCGCCCAGCTCCCGCACGGCGCCGATCTCGGCGTCCCGCAGGAACGGCAGGATCTCGGCATCCTCCGGCTCGGTGACCGGCCCCGGCACGCCGATCTCCACGGGCCGCGGGGGCAGGGGATCGGTGCCGCGGCGGGCCAGCATGAAGGTGAAGCGCTGGGTCAGCACCGTCTCGGCCCGCTGGTTGGCGAGGGCGACCTCGGCGGTCAGGAAGCCGAGGCCCGGCTTCGAGGCCGAGTCGCGCAGGCCCGCGACCCGGAAGGTCAGCGTCAGCGCGTCCCCCGGCAGGACCGGCGCGAGCCACCGCAGCTCGTCGATGCCGGGCGCGCCCAGCGACGAGCCGCCCCGGAACGGCCCCTGCTGGAGCAGGCGCATGCCCAGGGCCGCCGTGTGCCAGCCCGAGCCGATCAGCCGGCCCGCGAAGGTCGTCTCCGCCGCCGCCTCGTCGAGGTGAAAGGGCTGGAAGTCGAAATCCTTCGCGAAGCCCACGATGGCGTCGCGGGTCACCGTCAGCGGCTCCCCGACGATCACGTCGCCGACGGAGAAGTCTTCCAGGGCGGGATCGGGCATGGTGGGCTCGTCACGTTGATCGGTGGGGTGGGCGATCGGGATCGCCGTCTTCGCGAGCGGAGCGAAGCAATCCAGGCGGCGCCGCGCTCACCGGGGTCGCGCCGCCCTAGGTCGCGTCGCTGCGCTCGCGATGACGGGTGCCGGACCTCAGTTGGCGAAGCGGAAGTGCAGTACGTCGCCGTCCTGCACCACGTAATCCTTGCCCTCCAGCCGGAGCTTGCCGGCATCCCGGGCCCCGGACTCGCCGTTGAGCGCCGTGTAGTCCTTGAACGCGATGGTCTCGGCCCGGATGAAGCCCTTCTCGAAATCCGAGTGGATCACCCCGGCCGCCCCGGGGGCGCGGGTGCCCTTGGTGATCGTCCAGGCGCGGGCCTCCTTGGGGCCGACCGTGAAGTAGGTGACGAGGCCGAGCAGGTCGTAGCCGGCGCGGATCACCCGGTTCAGGCCCGGCTCGGCGAGGCCCACCGCCTCCAGGAACTCGGCCTGGTCGGCCTCCGGCATCACGGCGATCTCGCTCTCGATCTTGGCCGAGACCACCACCGCCACGGCACCCTCCGCCTTGGCGCGGGCGAAGACCGCGTCCGAGTAGGCGTTGCCCTTGTCGGCGTCGCCCTCGTCGACGTTGCAGACGTAGAGGACGGGCTTGGCCGTCATCAGGCCGAGCGACTGGAACAGCTTCTCCTCGTCGGGCTTGCGCTCCACGAGGCGGGCGGGCCTGCCGTCGCGCAGGAGCGGCAGGGCGCGGTTGACGAGGTCGAGGGTCTCCTTGGCCTCCTTGTCGGCGCCCTTGGCCTTCTTCTCCAGCGACTGGGCGCGGCGCTCCAGGCTGTCGAGGTCGGCGAGCATCAGCTCGGTCTCGATGGTCTCGATGTCGGCGGCCGGATCGACCTTGCCCTCCACGTGGGTGACGTCGCCGTCTGTGAAGCAGCGGACCACGTGGGCGATGGCGTCGACCTCGCGGATATTGGCCAGGAACTGGTTGCCCAGGCCCTCGCCCTTGGAGGCGCCGCGCACGAGGCCGGCGATGTCCACGAAGGTCAGCCGCGTCGGGATGATCTCCTTCGAGGAGGCGATCCGGGCGAGGTCATTCAGCCGCGGATCCGGCACCGCCACCTCGCCGACATTCGGCTCGATGGTGCAGAACGGGTAGTTCGCCGCCTGGGCGGCCGCCGTCTGCGTCAGCGCGTTGAAGAGGGTCGACTTGCCGACGTTCGGCAGGCCGACGATGCCGCATTTGAAGCCCATGGGTCAGTTCCGTCGCAGCGCGTCGTCGAGCGACGCGCGGAATGGGTTGATGAGAATCGGGCCCGCGAACACGACGCCGCGCGCCCCGTCCTCGGTCGAGCGCGCGCGACACCGACGCGCCGGGCCGCGGCCGCCGGGAGGCAATCGAACCGCCGACAGCCGGGCGCGACGCGCACCGCCTTCATCGGACCCTCTCGCCCGCCCCGATATCCCGTCCCCGTGTGGGCGTGTCAATTTCTGGCGCCCAGCGTCTTCACGTCGTCCCAGCCGCGGCCGGCCATGGCGAGGTGGACCTTGTTCTGGAAGCTCGCGTCCTCGCCGGCGGCGAGCAGGGCGGCGTGGTCGGCCACCGCCCGGCAGAGATCCTCGACCCAGGGCAGCTCGGCCTTGCCGAAATCGTTGAGCACGTAGGCATGGACCAGCGCCTTGTCGCCGGGATGGCCGATGCCGAGCCGCACCCGGCGGTAATCGTTGCCGCACTGCGCGGTGATCGAGCGCAGGCCGTTATGGCCGGCATTGCCGCCGCCGAGCTTCACCCGGAGCTTGGCCGGGGCGAGGTCGAGCTCGTCGTGCAGCACGATCACGTCGCCGAGCGGGATCTTGTAGAAGCGCTGCGCCTCCGAGACCGCGCGGCCGGACTCGTTCATGAAGGTCGAGGGCTTCAGCAGGATCGCCCGCTCGGTGCCCAGCACAACCTCGGCGGCCTCGCCCTGGAACCGGTGGCGGAACGGGCTCGCCCGGTGCTGTCGGGCGATCGCGTCGACGGCGAGGAAGCCGATATTGTGCCGGTTGCCCGCGTAGCGCGCGCCCGGGTTTCCGAGGCCGACGATCAGCCGCATGGTCTGCATCCCTCTCAGGCCGCGGTCTGTGCCACGCTTCGGCGCGGGACGCATCCCCGGCCGTGCCTGGGCCCGTCGCGCGCCTTCCGGCCCGCGCCGCGTCTCCCCGTGCGCCAGCGCACGGCGGCGGTCGAACCCGGGGCAGAGTATCTCCGTTGAGAGGTCACATTCGGCCAAGCAAAGCCGGAGCGATCAAGACCGCCGCCCAGCGCATCGCGACGACGATCTTCCTCACTCGACACGGTTGACCGGATGACTTCCCGCTGAAGTCATACGAAGACACTCGGAGATCATCATGACCGTTCGCATGCTCGCCGCCGCCGCCCTGGTCGCCGCGGTCGCCACGCCCGCCCTCGCGCAGGGCCTGGACTCGAAGCACTCGCCCTACCCGGCCTCGGCCTATTCGGGCTGGGTCGGCAACGCCCCCGTCCTGTACCGGGACGCCGCCGGCCCGGCCCGGCCGGCCGCCTACCGCTACAGCGGCCCGCATGCCGGCGGCCCGGCCAACGCCCTGCCGCGGTTCTGACGGGGGGCCGTCCGTCAGGACGGCAGGACGGGCTGACCGGCCCGCGCCGTGGTCCCTTGGCCCGAAGCCGGGGCCCCGCCATCGACCCCCGACGCGGCCCGGATCTCCCCGGGCCGCAGGGTTCCGACCAGAAGATCGACCTGGCTGACGAGGCGCACGAGCGACTGTCCGCGATCCAGCGCCGGCCGCTCGGGCACGGGCCTGTCCGCGCCCAGGGCCGCCAGGGTCGCGGTGATCCAGGCCCGCCAGGTCTCCGCCTCGGGGGCGGCCGCCTCCGGGGCGTGCCGCAGGACGATCAGCCGGGCGCTGATCCGGCGCAGGGTCGCGTCGGCCACCAGGGCGGATTCCACCTCCGGGTGGCTGCCGGCCCGGGGCTGCTGCAGGGCGCGGGACAGCGCCGCCTCCAGATCGTTGAGGGCGAGGCCGGCCTCGCGGCTTTGCGCCGCGATCGCGGCCTCGCGGCCCTCGCCGGGCGGCGCGCGGAGCACCGCCTCGGCGAGCCCGGCCTGGGCCTTCAGCGCCCGGCGCAGCTCCTGCCGGACCTGATCGGGCTCCCAGATCGGCCAGAGCACCAGGCAGCTCGCCACCGCGATCACGCCGCCCAGCACCGTGAAGCCGCCCCGCATGGCGACGATCTCCCAGGAGCTGTGGCCGGGCTCCAGCAACTCGACGAGCAGCACCACGAGGGGCGTCAGGCAGGTGACGAAGAACCCGTACGAGATCTGGCGCGCCGCGAAGCCGACGATGCTGAGCACGAGGATGAGCCCGGCCTCCGCCAGCGGGCTCGTGGCGTAGTAGGCTAGCCCGGCCCCCACGAGGCCGCCCAGCACCGTGCCGCCGATCCGCTCCAGGGCCCGCTGCCACGTCGCCGCGTAGAAGGGCTGCATGGTGAGCACCACGGTCATCACCAGCCAGTGCGTGAAGGCGCCCGCGTAGGTCAGGGTGGCGGCGAGCGCCGGCGCCGCGACCGCGCTCGCCCGCAGGGCGTGCCGCAGGTTGGGCGAGGCCAGGGTGAAGTTCTGCGCCAGCGGCCCGACGTAGCGGGTCCAGCGGTCGAGGC
This sequence comes from Methylobacterium sp. D54C, assembly GCF_053345595.1. Classification (NCBI taxonomy): domain Bacteria; kingdom Pseudomonadati; phylum Pseudomonadota; class Alphaproteobacteria; order Hyphomicrobiales; family Methylobacteriaceae; genus Methylobacterium; species Methylobacterium sp. D54C. Next base: position 4,832 of record NZ_JBKFAK010000011.1, read on the forward strand.
TGCCGCCCTCTGTGATCGTGCCGCCGGGCCGGTAGCCCTCCGGCGTCGACAGCTTGGCGCCGAGCCGCACGCGCCCGGCGATCCGGTCGGCGAGGCGGGCCAGGGTCGGGTCCTCCGACAGGCCCTCGGCCACCCGGGCGATGGAGTGCTCCAGGCGGGCGAGGTCGAGGTTGACGTCGTCGCGGATCGCCCGGGCGATGGTCACCAGCAGGGGGCGCAGGCGCCGCAGGAAGACCTTGGCGAGCGCCCGGCGGCGCGCGTCGGGCCGGCTGTCGATCAACTCGCCCACGGCGATCAGCGCGGCGAAGATCTGCTCGGCGCTCTCCAGGCGCAGCAGGGCCTGGGCGGTGCGGTCCGAGACCCGCTCGCGGGAGCGGGCGAGGTCGAGGATCATGGTCCGCGCGGTCTCGATGCTCGCCCGCACGCCGCGGCGGTGGCCCCGCGCGTGGCCGTCGAAGGCGGCCGTGTCGGGCTCCGGCAGGGCGACGAGCCGCTCGAGGTCGCCGCAGAGCCGGGCGAGGTTGTGCCAGACCTCCGCCACCGCCCGGTGGGCCGGTCGGTACGGGTGCAGCCGCCAGATGACCAGGGCCAGGAAGGTCGCCCAGAGACCGCCGGCGGCGAACATCGCCGCGGTGACGGCCGCCTGCGCGACGTCGAGCGGCCGGTCGAGGGCGATGCACAGGACCACCACGAGCACGTTGCCGGCCGACTGGGCCTGCACGCTCCAGACGCGCGCGTACGAGCAGGCGAAGATCAGCGCGCAGGCGACCGGGACGACCACCGGCAGGCCGAGGGGCTGGATCAGGCCGAGGCCGGCCCAGAGCAGGCCGCCGAGGAACGAGAAGGCGGTGAGGACGCGCAGGCGCGCCCGCATCGGGCCGCCGTTGTCGCAGAAGCAGGCGAGGTTGGCGGCGAGCGCCATGGTCAGCAGCGGCGACCACTGGATCCAGATGTTGAGGAGGATGACGACGCCGAACGCGAAGGCGGCGCGCACGCCCTCCACGAGCCGCACGTTCCGGAGGTCGAGGCCCGTGGGCAGGCGCCGCAGATCGCCGCCCGGCCGGCTCAGGCTGCCCCGGCCGGCGGCGAGGCGGCGGCGCCGGACACGTCCGGGGGGCGAGGCTGTGGGACTCGGCGCGGTCAAGCTCGGTCTCCCGACGGGGGCGCGGCGCCCCGGCATGAACCGCGCTCCGGCCTGACCGGATCCGCGGCGGCGCGCAACCCCGGCCCGCTCCCGGCGCCGGATCGCGAAGGCGCGTCCGGCGCATCGCCGCGGGGCAGTCTCTCCATCCTCGGCCCGATCCGGGACGCCGCGCCGGTCCTCGCCCCGCGCGCTTGACCCTCGGGCGAGCCCGTGGCTTCTGGGGCCGCCTGGCCCCGACTCCGTAGCTCAGCTGGATAGAGCAGCCGCCTTCTAAGCGGCAGGTCGTAGGTTCGAGCCCTACCGGGGTCGCCAGCAAAATCAGTGATTTAGATCTATCTAGAGATAGTGGCGCTCGACCTCGGACGACCTGAGGACGAGTTGAGCGACTACTAGGAGCACCGCTATCAGCATCGAGAATCGCGCTGACGGCAGAATGGTCTCCTTATAGTCAGCCGCGAGGCATGGCGGCTTCGGGCTCCCACGCTATTTTATGTGGACGCTCTCGACGTAGTGATCAACGAGATCCTCGCGCAGGTCCGGCTGGGCGCGGATGATGGCGGACCGGCGCCGCGTTCCGGTAGGCTAAGCCCTTTGCGAGGTAGTGCTCGAGGATAATGTCCTCGAATTCGGTTTCGGCCGTGCGTGTCCAACCCTAACGCGGCATCGCGCTCGATCTACAGGAACACCTTCTCGTTGCAGCCCAGCGACCGGGCGACCGTCCGCGCCAGGGGTTAAGCCCGGAGGAAGGCGGATCGCGTGGCCGGCTAGGACCGCGTGCTATACCATGACGATGACGGCCCTGGCGCGCACGGTGATGTCCCGCACGGTCACGGCCACATCGTACGCCGTCAGGTCCATCTGCTCGTAACGGGGGAGCCGCAGTGCCGTTAAGGACGCCACGCTGGTGGGGACCAGCCTGCCGTAGCGGCGTGGCAGTTGCTAGTTCCGACCCGTCAAGGCATTGTCTTTAGCTAAGTAGTCGGCGGCCGGATCTGTTCTGGCGCGAAGCCAGTCATGAACCTGGCGATAGCCCGCACCAAGACCGCGGAGCCGAACAGCTGGTTTTACGCGCGCTGCCGCATTGGCGTGAAGTTGTCTGGCCGAAAGCGGAATGGCCGCTTCAGAGTGTGTCGACCAGGAAAGCGGAAAACCTCCCATCGACCCAACGCAGTCGTTCATGAGCGGCTGAGCGCCTCCCGTAAGCGGACCAGGCCTCGGACGGACGGAAGATACGTGTGCGGGTCTCGAAAATTGCTTCGTCAAGTCGCGCAATCAGGGCAGGTACGCCCGCAACGTCGGCTTATGACAGCCTACACCCCGTCGTCGCCGAATTCGGCTCAGGCCATCAGGCGGTGGGTGTTGTCCGCGACGAGCTCCCGGTAGCGCGCGATGACGTCGCCCTGGCTGCCGCCCGCCATCAGCGTGTTGGCGGCCTCCATCGCCGCCACGACCTTCTCACCGACCATCGAGACCATCTCGACCTGGCCCTCGGCGCCGCCCCAGGCGATCCGCACGAGCCGCAACTCGATGACCTTCTGGGCCTCCACGGCGAGGAGGAACGCGGCAAAGAACGGGTTCAGCATAACGGCTCCGGTCGGACGGTCGCATCCGACAACGCCTCGACGAGCCCCCAGCCACTGCGGACAATGACGCAGGCCGGGGCCGTGTCCATTATGTTGAAATGCGCTCCCTCCGTCGGCCCGCCCGCAAATTCCCGCAATCGCGACATAGGCGATGGTTACGGACCAGCGGGCAGGCGATGGCCCTCGTCCCGAGCTTACGGCCAAGGTCGCACGGCGTTTGCGTCCGAAGGCTGGCTGCGGGCGGCCGGCGCAATCACGGACACCATGACCCAGTACCTCGTCAGGCGCGCCAACCTCCTCGTGCTCGGTGTCCTCATGGCCATCGTCGCCCTGGTCGGCGCGGTGACCTGGGAGCGCCTCAACGCCTCGCGCGAGGCCCGGGAGTGGTCGCAGCACAGCTACCGGGTCCTGAGCACTACCAAGGACCTCGCGATCGCCCTGCGCGACGCCGAGCGTGGTCAGCGCGGCTACGTCCTCACCGGCCGCGACGAGTACCTCGCGCCCTACGACGCCGCCCGCGACCGGCTCGGCCTGCTCCAGGGCGAGTTGCAGAAGCTGACCGCCGACAACCCCACGCAGCAGGAGCGCATCCGCGCCCTGGCACCGGCCATCCAGCAGAAGCTGGAGGAGCTCGCCCAGACCTTGCAGGCGCGCCGCGACGGCGGCCTTGAGAACGCCCTGCGCATTGTCAACGGCGACGCCGGCCGCAACCACATGCGCGAAGCCGAGGTCATGCTCGACGGCATGCTGGCCGAGGAGCAGCGTTTGCTCGACGAACGCCTCGCGCAGAACGACGGTCGGGCGGCCTGGGTGCGCTGGATGGTCATCGCCGGATCGGCACTGGCCGTCCTCACGATGCTCTGGGCGGCCCGCCTCCTGAACCAGGCATGGTCGCGCTCCTACGCGACCGAGGCCGAGCAGCGGGCCCTGGCGCTGCGCTTACGCACCACCATCGATAGCCTCAGCCAGGGCGTCGCGGTGTTCGGCCCCGAGCGCAAGCTCGCGAACTGGAACGAGTGCTTCCAGGTGCTGCTCGACCTGCCGAAGGCCATGCTCCGCCCCGGCATCGCTTACGGCGCCTTCGCCGACCACACCGGCGAGCCCGGTCGCCCCGCCCTGGAGACCGAGGACCAGGTCCGCCACGGCAGCCGGAATCCCCGTGAGGCGGTCACGTACGAGCGCGAGCGCGCGGACGGGCATCACCTTGAGATCCGCCGGACGCCGATGCCGGACGGCGGCTTCGTCCTGACCATCTCGGACATGACCAAGCGCGCCCAGGCCGAGGCCGTGCTGCGCGAGGCCCAGAAGATGCAGGCAGTGGGGCAACTGACCGGCGGCATCGCGCACGACTTCAACAACCTGCTGCAGGTCATCCTCGGGAACCTGGAGTTCGTCCGGGCTAAGCTCGACGGCGACGCCAGGCTGCAGCAGCGGATTGAGCGTGCGGCGTGGGCGGCCCAGCGAGGAGCGACCCTGACGGGCCAACTCCTCGCCTTCGCGCGCAAGCAACCGCTCGCCCCGGCGCCCGTCGACCTCGCCGCGACGATGCCGGACCTGATCCCGCTCCTGCGGCGCACGCTCGGCGAGCACATCGAGGTCCGCTACGTCGAGACCGCCGGCCTGTGGCCTGCCATGGCCGACCCGGCCCAGTTGGAGAGCGCCGTCCTCAACCTCGCGCTGAACGCCCGGGATGCGATGCCGGGCGGCGGCCGGCTCACCATCGAGCTCGGCAACAAGGTCCTCGACGAGGCCTACGCCCGGAACAACGCCGAGATTACGCCGGGCGACTACGCCATGGTGGCGGTCTCGGACACTGGCCACGGCATGACCCCGGACGTCGTCAGGCGCGTGTTCGAGCCGTTCTTCACGACCAAGCCCGACGGCAAGGGCACCGGGCTCGGCCTCGCCATGGTGTTCGGCTTCGTCAAGCAGTCGGGCGGACACGTGAAGATCTACTCGGAGCCCGGCGAGGGCACGACCGTGAAGATCTACTTGCCCCGGGCGGTCGGTGCCGTGGCCGCCGCGCCGGTCACAGGCGCGCCAGTCGAGTTGCCGCGTGGCTCGGCCACGGTGCTGGTCGTCGAAGACGAAGCGGGGGTGCGCGAAATCGCCTGCGCGATCCTCTCCGACCTCGGCTACCGAGTGCTGGAAGCCGTCGACGGCGAGGATGCGCTCCGAGTGTTTGGGACCAACCTCGCCTCGGTCGACCTGCTGCTCACGGACGTGGTCCTACCGGGCAAGGTCCGCGGGCGCGAACTCGCGGAACGGGTGCAGGCGCTGCGTCCGGAGGTGCGGGTGCTGTTCATGTCCGGCTACACGGAGAACAGCATCGTGCACCACGGCCGGCTCGACGATGGGGTCCACCTCGTGGGCAAGCCGTTCAAGCGCGAACAGCTCGCCCGCAAGGTCGCCGAGATCCTGAAGGGTGCCGCGGCGCCACCGGAGGCCGGGAACGTCGTGCCCCTGCGCCCGGTGAGGGACGCGGGTCCCTGACGCCGCTGGGTTCCCCTAGCGCCCGTTGATCGGCCCAGGAGGCTGGGGCGCCGGAGGCTCGCCCGGCGGATCGCCTTCCGGCGGTACCGGGTCCGGCGGCGGATCGCCGATGGGCGGCAACGGGTCGTCCCCTGGCTTCGGCGTATCGGACTGCATCATGCCCCCCACGTTCGGCTCCCGGGAGTGGACGCGGACGACAACGCGCGGAGGTCCGCGATGTCCCGCGCGAGGTGAACTCCGTAGTGCTGCCCGGAAATTCCGTGCCCGCGGGCGGACCTGCGCCGTGTCGCCGCGTTGTCCGGCTCGTGGTTGTCCCACGTCGGTCGCAAAGCTACTCACGCCCGCAAGCGGGGGCCTATGGACGAAGAAAACGAGAGGCTGCGCCGACGCGAGCGTGAGCTCGAAGACCGCGTGGCGAGGCTTGAGGCCCAACTCGGCGACGGCCTGCGTCGGCCGGGCCAAGGGCAGCGGACCTCCGCGGCCTCCACCGACCTACTGTTCACGGCGGCGGAGAAGACCCGCATGCCGCAAATCATCACCGACCCCAACCTGCCCGACAACCCCATCGTCTTCGCCAATCGGGCCTTCCAGAACCTGTGCGGGTACGACGCCGACGAGCTGATCGGGAGGAACTGCCGGTTCCTGCAGGGGCCCGGCACGGACCCCGCCGACATCGCCAAGGTCCGGGACGCCATCGCGGCCCGGCGGGACGTCGTCGTCGAGATCCTGAACTACCACCGCGACGGCACGCCCTTCCGCAACGAGCTCTACGTCAGCCCCGTCTTCGATCCGGATGGACAGCTCCGCTACTTCTTCGCGAGCCAGCTGGACGTCACTCGGTTCCGCACCACCGAGGGCGTGCTTGCCGAGAGCGAGGCCCGCTACCGGGCCCTGTTCGATGCTGTCGACAGCGGCTTCTGCGTCGTCGAGATGCGCTTCGACGCCGAGGACCGGGCGGTCGACTACCGCTTCGTCGAGGTGAACCCGGCCTTCGCGGCGCAGACGGGCCTACACGACGCCGTCGGGCGCTGGATGACCGAGCTCGCGCCGGCCCATGAACGCCACTGGTTCGAAACCTACGGCGAGGTCGCACGTACGGGACGACCGGTGCGGTTCGAGAGCGGCGCGGTAGCCCTGGGGCGCTGGTTCGACGTCCACGCCCTGCGTGTGGGCGAGCCCGAACAGCACAGGGTCGCCATCCTGTTCAACGACATTACCGACCGGCGACGCCTCGAAAATCATCTGGAGGCCACCGCCCAGGAACGGGCCGACGAGCGCGACATGGTCTGGCGGGCCAGCCGCGACCTTTTCGTGGTTTGCGGGCTGGACGGCACCTTCCGCAAGGCGAACGACGCCTGGACGGAGATGCTGGGCTGGGACGCCGCCGAGGTCGTCGGCGCCCGCTTCGATGCCTTGGTCCACCCCGCCGACATCCCGGAGGCCGCCGCCGCCTTCGAGCGCGTCACCGGCGGCGCGGCCCTGCAAGACGTCGACGTGCGCATGCGGATGAAGAACGGCGGCCATCGCTGGGTGTCCTGGAACGCCATCCCGCGCGGCGACCACTTCTACGCCGCGGGCCGCGACATCACCGAACGCCGCGCCTTGGAGGAGCAACTTCGGCAATCCCAGAAGCTGGAGGCGGTCGGTCAGCTCACAGGCGGCGTCGCCCATGATTTCAACAACCTGCTGACGGTCATCAAGTCGTCGACGGACCTGTTGAAGCGTCCGAACCTCGTCGAGGAACGGCGGTTGCGCTACGTCGGTGCCATTTCCGACACGGTCGACCGGGCCGCCAAGCTAACGGCTCAACTCCTCGCCTTCGCCCGGCGGCAGGCGCTCAGGCCCGAGACCTTCGCGGTCAACCAAGCGGTGGCGGCGCTCGCCGACATGGTCGGCACGCTCACCGGCGCCCGCGTGAACGTGCAGCTTGACCTGCCTGCCGGCGAACCGCAGGACCTTCACGTGAACGCCGACCCAAGCCAGTTCGATACCGCGCTGGTGAACCTGGTCGTGAATGCCCGGGACGCGATGGACGGCGAGGGTCGTCTGCGCATCCGCCTTCGCCGCACCACCCGCATCCCCGCCGTCCGGGCGCACCCGGCCCAGCGCGGCGACTTCATCGCGGTCTCGATCTCCGACACGGGATCGGGCATCGCGCCGGAGAACCTGGAGCGCATCTTCGAGCCGTTCTTCACGACGAAGACCGTCGGCCAGGGCACAGGTCTCGGCCTCAGCCAGGTGTTCGGCTTCGCCAAGCAGTCCGGCGGCGAGATCACGGTCGAGAGCCGGGAGGGCGCCGGGACGACCTTCACCCTCTACCTTCCCCGTGTCGCCCCAGCCGCCGCCTCGGTGCCCGACGCGGAACCGGAGGCGTTGGCGGAAGGCCATGGCACTTGCGTCCTTGTCGTTGAGGACAACCTCGATGTCGGGGCCTTCGCCCAGCAAGCGTTGAGCGAACTGGGCTTCTCGACGGTCTGGGCGACCGACGCGGAAAAGGCCCTGGCCGAGATCGAGCGCATCCCGTTCCGGTTCGAGGTGGTGTTCTCGGACGTAATGATGCCAGGCATGAACGGCGTCGAGCTCGCGGGCGAGATCCGACGGCGACGACCGGACATTCCGGTCGTCCTGACCTCAGGCTACAGCGACGTGCTGGCGGCCGAGGGTACCCATGGCTTCGACCTGTTGCGCAAGCCGTACTCGGTGGCTGACCTGTCGCGCATCCTCCGTCGCGCCATCCAGGAGGCAAGGTCGAAACGTCCCTGACGACACGACCGTTCGTACTCTCCGAAGCCCGACACCGAATTCATCCATGATCGGACCGGGATGTAACCTCAGACCACAAGACGGTTGCGCGCAACTCGTCTAGTCTACGATTCCGACACTCGCCCGATAACATGCCGAAGCCTGCCCTACCGTCCCTGGTACGCGATCCGGTCCGCCTCGAAGCGCTGGCGGCGACCGGCATCCTGCACACCCCGCCGGAGGCGGAATTCGACGACATCGCCCAACTGGCCGCATTGGTTTGCGACACGCCCGTCGCGCTCGTCAGCTTCGTCGCGGAAGACCGGCAATGGTTCAAGGCGCAGGTCGGTTTCCCGCTCTGCGAGACGACCCTCAACGCCTCGGTCTGCGCATACACTCTGGCCGCTCAGGACCTCCTGACCATCCCGGACCTGACCGTCGATCCGCGGACCCGGAACAACCCGCTGGTGACCGGGGAGCCGTTCATCCGCTTCTATGCCGGGGCACCGCTGCGGGACGCGGACGGGCAGGTGCTCGGCAGCCTGTGCGTCATCGACCACGACCCCCGGCCCGGGGGCCTGACCGAAAGGGAGGCGGACGCCCTGCGACGGCTAGCCCGGCAGGTGATGACCTTGATGCGCGAACGGCGGCTCAACGCGGAGATGCGGACGACCCGCGACGCGCTTCGGACGTCGCAGGAGCGGCTGGCCTTCGCCTTCGCGGCGTCCGGCAGCCTCGGGTGGTGGGATTGGGACATCCCGGCCAACCGGCTCTACGCAGGGGAGCAGTTCGCCCGCATGTACGGCGTCGATCCGAAGGAGGCCGCCGGGGGGGCGCCGCTCGCCGCCTTCGTCGACGGCATCCACCCGGACGACCGGGGCTGGGTAGGCGAGCGCATCCAGACCGCCCTCGATACAGGGGGCGAGTTCAGCGAGGAGTACCGCCTGCTTCGCGCGGACGGGACGCTGACCTGGGTGCACGCCCGGGGGCGGTGCTTTCTCGACGACGAAGGCAGGCCGCTGCGCTATCCCGGCGTCGCCGTGGACATCACCGCCCGCAAGCTGGCGGACGCGGCCCGCGCCGTAGGCGAGGCGCGGCTGAAGTCGATCATGGAGACCGTGCCGGTCGGCATCCTGCTCGCCGAGGCGCCCTCGGGCCGCATCCTGATGGGCAACCAGCGCCTGGCGGAGATCCTCGGCCACGACACGCTCTACGCCTCGTCGAGCGACGCCTACGGTGCGTTCGTGGCCTTCTACGAGGACGGGCGGCGGGTTGAGGGACACGAGTATCCCCTCGCGCGCATCACCGGGGGCGAGTGCAAGCGTGCGGTCCTGGAGGTGCTGTACCAGAGGCCGGGCGGTGCGCGGCGCTGGATCATGATTACCGGCGAGGCGGTCGAGGACGAGCGGGGCTCGACGGTCGGGGCGGTTTGCGCGGTCAGCGACATCGACGACCGCAAGGCCGCCGAGGCGTCGCAGGACATCCTCAACCGCGAGCTCAGCCACCGGCTCAAGAACACCCTGGCCATGGTGCAGTCCATCGCGACGCAGACCCTGCGCAACGCGGCGAGCCTGCCGGCGGCGCAGGAAGCGCTGGCGGCCCGTCTGGTCGTCCTCGGCAAGGCGCACGACGTCCTGCTGCTCGGACATTCCGAGACGGCCAACGTCCGCGACCTCGTGCGGGGGACGCTGGCGCTGCACCAGGACAAAGCCGGTCGGTTCCACATCTCCGGGCCGAACCTGTTCATCGGGCCGAGCGCGGCGCTGATGCTCGGGCTGGTGCTGCACGAGCTCGCGACCAACGCGACCAAGTACGGAGCCCTCTCCACTGCGGCCGGCCGTGTCGACCTCGACTGGAACGTAACCGGGGACAGGGAGGATGCCGAGTTTCGGCTGGACTGGCGGGAGCGGGACGGCCCCCCGGTCGCCCCGCCGGACCGCAAGGGCTTCGGCTCGCGCCTGATCGAGCGCGGAATGGGCGGCGGACGGGTCGCCATCGAGTACCGGGTCGAGGGCGTCAGTTGCGTGGTGAGCGTGCCGATGGAGAGCCTGCAGTCGCGAGCCTGACGATAGGCCGACAGGGTGGCGGATCTCCTCCTGCGCTTTCGCCGGACAATCTTGGATGGCGAACTCCTCCAAGGCGTTGATCGGAAAGCCGCAGTGACGAGGCGTCGGTGCTTCGCTATCAGCCTCGCCCATGGACGATGCTGGTTGCCGGGGGGCAGGCGAACTTCTCGATGGATAACGATTTGCGATGCCTCACGCGCGAGGAGCTTGAGGCAGAGGTCCGCCGCCTGAGGGCGAAGTTGGCCGACCGACCGGATTACGGCCCGGGCCCATCCGACCCGCACCCACGCCCGGCATCGACCGACACCGACGTGTTGTTCTCCGCCGTCGACAAGACCGGCCTGCCGATGATCCTGACGGATCCCAACCAGGACGACGATCCGATCGTCTTCACCAACCGCGCTTTCCTCGAACTCACGGGCTACGGAATCGACGAGGTCGTCGGGCGAAACTGCCGCTTTCTTCAGGGACCCGACACCGAGCCCGACCGCGTCGACGCCATCCGCGCCGCCCTCCGGGAAAACCGCGACCTCACCGTCGAGATCACCAACCACCGTCGTGACGGCACGCCCTTCGTCAATGCCCTGTTCGTCGGCCCCGTCTTCGATGGCGAGGGACGGCTGCGCTATCGCTTCGGCAGCCAGATCGACGTCACCGAGGCGCACCGCAACCGAGAGCGCCTAGCCGAGAGCGAGGCACGCCAACGCGCCATCTTCGACAGCGCCAGCGAGATGGCGATCATCGTCACCGACACCGCTGGTACGGTGACCGATTGGAACGTCGGGGCCACGCGCATCCTGGGCTGGTCGGCCGAGGAGATGCGCGGGCAGCCCATCGAGCGGATCTTCACGCCGGAGGATCGAACGACCGGTCAGATGCGCAAGGAGATGGACGGCGTCTTCCGCGATGGCCATGCCGAGGACATGCGCTGGCATCTGCGTAAGGACGGCGGCCGGTTCTATGCGGTTGGCGACATGACCTCGCTGCGGGGGCTCGACGGGACACACCGGGGCTTCGTCAAGGCGTTCAGCGACCGCACGCAGGAGCGCAACCTCGCCACCAAGGAACAGGCCGACGCTGAGTTCATGCGTAGCGTCCTGGCGTCGTCCGCCGACTGCATCAAGGTGCTCGACCTCGACGGCGGCCTGACCTTCATGAGCGAGGGCGGCATGCAGGTGATGGAAGTCAGCGACTTCAATCACATCAAGGGCTGCCCATGGCCGAGCTTCTGGCAGGGCCAGGGGAACGCCGATGCGCTGGCGGCCTTGGCTATGGCCCGGGACGGGGGGATCGGCCACTTCCAGGGGCGCGCGGACACCTTCCTCGGCAATGCCAAATGGTGGGATGTTCAGGTGACGCCGATTTTTGGCCCTGACGGGCGGCCGGAGCGGATCCTGTCCGTCTCGCGCGACACCACCGAGCAGAAGTCGTTCGAGGAGCGCCTTGCGGCGAGCGAGGCCCACTGGCGCGACCTGTTCGAGCGCTTGAGCGAGGGGTTCATCGTCGGCGAGGTCGTGCGCGATCCGACCGGGCGCATCACGGATTGGCGCTACGTCGACGTCAACTCCGCCTGGGGCCGGCTCGTCGGCGTCGCAACGGACAGCGTCGTGGGACGCACGATCCGCCAAGTCTTTCCGGGTATTGAGGACGCCTGGGTCGACGAGTTCGCCGACGTGGTCGAGACCGGAGAGCCGGTGACGTTCATCCGACAGGTCGGCACCCTGGCGCGGTGGTACGAGGGCCGGGCCTTCCCGCTCAGCAACGAGCGCTTCGGCGTGATCTTCTTGGAGGTGACCGAGCGGGTTGAGGCCGATGCACGTCGCAGCGGCCTCTTGGAACTCGGGGAAAGGCTGCGGGCCGACATCGGAACCGACGCGATAGCGAAGGCGGGCGCCGCCATTCTCGGTCGCGTGCTCGGCGTTAGCCGGGTGGGCTACGGCACCGTTGGCTCGGATGGCGATAGCTTCGTCGTGGAAGAGGATTGGACTGCGACGGGGTTCCCGACGCTGGCCGGCCGCTACCGCATGGACGATTACGGCCTCTACGCCGAGGACCTCCGGCAGGGGCGGACGGTCGTCATCCCGGACGTACGCGAGGATCCGCGCACCGCCGCCTCCGCCGCGACCTTGGAGGCGGTCTCCGCCCGCACGCTCGTCAACGTACCCATCGTCGAGAAGGGCAGGACGGTGGCGGTACTTTACTTGAACGACGACCGCCCGCGGGCCTGGGATGAACCAGAGGTCGCGTTCGTCCGCCAGATCGCTGAGCTGACCCGCCAAGCCGTCGAGCGGCGGCGTGCCGAGGAGCGGCAGGACCTGCTGAACCACGAACTCTCCCACCGCCTCAAGAACACGATGGCGATGGTCGTGAGCATCGCGCACCAGACTCTGCGGTCCGTCCGGGAGCGCGAGCCGGTGGAGGCATTCCAGAAGCGCATCCAGGCTTTGGCGTCGGCCCACGACCTGTTGCTGCGCAAGGACTGGACGGCGGCGGATCTTCGGACCGTGTGCTGGGAGGTGCTCGGCACCGCGGCCGAGGCCCGCCGCTTCACGCTCGATGGCCCCGATGTGGCGCTCGGCCCCAGTGCCGCTCTGTCGGCGTCGCTGCTGCTTCACGAGCTGGCAACCAACGCGGCCAAGTACGGCAGCCTGTCCGGCGAGGAAGGCCAAGTCGAGTTGCGGTGGTGGATCGACGGCGCGACGGGGGAGCCAGGGTTGGTTCTGCGGTGGCGCGAGCACGGCGGCCCACCCGTAACGGCGCCGACCCGACGGGGCTTCGGTTCGCGCCTAATCCGCACGGGCCTCGTCGGAACGGGCGAAGTCGACGTTACATACGACACGGACGGGGTGATCGCGGTGATGCGCGCACCAATGGTCGAGGTGCAGCGCTCATGACAATGACCGAGGCGGACGGCGACGGGGTACGGCCGGTCGTGCTTGTGCTCCAGGACGAGCCGATCCTGGCAGGGATCATGCGGGACTTCGTCGAGGAGGCGGGGTGCGACGCGGTCGTGGTGCGCACCGCCCAGGCGGCGGTCCGCACCCTGGAGGAGCGTACGGACATCCGGGTGGTGTTCGCCGATCTCGACGTGCGCGGCTCGACCACCGGGCTGAAGCTGATGGCGATGATCCGGGATCGGTGGCCGCCCATCGAGTTGGTCCTGACAGGTGCTCTGGCGCCGGACCTCGACGCCATCCCGGCGCGGGGCGTGTTCTGCGACAAGCCCTTCCGCGAGGGCAAGGTGATCTCAGCAATCCGTAGCTTCGCCGCGTGAGCCAAACTCTCCGGCCGCACCGTGGAGGTGATGGCGCAAAGGATCGGAAGCGAGTGGAACAGGGAAGCCTGCTTCCCTTGATCTAACGCTCGAAAGCGGAACGGCTCAAAACCACCCACCCCAGCCGATCGAAACGCTGTCGACGGTTCTCTAAAGCGGCCGTTCGTTCGTTCTCCGACGACTTCGACTAAGGGTGGAAAGCGGTGCCACCTGGCTGCGCCGCGACGGTCACATCGAGACACCTATGCAGCGCGTTACCATCACCATCGACGACGAACTGCTGACGGCGATTGATGCACTCTGCGACAGCCGCGGCTACGGCAGCCGCTCCGAGGCCGTGCGCGATATTGTCCGAGACGCCCTGGCGCCTGCTCGCGCCGCCGGCGCTGGATCAGCGGCCTGCTACGGGGCGCTCAGCTACGTCTACAGCCACGGCACGCGCGATCTGGCCCGCCGGCTGACCGATCAGGGTCACCAGCACGGCGTCTCTATCGCCAGCATGCACGTCCACCTCAACCACGACGACTGCCTGGAGGTGGCCGTTCTGCACGGGTCGGTCTCTCAGATGCAGAGCTACACGGATGCCGTCATCACCCAGCGCGGGGTCCGTTACGGTCATCTGCATCTCATCCCTGAAGGTGACGAAGCTCATCATCTGCATGGCCATGACAACAAGGCTGCCGATGGTGCTGCGTCTCACGAGCAACAGGGCCAGGCTAATCCGGCGGTGTGAGTTATCCGTATATTTCTCATACTCCAGCCGTGCCAGAATAAGCAAACCGTCACGCTTCGCCCGGTCTGCAAGTGCCTCGTCCGATCTCCCGACCCAGTTGCTCCTCGCTAGGCACTCGCGTTCGCAGCGTCACCCGTCCGCTGCTCACCACTAGCGGCCTCGTCATCGCGACATGCACTCCTGGATGGGCAGCTCCCGATGCGGCTGCGCCATCACCGTCCGCGGTCACGCTGTCCGAGATCTCCGTGGTCTCCGCGCAGCCTTCGACCACTCTCACGCCAGGGACGCCGAACGCCAGCGCCGGGTACGTCGGAGGCGTTACCGGAATCGGCGGCGCCCTGCTGGCGGTGGACTCCGCCAGCGCTGGCATCATCAGCGGCGCGGCCATCAACGCCCGACCGGTCACACGCCCCGGAGAGGTGCTCGAAGAGGTCCCGGGCTTGATCGTCACCCAGCACAGCGGCGAGGGCAAAGCCAACCAGTACTTCCTCCGCGGCTTCAACCTCGACCACGGCACCGACATCGCCATCAGCGTCGACGGCATGCCGGTGAACATGCGCACTCACGCCCACGGTCAGGGCTACGCCGACCTGAACTTCCTGATCCCCGAACTCGTCGGCGCGGTGGAGTTCCACAAGGGCCCGTACTTCGTGCGCGACGGCGACTTCGCCTCTGCGGGCTCGGTCCGGATCGACTACCTCGACAGCGTCGCGACGAACCTCGCGCTGACTTCGATTGGCAGCTTCGGCTACAAGCGCGCCCTGTCGATCGCCTCGGTGCCGCTGGGCGAGGGCAACCTCCTCGTTGCTGGGGAGGCGCAGGTCTACGACGGGCCCTGGGTCGTCCCGGACGCTCTGCGCAAGATCAATGGCGTCGCCCGCTACAGCCAAGGCACTGCGCTCGATGGCTTCTCGATCACCGGCATGGCCTATGCAGCCCGCTGGACCGCCACCAACCAGATCCCCGAGCGTGCCGTCGTCTCAGGGCAGCTCAGCCGTTACGGCACGATCAACCCTACGGATGGCGGCGACACGAGCCGCTTCTCTCTCTCTGGGCGGTTCAGCGCGACGGACGAAACCGGCGTCACCCGGGCCTCGGCCTACGTGATCCGCTACCAGATGAACCTGTTCAACGACTTCACCTACTTCCTCAACGACCCGGTCAACGGCGACCAGTTCCACCAGCTCGACCAGCGCATCCTCGGCGGCGGCGAGGTGTTGCACATCTTCCAGGGCGACCTGTTCGGCCGTCCGCTGGAAGTCGAGGTCGGCGCCCAGACCCGCACCGACTCGATCCGGGTCGGGCTGTTTAACACCACCTTCCGCCAGTACCGCTCCGGGGTGCTCGACGACCGGGTGCTGGAGTCGAGCGGGGCTCTCTACCTCGACACGCGGGTGCGTTGGACCGAATGGCTGCGCACGAGCGTCGGGGTGCGAGCCGATGGCTACTACGCCGATGTCCGCTCGGACACGCCCGCCAATTCCGGCAAGGCTACCGACGGGATCGTCAACCCGAAGCTCGGCCTCGTTTTCGGCCCGTGGTTCGATACCGAGTTTTACGTGAACTACGGCGGCGGCTTCCACTCGAACGACGCCCGCGGCGTCACCGCCACGGTGGATCCCGCCAGTCCCCTGTTCAACATCACCCGCTCGCCGTTCCTGGTGCCCTCCACGGGCTACGAGGTGGGCGTCCGCAACCGATCGATTGCCGGGCTGGAGACGAGCCTCGCCCTGTTCCGGCTCGACTTCGCCTCGGAGAACATCTTTCAGGGCGATACCGGCACCACGGAGCCGAGCCGCCCGACCCGGCGCTTCGGGGTCGAGTGGACGAACCGCTATGCCGTGACGCCCTGGCTCTCGCTAGAGGGCGATCTGACGATCACCAACGCCCGGTTCTCCAGCTTCGACCCAGTGGGCAACCGGGTGCCGGAGGCGCCCACCACCATCGCGTCGGCAGGCGTGACCTTCGGCGAGCCGCTCGGCTGGTTCGGGTCGCTCCGCTTCCGCTATTTCGGGCCCCGGCCTCTGATCGAGGACAATTCGATCCGCTCGCGGGCGACCGCGCTCTTCAACGGCCGGATCGGCTATAACTTTAACAACGGCGTGAGCGTCTCGCTGGACGTGCTGAACCTGACCAACAGCAAGTCCGACCAGATCACCTACGCGTATGTCTCGCGCCTGCCCGGCGAGCCCGCTGAGGGGCTGATCGACCGGGTCTTCCACCCGGTGGAGCCCACGGCCGTGCGCCTGACGATTGCGGGCCGCTTCTGATTTTACCCATCCGCATTCGGACGGTCAGACTGCCTCTTTAGGTGCGTCAGCGACACGGCTACGCCCGCTTCGATGCTTTTCTGCTCAGACGCGGACCGGCAGAAATCCACCCAACTCAGCCGTTTAAGGCGCCCGCCAACGAAGCTGGACAAGGCCGAAATCGATCCGTCCGCTTCGATGAGTTGGTGGGAAAATCAGCCGTAATTTCAACAGCCCCTGCTCGGCGTACTGTTGGCTGTTCAGGCAACACAAGCTCGCCTGAAGGATCCGGTCGTTTGCGTTGGAAACTCCGGAACCAAAATCTGCAGGGCTTCCGCGAACTCTGTCCACTCACTCCGATGGCGCTACGGCCGTGTGGAGAAACGAAAGCTGCTGATCACCGGCAACTCATCAAATAATTCGATCAACACGTTCGATACGTTCCGTTGGATTGATCGATTGGCTGCGGCCATGATCCAGAGCAGATCCAGCCCACGATGTGTCCGCACCATGTTCGCAGCAACCTTTTCTATGTCGCGCAAGCTTGCCCTGCGCCACGTCCTGCCCGGCCTGATCCTGTGCCTCGCGGTGACAGGCGCCGCCCTCACCCTGGAAGGGGTCGAGGAGTATTTCTTCGGTCGTGCGTGGTTGGAGGCTCTCGTTCTCGCCATCGTGCTAGGCACGGCCGTTCGCACAGTCTGGAGCCCGGGGCCGCGCTTCGTTCGCGGTATCGCGTTCGGCGCCAAGACCATCCTGGAGATCGCCGTCGTCCTGCTCGGCGCCTCGCTGAGCCTGGGTACCTTGCTTGCGGCAGGACCCGGACTGCTCATCGGCATTGCAGGGGTGGTGGCTCTCGCCATCGCCGGGAGCTACGGCATCGGCCGGGCCCTCGGGCTGGCCCCGCGCCTTGCCATCCTCGTCGCCTGCGGCAACTCCATCTGCGGAAACTCGGCGATCGCGGCGGCGGCCCCGGTGATCGGCGCGGACGGCGAGGACGTCGCCTCGTCCATCGCGTTCACCGCCGTGCTCGGAGTCCTCGTCGTCCTCGGCTTGCCCCTGCTCGTGCCGCTGCTCGGGCTCTCGCCGATGCAGTACGGCGTGCTCGCGGGTCTCACGGTCTACGCCGTGCCGCAGGTGCTCGCCGCGACAGCCCCCGTGGCCGCCCTCAGCGTCCAGGTCGGAACCCTGGTCAAGCTGGTCCGCGTGCTGATGCTCGGGCCGGTGGTGCTGGCTCTCTCATTGGGAGCGAGTCGGCTGCGGGCGGAAACGGACGCAGCCGCACCGTCCATGGCGGAAGGGGACCGCCCCACCCCAGGCTGGGTGCCGCTGCACCGGCTGGTGCCGTGGTTCATCCTCGCCTTCCTGACCCTGGCGGGTCTCCGCTCGGCGGGGCTCATTCCCGAGGCGGCCGTGCACCCCATGGCCGCGACGGCGAACGGGCTAACTATCGTGTCGATGGCGGCCCTCGGCCTCGGGGTCGATGTGCGCAGCGTCGTCAAGGCGGGACCCCGCGTCACCCTGGCGGTCGTCGCCTCGCTCGCCGCCCTGACCGCCGTGAGCCTCGGGCTGATCCGCCTGCTCGGTATCGCCTGAGAGCAGCTTGCCACTTGGCACGTCCGAGCGCGTTGGACCCCAACCTTCTTCGAGAGACACACCCGATGTCGAGCTTGGCTGAGCGGATGGCGCGCCTGATCGTCCACGGCGAGCGGCCCTATAATGCCGAGCCGCCGCTATCACGCCTACGGGCCGGTTACCGGACCCCTGCGGACGATTTTTATGTCCGCTCCCACGGCGACCTGCCGGAGATCGACGCCGCCACTTGGCGCCTGTCCGTCGATGGCGAGGGCATCGGCCCCCTCAATCTGTCCCTGGCGGATCTGCGCGCGCGTTTCCCCGAGGCGACCGTCACGGCCACGATGCAGTGCGCAGGCAACCGCCGCGCCGACCTGCGGGCGGTGGCGCCGGTCTCGGGCGATCCCTGGGACGGTGGCGCCATCGGTACGGCCGACTGGACGGGTATCCGCCTCGGCGACGTCCTGCGGGCGGCAGGGGTGACGCCGCGGGCGAATCTCCATGTGGCCTTCGAGAGTCACGACGTGGTCGAGGGCCAGCCCTACGGCGTCTCGATCCCCCTCGCCAAGGCGCTCGCCGACGAGACGGTGCTGGCCTTTGCGATGAACGGGGCCCCGCTGCTGCCCGAGCACGGCTTCCCGGCCCGCGCCGTCGTGCCGGGCTTTGCCGGAGTGCGCAGCCCAAAATGGCTGCGGCGTATTACGGTGCAGGACCATTCGTCGGCCAACCCGATGCAAGCCGACGACTACAAGTTCTTCCCGCCGGACGTGACAGCCGAGACCGCCGACCCGGCGCGAGGCCACACCATCGAGACAATGCCGCTCAACGCGGCGATCTGCGAGCCCCCGCGCGGGGCTCGGCTCGACGCGGGCGAGACGCCCGTCCGTGGGTACGCCATCGCAGGAGACCGGGCGGTCGTGCGGGTCGACGTCTCGGGCGACGGCGGGCGCTCCTGGCGCCAGGCCACGCTGGACCACGAGGCCGACGCGCCCTTCGCCTGGACGTTCTGGGAGATCGTGCTGGACCTTCCGCCCGGCGAACACGAACTCGCGGTGCGCGCCTGGGACTCGGCCGGGCAGACCCAGCCGGCGCAGCCGGACGACACGTGGAACTTCAAGGGCTACCTCAGCGCCTCGTGGCACCGTGTGCGGGTCGAGGTCGCTTGAATCGCGCAGCCGGTCAGGGGGCAGCTTGGATCATAGCGAGCAGTGTGTCGGCCGCGCGGCTGCGGTAACGCTCCCTGTGGCGCAGGACTTGGAAGGTCCGCGTCGGCAGGGCGAGGGGCACGGCGACGAGTGCGCCGGTTCGCAGCGAGGGTCCCACCACCGCTTCGGACAGCACGCTCGCGCCGGCCCCCGCCAGGACGGCGGCGAGGACGGCCTCGTTCGACGGCAGTTCCAGGGCGACGGCGAGCGCATCCGGCGCGATACCCGAGGCAACGAGCGCCGCCTCGAAAGCGGAGCGCGTCCCCGATCCGGGCTCCCGCAGCACCCAGGAGGCCGAAGCGAGATCGGCGGGTTCCGGCCGTGCGCATCCGGCCAGGGGGTGGCCGGGCGAGACCACGAGCACCAGCCGGTCCTCGGCGATCGGGGTGCTCCCCAGACTGGCGTCGTCGATCGCGCCTTCCACAAAAGCGAGTTCCGCCGTCCCCGCCCGCACCGCCTCGGCGGCCTCTGCCGTGTTCCCGATGCCGAGCCGCAGGACGATGTCCGGGTAGGCCGCCCGGAAGGCGACGAGGTGCCGGGGGAGCCAGTGGCTGGCGATGGTCTGGCTCGCTCGAACGGCCAGCGTGCCCCGCCGCAGGCCGCTGAGGTCCGCCAGCACCAGTTCGGCCGCCTGGGCGCGGGCGAGCACGGCGCGAGCTTCACCGAGAAAGACGCGGCCTGCCTCGGTCAACTCGATGCCCCGGCCGACCCGGTGGAACAGCTTGACGGCGTGTCGGGTCTCCAGCGCGTTGACGGCGGCGCTGACCGCCGACTGGACGAGATTCAAAGCCTCGGCCGCCCGGGTGACATGCTGGCGCTCGGCCACCGCCACGAAGATCCGCAACTGGTCGAGGGTCATGGCGTCTCGGGCTCAGCAGGGCCTGGGCTGACGGGGGAGGTCAGGCGGGGCCGTCGCGTCTCTATGCACACCGGACGCGCGCGTCACCGCGCACCGTCGCGTTGGCCCGAGACCTGCGCATCGACCGCCTGGGCGACCCGAAGCAGCCGCGCTTCGTCCGTGCGGGCGGTCACCACGTAGGACATGCCCGAATCGATCCACGAGAAGGCGGCCACGTCGTCCGCGCGGGCATAGCGAAACACGCCGCGGCCACCGGAGGGCCCGACCCGGCTGTAGAGGGTCAAACGGGTGCCCCGGTCGTCGTCGTACATCAGCATGGCCGCCAGCCCGTCCCCGGCGGGGAGCAGGCGGCCGCCCATCAGCCGGAAACCCTGCGCCTGCAGATCCGGCACGGTGACAGGCCGCCCCAGTCGCGCGGTGAGCCACTGCACGAGGTCGGACGAGCCGTCGGCGCGAACCTCGACCGGATGGGCGGCCTCGACCACGTAGGTGCGGAAGGCGGAGACGGCCGCCTGCGTCATCGGTTCGGCGGGCGCGCCCGGGCCCGGCACGGCGCCGCGCCCGGCCCACCCGGCCGCGCCCCCGAGGGCGAGCAGGAGTGCCGCCGCCGCCACGTTCGTCCACCAGCGCGGGATGCCCATTCGGCGCGGAGCCGCAAGGTTCGCGATGCGCAGGCGGGCGGGGATCGGCTCCTCCGCCACGGGCGCGAGCCGCGCCCGCAGGCGGTCCCGCACCTCCCGATCGGCGGCGACCCGGGCTGCCGCCTCCGGGTGTGCGACGAGCCACGCCTCGACGGCGGCACGGCGGCCCGGATCGAGCCGTCCGTCCACGAAGGCGTGCAGGTCGTCCTCGCCGACGGGACGCGGGTCGGACGCGGTCATTTCACCCTCCGCAGATGCCCGGTGAGGATCGTGGGGGCCAGATCGAGAAAGGCGCGCATCCGCCCCCGGGCCCGGCTTAGGCGCGACATCACCGTGCCGACGGGGACCGCGAGCACGGCGGCGACCTCGGCATAGGACATGTCCTCGACCGCGACGAGGAGCAGGACGGATCGCTGCTCCTCGGGAAGCGCGGCGATCCCATCGAGCACGTCCCGCGCGCCCAAAGCCGCCTCGGGATCGGCCCCCATGTCGGCGATCGTGTCCAGCGCCTCCACGCCGACCTCGATGCCCCTGCGGCGGCGGACGCCTTCGAGGTAGCGGTTGCGCAGGATCGCGAACAGCCACGCCCGCAGATCGCCCTCGCGGCGCTGAGGCCATGCGCGGATCGCCCGTTCCAGCGTGTCCTGAACGAGGTCGTCGGCCGCCTCACGCTGGCGCAGCAGCGCGGTCGCGTAGCGGCGCAGGGCCGGTATCTGCGGTTCGATCAGGACGGCGAGATCGTCCAAGGTGGTCTCCGGATCGGTGCGATGGCCCTGCTCGCACCGCCACTCAGACGAGAGATGCCGGAAACGCCGGATCTATTCCGGGATTTTATGGCGAAATCCGATCACGCATCCGTGATCGATGCGCCGGGTGTCGCGGGGAATATCGTGGCCCCGCCGGCATCTCTCACCGCGTGACCTCGACACTGCGGGAGACACCATGCGCGGCGCACCGACGGCGATCCTCATCACCCTGCTCATGGCCGGGGGAGTCTTGAGCGGCGGCATGATGATGCGCGCCGGGCACGCGCAGACCGCCCCCGGCGGCTTCGATGCGATGATGGCCCAATCGATGGCGCGGATGCACGCGGACATGGCGGTGGCGCCGTCCGGCGACCCCGACCGGGACTTCGCCGCGATGATGATCCCGCACCATCAGGGCGCGATCGAGATGGCGAAAGCCGAACTCGCCTATGGCCGCGATCCGGTCCTGCGCCGGCTCGCGCAGGGCATCATCGTCGAGCAGGCGCAGGAGATCGAGGTCATGCGCCGCGCCCTGGCCGAGCGGCCGGTCGCGCAAGCCACGCCGCAGCGGAGCCTGGCCCCTCACCATCACTGAGCGGATCGCCGCTTGCCATCCCCCTCGTCAGCGCGAAGAGACCTTACGATGCGATACGTCATTCCGGCGACCCTACTGCTCGCCCTCCTCGGTGGAACCGCCCTCGCGGGTCAGGCACCGGGGTCCGCCTCGGCGCCGGACGTGCCGGTCGGCCCCCGAGACCGGTTCTACACCTCGGACCAGTTCTCCAACACGGTCTCGGTGATCGATCCCGCCGCCAACAAACTCCTCGGCGTGATCCGCCTCGGCGACACGACGCCCGCGAACCTGAGCCCGCTCTATCGCGGCCAGCTCCTCGTCCATGGGATGGGCTTCTCGCCCGACCGCAAGACCCTGCTCGCCGTCTCGATCGGCTCGAACTCGGTCAGCTTCATCGACACCGCCACCAACACGGTGCGCCAGACCACCTATGTCGGCCGCTCGCCGCACGAGGCATTCTTCACGCCGGACGGGCGCGAAGTCTGGGTGAGCGTGCGGGGCGAGGACTACATCGCGATCCTCGACGCGGGGACCGGCAAGGAGACGGGCCGGATCACCGTGCCGAACGGGCCCGGCATGACGATCTTCTCGCCCGACGGGCATTACGGCTACGTCTGTTCCAGCTTCAGCCCCGAGACGGTCGCCATCGATGTGAAGAGCCGCGAGATCGTCGGGCGGATCAAACAGGAGAGCCCGTTCTGCCCCGACATCGCGGCGACGCCGGACGGCAAGCAGGTGTGGTTCACCCTCAAGGACGTCGGCCGCGTCCAGGTGTTCGAGGCCACGCCGCCCTTCAAGGCGATCAAGACCATCGAGACGGGCCCGATCACCAACCACGTCAACATCGCGCGAACGAAGGCCGGGCAGTTCGCCTACGTGACGATCGGCGGCCTGAACCAAGTGAAGGTGTTCCGCACCGACGACTTCTCGCAGGTCGCGACCATCCCCACCGGTGCGCTTCCCCACGGCCTCTGGCCCTCGGGCGACGGATCGCGGATCTATGTCGGCCTGGAGAATGCCGATGCGGTCGCGGTGATCGATACGGGCAGCAACGCCGTCATCGCCACGATCCCGATCGGCCAGGGACCTCAGGGCGTCGCCTACGTCTCGGAGGCGGTGCCGGAGGGGGCCGGCGCCCCGAACCTTCAGCCGCTGGGCGTGGCGGGCCAATCGAGCACGCTGACGCTGGCCGGGCCGGACGGCAAGGCGGCCACGCAGGTGACGCTGTTCGACCAGGGCGTGTTGCAAACCCTGCAAGCGGCGGTGACCGGCCTCACGCCGAAGAAGCCCTACGTCCTGGCCCTCGCGGCCGATCCGAAGGGCACCGGGCCCCTGGAGCCGCTCGCCGCCTTCATGACTAACCCGGCGGGCGCCGCCATCGTCAACGCCGTCGGCCCGATCCGGCAGGTGACGCAGAACGCCGATGCGGCCGCCCGGCGCAGCCTCGTCATCGTCGAGGGCAAGCCCGGCGAGACCGGCGCGACGGTCCAGACGCAGGCGCCGCGGTAACGAGAGGAGGGGCGGTCGCATGACCGCCCCCCATTGCAAGCCTCAATAGGTGTCGGTGAGGTAGGCGGCGATGGCCTTGGCCTGCGCCTCGTCGATCGGCGCGTGGTAGACCTTGACCATCTTGGTCACCTCGGACTCCCAGAAGGCGGCGCCTTTGCCCGGCGGCTGCATGGCGATGTAGTCCGGCGAGTGGCAGACGAGGCAGTTCGCCTGGGCCGCCTCGAAGCCCTCCGCGTGCGTGCCGGCCTTGGGCGCCCGCAGGGTCGCGGTCGGCTCCGGCACCTCGTAAGATTTCGGCGCGGCGAGGGCCGTGCCGGCCGCGAGGGCGAAGGCCGCCGTCAGGGCGAGGGTGATGCGGGTCATTCTCGTCACTCCCTCAGGCCGCGCGCACGCGGGTGGTCTCGACCACGTTGCGCAGGTATCCGGCCGGGTTCCAGCGCGGCTCCATCGGCTGGCTCACCCCGTCGTTGCCCGTGGCCCGCACCCGGATCGCATGCGCCCCCGGCGTCAGGTCGACCGCGAGGGTCCAGGGCCGGAAGGCGTAGGGGCCGAGATCCTGCCCGAGTTGTGCCTCCGTCCAGGTCCTGCCGTCGTCGGTCGAGACCGCCACCGACTTGATCCCGGAACCACCGTCGAAGGCGATGCCGCGCAAGGGCGTGCGCCCGGCCTTCACGTCCGCCCCGTCGGTCAAGTTGGTGAGAAAGGAGCGCACGGTGAAGCGGTTGATCGGCACGGTCTTGTCCGCCGCCTTGCCGGGTTGCGTGCAGGCGCAGTCGTTGTCGGGGATGCGATAGGCCTTCTGCATCCAGAAGCCGTCGAAGGGTTTGTCGAGCACGCTGATGCTCTCCAGGTGCTTGACCCAGTAGGTGCCGTAGAAGCCCGGCACGACGAGGCGCAGGGGATAGCCGTTGAGCCAGGGAAGATCCTGCCCGTTCATGCCCCAGGCGAGCATCACCTGTCCGTCGCGGGCGTGGTCGAGCTTGAGCGACTTGGCGAAGTCCGGCGTCTCCGGGATCACCGGGCCGTCGAGGCCGGTGAAGGCGACCTCGACGGCGCCGGCCTTCACCCCGGCCTTGTCGAGCACGGCCTTCAGCGGCACGCCGGTCCAGCGAGCACAGCCCATCGCCCCGTTGGCGAGCTGCCCCCCGGCCATGCGCGGTTCGAAAAAGCCGCGGGAGTTGCCCGAGCACTGGTTGACCGCGACGATCTCGGTCGTCGGCATCGCCTTCAGGTCGGCGAGCGAGAGCGAGACCTCTTTCTCGACATGCCCCTTGACCGCGACCCGGTAGGTCTCGGGATCAATCTCGGTCGGGATGTCGGCGAGATGGTAGCGGACGAAGAACGCGTCGTTGGGCGTGATCGCACCTTCGTCGAATACCGAGAACGGGGTCTCCAGCTGCGGCGGGCGCGCGGTCATCTGGAGCAGCGGGCGCTTGCCCGGATAGGCCACCAGGGGCCGTTCGCCGTTGCCGAAGGGCAGCGTGGCCGTGTCTTCCGCGAGCGCCCGCAGCGGAGCGAGGCTGCCGCCGCCGAGGCCCGCCAGAGCCGTGAGGCCTGCGCGCCTAATGAGATCCCGTCTGTCGAGCATTCGAAAGTCCTCCCCGTCCGCGCGTGGCTCCGGTGACCGGGCCCGCCTTGTGCAGAGGAGGAGACGCATGGCGCCCCCGGTCTATTCGCGGCGGATCGAAATAAAGTCCGTCCTCGCCCCTCACCCGGCGCAGGGGCGCTCAGGGAGGCCGGTGGCCCGGTCCAGGGCGATGCGCAGGCGGTCGGTCATGTCCGGCGCGGTGAGCAGCACGGCCGCCTCGGCCAACAGGGCGAACCGCTCGGCCGGCACCGTCTCGGACAGGAGGACGTAGTGGCGCCCCTCGCTGTCCCAGCGGGCCAGACGCAGGCCGCGGCTGCCTTCCGCGATCTTGAGACCGGTCTGGGCAGGCGCCGGCCCGCTCCAGAGGGCCAGCCGGCAGCCATGGCGCCCCTCGTACCCGGCGAGGCGACCGGCCGGACCGTCGTCTGGGGACAGGTAGACCAAGCGGAAGCCAGCCACCGCGAGATCGAGGGGGAAGCCACGGGCGCCGCTTGCGAGCCGCCCGTCGTTCGCGGGCGAGCCCGCCGCGCTCCAGGCGGCGAAGGCGGCGCGCGCGGAATCAGACGGGGGCCGGGACGCCATCACCAGCCACCCGGCGCCGACGAGAACGGCCAAGGCCGCGGCGCAGGCCCATCCGAGGGAGGCGCGGGCGATGGGCGCGCGCCGGGGCTGCACGACCGCCGCCTTCACGCCCTGCTTCAGCCGGGTCAGGGTTGCGACCCGCGCGGCTAGGACCGGGTCCCGGGCCAGCGACTCCGCGACCTCGTGCCGGCTCTGCGCATCGAGCTCCCCATCGACATAGGCATTGAGGGTCTCCCAGCGCATCACGGCACCTCGTTCCCATCGGATGACCCGGCGATCCGGTGCAGCATGATCCTCCTCGCCCTGTGCAGCCGGCTCATGACCGTGCCGATGGGAAGACCGAGCCGTTCAGCGGTCTCCCGATAGCTCAAGCCTTCGATATCTACGCAGGTCACGACAGACCGGCAGGGTGCATCAAGGGCGGCGAAGGCTTGGCGCACGGCGATGGCCGCGATCAAGCGGTCGTCGAACCCCTCGTCAGGCCAATCGAGGAGATCGTCTTCGTTGCGGATGCGGGAACGGCGGATTCGGTCGATCCAGGCGTGGCGCACAATCTGGAACAGGTAGGCGCGGGCCGCCCGAGGCTCACGGGGAGTCGTCCGCGTGGAGAGCGCCTTAAGAGCGCTCTGCTGCATCAGGTCACGTGCGGCGTCAGGCTCGCGCGTCAGGGTCAACGCGTAGCGATACAGACGCGGCCATGCGTCGACGAGGTGCTGACCGATAGACCGCATCCTGACGTGTCATCCTCCCCGCACTCCATAGCACAACGATACATGGCACACCGACTCGCGACGGTCGTCGGTGACCGTGGATGTCCGGAGGCTTTACATCACAGCAGTGCTGATCGAAGCGTTGCTGTTGCTGAACAATCGATGCCAAGCTTGCATGTCTGCTTCCAGGCATCGTGAGGATGCGAGTGTATGACCGGGATGGGCGCAAAGTCGAACGTCCGGTTGTGCGCGCACTGGCAATCCGGCGTACCGTACTTTGTCTCAAAGCCGCTGGTCCGCTTGGGAGAAGATCCGTCGGAAAATTGGACGGCTTCATATCTACCCTAGCTGTATCGACGAGCGAGCGCCCAGATAGGCGAAAACGAAACTATTTGTGTCTTGTTATGCGGTACACAAAATATTTGTGGTTTTTTAAGTAATGATCGGTCAAATTATTTTCAATCAGCATAATCGCCGGGCATTTCATTGTCTTTGTGCTGGCTGGATCGTCACTCACGATCGAAGTGCAGGCCGGTAAACGATTGGACGAGCCGAAACAGACGGTGGAGCAGTGAGCGGCGCCCGCGCTCTAGTTTTTGGCCGTGCGCCATACCTCTGTCAAAGGCAGCCCGTTCGCGCGCGCCCATCAGGGCGACAATCTCACTAACACGCAGGCCTCCGAGAAACGGCAGACGATGTGCTACGTCTTCGAGTTCTGTGAACCTGAGCGCCTGCAACAGAGTGGCACGCCGGTGTGCCGCATCACGACGCAGGTTCGCGATCCTCTCGTCCAGCCCCGCAAAAGGGCCCGAAGATCCGGCCCATTTCCTCTTCGATCTTGGCGACGTGGCCGATGATGTCGCCCTGCACCTGGCGAGCTACAGCGGGGTGGAGCTTAGTTCGCTGCATCAACTCGTCTGTTGTGAGGTTCGCGAAAGCGTGGGCTGTCAAACCGGAGCGGCCGAGCGCCTGAACAGCAGCAGGATTGAGGCGATGAAAATACATCCCGTCACCGGAGGCCATACGCGGCGCTACTTCAGCATCGAATTGAGCCTGCGCTGCATCGCCTAAGCTCGGGAACGACCGCTCGGCATCGGCGCATAGGACCGGCACTAAGCGGACATTGGGCAAAGCGATTGGCAGGCGCCGCATCGTGCGGCAGCCCAATTCTACGGCCTCATCCTCTGGGCGCATAGGCACCAAACCTAGGGGTGCCCTGCCCGCTGCAGCCAACACCTCGTGTAGAGCAACGCTAGCCATAAAAGAGACGACACGCTGATCGAGATTCGCGCCGACATCAACGACCGTGACGTCCTGGTCGGTATCGATCAGAGCATCGTAGAGTTTGCTCAAGGCAACCGCGTCCGCTGTGTCATCCTCACGCAAACGAGCCGCGTTCGGCATGGCGACGGTTACGACCTGTCCAGGGAAGACAATATCCAGAATCGGTTGCTGGTCGACTTGGACAACACCAACGCGCATCCCGGCAGATTCGAGGAAGGGCACGAGGCGGCAGACCAGAGAGGATTTCCACACTCCCCCCTTCTCGCTCATCACGAATACTGCCAATCGGGTGCGAATATTCGGAGCGTCGGCATAATTTATCTCGGACGTCTGCTTGCGGGCCATCGTGGGATCCTACGTTGGGTTGTGAGAATTACGTGATGGAGAGGAGTTCAAGCTGTCAGGTCGTGCTCAGCACGCGCTTGGCTCGGGCAAGCTGACGGGCTCTCTCGGAAAGGCCGCTCGCCGGCGATCCGGGATCGCTTGCCGGTGCGGAAGCCGGCCTGTCCTCCAACAGTTTCGGGACAGGCATCGGCGCGGCTGGCTGCGGGATAGCTGAACCGGCTTCGAAGCCGTTCGAGGCACGGTGATAGCCTCCTGCTCGCGGACGCCTTTCCGGTCCCACCCGGCGACGTAAGCGCGCGTGCAGACCTCGTAGCGTATTCTCGTCCACGGGCGGCTGACCGGAGGAACGCAGAACTTCGCTCAGCACCGTCGCGAGAGGTCGATACGCGATACCGTGGGCTCGGGCCTCGTCGAGCTGCGGCAGGACCGCTGTCAAAGCGGAGGTGAGCGGAGCGATCCCGTAAGGGGTGTCGAGGGCTGCGCGGAAGGCGATCGCCAGAGGATTATCAGGCGTCACATTTAGCGGAGCGGCCTCAAGGGCGCGGGGCATGATGGATGTCCATACGTAAGCCGAGGAAAGTGCGGCGCTGTTCGAAGACAGGGCGTATCCTGGCGACGTCGCGAGCGTGAGGATGAGGGAGATTGCCAGCCGGCAGACGGCGACTGCCGCTGCGTGGGGGCCGGGCGTAATGCTCCGTAGCTGTCTCATCGTGGGCGTGGCCCATTAGGGCCGCGATCTCGTCGAGATGGTAAATCTGCTTCGCCCGCGCAGCGAAAACGTGCCTGACCGTGTAAAGGGTGGGTCGCCGGCTTCGCTTGGGCCAAAGCGCCAGTCCGACGTAGCGGATGCGGTCGCGCAGGGCGCGCATGAAAACGTCGAAGGCGGCAGGTTCACGCCGCAACTGACCATGGCGACCCCGCAAGGCGCACAACCAAGCCGCGATGATGGCAATCTCCGGGGCAGAAGGGTTGCCCCACACCAAGCGGCGATAGCGGCCATGGGCACGACCGTTGCCGTCCTTCGCGTTGCGCACGATGAGTGTGACCGTATTCGTTCTGTAGACGAGGCGGGCGCAGCGCCACTCGCAGGGCCGCAGACCGGTCAGGCAGCCAGCATATAGGTAGGCATACAGTGCAGCATCGTTATGCCCGTGCCGCTTGATGAGTTCGGTGCCGAGCTGTGCCAAAAGTTCGTCGGTAACGTTCTTCAGCTTGCGGGCGGATGTCGCTGGAGGCCGCGGCGAGGGGATCGTCTCGGATGCCTGAACGACCTCAGACCAAGGCCGATCCAGCTGCATCAACGCCCGCGCCACTTCAGCCTCGAGGGCTGCGTCGGAGGCAACATTATGCAGCACCTGAAGACCAGTGCGGGCCGCCGCTCGGTACTGGCGTCGCGTGTTCGGCCGTAGTGTGTGCATGAGAGTTAGCAGCCAGGCCACGAAGGCCTCCGGGGTCTCCTCTGCCGCGTTCCCCCGCTCTTGCGCGAAGCGGGCTCTTAGTTGGCGGTACCGCATCGCGTACTGAAGGTCCGTGCTGGCAGCGCGTGTACCAGTCTGCTGACCTAGATGTCTTTCACCCCCGTTACTGCGAAATTTATTCGCGAGATGCAGCTTTGACTCGCCAGTGCTCGAGATCGGATTGGATCCCGAGTCATTGCGAAGCAAGACGTGACCGTTCGAGTCAGCATGTAGCTCAGCGTGACCATTCGTGACGGTCTGAGTCACAGACCAGTGCATCTTCGCTGAACACTGATCATCGTCGCGGGTGCCGAGCTGCATAATATATCTTCCAATGCGTTGGAGTTGCTGGACCGCCAGGGCTCTTGGGTCCGCCTTTACTCCGATGCCGGGAGCATCCGGCGCGTCACAAACGACCATCCATGATCCAGGACACGCCGTCAAGACGGCAAATTCACCTTCATATACAGGTCCTCAGCACAAGGCATCTGGGGTCAAGCCAGATCACGTGTCGTTCTCATTGCCACTTTGTTGCTTTGCAAAAATTGCCTTGAGCTGCCGTCATGACGGCGCATCATGCTTGACGTGAATGCATGTCGGCGCGATGGACGAAGCTTGAATGCGGGAGTTCCTAATGGGAAGCGAGCACGAGACATCCAAGGCCATAGAAGGTGCGCTTCCCACGCAAAATCGCATCCAAAAGGATCGTACTCAGATCAAAACGACATTCTATTTTACCCCAACACTTCACGCAGCGCTTAAGCGCTCCGCTCTCGACAGAGGTTTAAGCCTAAATAACTACGTCGTGCGCGTGCTTGAGCGCGACGTTGCGCTGGCCGGCCTGACGGCTCGAACACATGATTCGCTAGACACGACTGCCAATGCCGAAGTCATTCAGGGCGACCAAGCTGATCTTCGTGCTGCTATTCACGCGCTTGCGCTGCGTCTTGAGGCTGTAGAGCGGATGCTTGGTCAGGAATGGGGGGCGGCCAGTCTTGCCATATCATCGCATCGCGCACTAACTGTGCAGGAAGTTCGCGCGGCTGTACGTGATGTGCTGCTGAAAAACCGAGCACCAATGCAGCATCGACCCTTACTGGATCATCTATTGCAAGAGCGAGGCCTTATTCTCCCTGGCAAGGACGTGAGCGAGAATTTGCGCACCATCCTTGTCCATCCAAAAAGTATTGGTTTTCGCTTCCTACGAGGCTTGGGATATTGGGTCGATGATCTTCCAATACCAGACAATCGTAGATTGTGATCGTCCTTATGCCGTTTTGAGTAAAGATCAGCATGCCCGATCTGTCATCAAAATTCGGCGTATGTTGATGCGGAGTAAGTTATTTCAGACCATGTCACCTTTGTTGCATTCTCGACAGAGATCAATAGGGTTAAGACATAATTTCGGCTGCCCATCGCTTACAGGAATTCTCTCGACAACGGCAGCGGAAATTTCTTTGCCTTATCGTCCATCGAGCTTGGTGTCGGACGCCATCGGCTGGGACATCATCACACAAATGTCGGCGCGTTCGCAGGCCGGGAGCTGTTGACGGAATATAAATCCCAGCCGGCCGCTTCATTGAGCTTGTTCGCCTTCATGGCCAAATTAGACCGAGCGGCCATGCTGCTGAGCTGCGCCCGGTCCGCACTGTCATTGGTGACCGAGTGCACAACGAACGAATGATACTCAATCACGACTGCCACCAGCATGGTAAGCGCTCGGTGACGGCTGCCGTGTGTAGATAGGGCTTGGGTCTGGATACAGGTGATGGCGCGGGATGGCGCTGTATCTGGACCTATGACGCGCACTCCTCACATCGTCGTCGCGGGAACGCGATAGCGCGACAAGCTCGCCTCGATCTGTATGTTTGGGGGCACGACCACCCGTACGGAAAGCGGCGGCTTGGCAACGACCGCCCCATGTGTCTACCTTAAGTTAGGTGGGGGATAGTTGAGCAAGAAGCGGATGCCGCATCCTGCTTTCGGCAAATAGGCGCATCGGGAAGGCCGGATGAGCGAAGGCGCGAGTTGGATACGATTTCTCCGACAGTACGGCCCGATACCACGCAACGACAACTCGTTCGATGAACACCTTCGACGCTCCTCGCGGCGGCTGGGGGTGAGGCCGCCCACCTTCCCGCACCCCTTGGAGCGATCCGTCTTGGATGCGGTTCGCAACGCCGAAGGGGCTAGCGGCCTCATCGTTCTCACGGGCACGGCCGGCGACGGGAAGACCCACCTCTGCGGAAAGCTCTGGGAGGCGATCGGCGGGCAGGCGAACGCCTGGACCTCGGACGAGACCTACCACGAGACGGTCGCGTCCATCGGGGGGCGCACGGCGGACGTCGTGGTCATCCGGGATCTCACCGCCCTGCCGCCAGGCGAGGTCGGCGGCTACGCCTCGAAACACGCCCTGCTGCAGGACGCCAGCCGTGCGGCCCTCGGCGAAGGCGCACCGCGGTGGTTCGTGATCGCCGCCAACGACGGGCAGCTCGTCGAATCGTGGCGTCGGTTGAGTGATGATCCCGCCGCCCGGCGCATGCACCAACTCATCGAGGCGCGTCTCGTTGGCGATGCGGACCCCGAACCTGTCGATGCGTTTCAGTTTTTCAATCTGAGCGCAACGCCGTGTCCCGACATCCTGGACCTCGCGCTCGACGCCCTCCTATCCCACGAGGGTTGGGCGGCCTGCTACGACGAGGCAGCCGTGGACGGCTTCTTCGGTCCGCGCTGCCCGATCCGGCGCAATTACGAGTTGCTTCGTGAGCCACAGCTCCGTTCGCGACTGCGCGCCCTTTTCGAGCTTTGCGAGTATGCCGAACTCCATACGCCCATCAGGCGGGTCCTGATGTTGCTCGCGAACGCGATGCTCGGCCACCCTGCCGGACGCGACCGGCTCCTGCAGGCCGCCGACGTGAGGGGTATCGTCGAGGCCGGGACCGAGGGCCAGGGAAGCATCTATGGCAATCTCTTCGGGTCCAACCTTGGGGCCACGAAGCGGCAGGGGCTGGAGATCTTTGATTATCTCGGTCGCTTCGGCATCGGGCAGGAGACGACGAACCGTCTCGACAACCTAATCGTCTTCGGGCGGGACGACGATGCGCTGCGGCCGTACTACGACGCGTTCCTGGGCTCGGACGGATTCTATGGGGCCACGGACCGCTTCCGGGCCGCGCAACGGGAGTACCTTGAGGAACCGTCCGATGCTGAGGGCGGCGAGTTCCTCGACCTGCTGTCCGACCAGAGACGGGCGCTCTTCTTCAAGATCCCCGACGAACAGGCCGACGAGCTGTCCCTCTGGAGCCTCACGGTGTACACCCACGCCGGCGAATACCTGCGCGACGTCGCCTCGGTCGCGAAAGCCGGCGGCCGCGTGCAGCGCCGCATTGTCGCTCGGCTCGCGAACGGGCTCAACCGCGTCTTCACGGGTCTGCTCGTATCGACCGACCGGGAGCTGCTGCTGGCGACGAACCTCGCGACCTCGGGCGGCGGGACGAGCCAACTCCTGGAGGACCGCCTCTCGGTGGCGCCCAGACGGCATGAACGCGTCGACATCGGCTTCGCCAACGGTCTGCCGACCCTTGAGGTCCACCTGGACAGGGACGTCGTACGGTCCTTGGCCCTGAACCTCACGCGCTACGAGTTCCTCGTCCGCGTCGCCGAGGGTGCGCTGCCCGGCAACTTCTCGCGCGAATGCCTTGAGGACATCATGGCGTTCAAGAGCTCGCTCCTGTTCGCACTGGAAACGTCGCGGCCGTCGGAGCGGTCCGATGGCATCTCGTTCCGACTGCTCAGCCTCGACGCGGCGGGCAACCCGCTCGACGAGGTGATCGAGGTTCCCGAATGAATGCCGCGACGACCGTACCGGCCCCGCCGCCGCCGAGGATCGACCATCCCGAAAACAAGCTTTGGGTGGACGAGCAGATCTGGGGGCATCGGCTTTGGGATTCCCAGAGCCCCTGGCTCATCCTGATGGAATTCCTGGTCGTCGCCGAGGCACAGCACAGGTCCGGCGCGCTTTTGGCTGGCGGCAGCCCCTACCCGCTGAGATACCGCCCAAACAAGCGCATGTACCTGCGCAACATCCTGTACAACAATGAGAGCCTCGTCCGCGTCGCGGAGCGGGTGACCGACGATGCGACAGCCTGGGCGCGCTGGCTCGAATGGATGGGCGAGAACGCCCAGGCCGTACCGTCGCGCGACTTTTCCTATCTCCGCTCTCGCTTCCCATCTTTCCACGAGTTCGCGGCCCTCGTCGGCATGCTGCGCTCCTCCACGGTCGAGTCGAAGTCGAACAAGCGGTGGAGCTCGCGCTTCGTCTTCCCCTTCGGCCCCAGCGCGCTTTACGAGGACCTGAACGTGTCGGCCGGCACCGCGAGCCGGGAATACATCTACTTCGGCCTGCCCGGAGAGCTTCTCTACCAGATGCTGGCCCGGTCGGACCGTGCCGGCGCGCTCGCCGCCCACTTCGCCCAGGCCTTCGAGGGCAGCGACCCTGCGGACCGCCTGCTCGCCAGGATGCAGCCCGACGTCCCGGACGATGTTCAGGTCCGGGGGAACAGTTACCTGCCGTACGAACGGCATCCCTGCTTCGACGCTCTCGGAGCCGACTGGACCGCGGTGCTCGACCAGCGCCTGCCGCGCTTCGATGCCTATCCACACCTCGCCACGCTGGGGGCGCTCCACATCCTGCTGTACCAACTGCGCGTCGCGGCGGACGTCCTCGGCGAGGGCCGTCCGGCGCTGGTTTGCGAGATGGTCGCGCCGCGCAAGACCCTCGTGCGCGAATTGTCCGTCGCGAGCTACGCCCGCAACGATGGGCTTTCCGCCCGGGCGGTCGAGAGGTACGTCGCCGCCATAGGGGAGGGCGAGGACTGGCGTCGCTTCGCGGCCGAACCCGAGGGTTTCGCGAACTGCCGCGGCCTCGTCCAGGAACGCGTGCGCTGGCCTCGCGGTCCCGACGACTACGGAGGTCCCGCCGAACCGGATCGCCTGCTCGCGGAGTTGCGGCGCAGCGCCCTGGCCCGCCACCGACAGCACGTCGGACAGGTCCACCGCAGCTACGGCGCCGGCATCGGGCTAGTGTCGCGCCGCGGGACGAACAGGTTCCGCTACGCCCCGACCGACGCCCTGCTCAAGGCATTGATCCTGGCGAACGTGGAGGTGCGGATGGAGTTCTCCGCCTTCCTCATCCTCCTGCACGAACGCTACGGCCTCGTGTTCGGCGACAGGGAAGCGGCCGCGTCCCTGGACGCGGGCGACGTCGATTTCAAGGCATTCCAGGCGAATGCCGAGCGGCTCGAAAGGCGGTTGAAGGCGCTCGGCCTCCTGCGACGCCTGTCCGATGCCTGCGCATACGTCGAGAACCCCTTCCGCAGGGCCGCCCGATGACCGTCCTCGAACTGCTCGGCCGCGTTGCCGTCCTCTACCTCCGCGAGCAGCTTCCCGCAGGCTCGGATGTCGATAACGGCATCGCCCGCTACACCCTGGACTGCCTCGGCGCCGAGGTCACGACAGCCGTCGGGCTCGCGGTCCTCGCGGACCCGTTCCTCGCCACCCGGGTCGAGGTCAAGCTGCCGGCATCACTCGTGGTGGGGGCGGCGCTTCCGCCCGAAGCCATCACCACGCTGCCGGCGACCCACTTCCGCAACGCGACATGCGCGAAGTCGGCCTTCCTGCTCGCCAATGTCGGCGACGAGGAGCAGCAATCGCTCCAAGAGGCAGCGCGGGTCGGTTCCGCGGAACTCCTCGACCGTCCCGACCTCTGGGTGCGCGCGGCCTCGGACGGGATCGGGTTGTCCGACACGGACGCACGATGGT
The DNA here is from genome assembly GCF_053345595.1 of Methylobacterium sp. D54C. NCBI lineage: Bacteria > Pseudomonadati > Pseudomonadota > Alphaproteobacteria > Hyphomicrobiales > Methylobacteriaceae > Methylobacterium > Methylobacterium sp. D54C. The sequence goes on from NZ_JBKFAK010000011.1 coordinate 40,008, forward strand.
GGGAGAAGGCGCTCGCGGGTCTGCGTGACCTGCGGATCGCGTCGCTCGAACGCTTCGCCGCCTACGTCCTGCAGACGAGGGTCTCCGTCGAGGACGACGGCCTTCCGCTCGTGAACGCGCTCGGCGCGGCCATGCCGGCGCTGCGCCTGCCCCGCGACCAATGCTTCTTCCTGGCCATCAAGGAAGCCGTACGTGGTCGTGCCTCCGCCTGGAAGGCCCAGTTCTCCTCCGCACGGACACGTCGCGAAGGGTTGCTGGTGAAGCAGACCAGCGCCCAGCTGGCCCTCGGGGAGGACGAGTTGCGGACGGCTTTCGAGCGCGTCAGGGGCGTCATTCCCGAAGTCCTCCATCCCGTGGTCGAGGCCTTCATCGTCGCCCCGGCTGGATGGAACGTCGAGGCGGCCGCTCTGGCCGCCTGCGAATGGGAGGACGTCAAGCCGCTGTTCGACGGTCTTCAGCGCGAGAAGTTCAACCTCGGCCGCCGCACCTTGGAGTTCTACGCGGAGGGCGAGCCGGGTCTGCTCGCCGAGGAGGACCGGCAGTACCTGGAACGCCTCGCCTCGCGACGCACGACCGATGCCTCGCCCGACGACACGGCGTTCTACGAGAGCCGCCGGAACGAGTTCAGGGAGGACCGAAAGCTCAAGTCCGCCTGGGATAGGTTCGTCTACGGACGGCCGTTCGAGTGCTCGGATTTCCTCGTGGGGCTGGCCTCCTCGCTCGAACCGTTGATCAACCGCTCGACCCCCGGCGTGGGACGCCGGCTTCGCATCCGATGCGACCGCGCCACGAGGCGTGAGTTGCGAGACCTCAACGTAGAGGCCGGGACGTACTTCGCGCTCCGCTATGCCGGTCTGCGCGCGCTGCTTGGGGACCGGGTCACCTGGGACGTCGGCCAACTCCTCGACTTCCCAGCCCTCCTGGCGGAGTGGCGCACGGCGGGCACGGCGAACCTGAACCGCTCGCAATCGAAGGCGGCGCTCCAACTCCGCTTCAACCTTGAGGTGGAGACGGAGTTCGCCTCCGGTGGAAGCGAGACGCATTCCGCGCAGCTCGTCTGGGCTTACGACGCCGACGCCGTGGTCTCCCAGTTCGCATCGGACTGGGAGAGGCTCGAAGCCCGCCCCCTCACGGCTTGCCGGGCCTCGCGCGAGCAGTCGGGAGCGCGGGCGCGTGCCTCCACCGTGGACCTTTCCGACGTTAGCACGCTCGTCCCGGCCTTCGACCGGAACCGCGGCTCCTTCGTCCCGGTCTACAGGCGCGACCGAGACCTCGGCGTCGCTTGGCGCGCGAACCTCGCGGCGCGGCGGGACGAGGGGAAGCTGGGCCACGACGCGGCGGAGGTGCTGCTCCGGAGCTTCGAGAAATTCGAGTCGTCGTATGCGGCGGCCGTGCGGGAAATGCGAAGCCTGGGCGCCGGCGCGGCGGGAAATCTCGCCCAGGCACAGGCCTACGCCCGCCTCCTGCGGGATGTCGTCTCGCGGGCACCGGGAGACCGTAACCGGGAGGCGTTGCTGCGTCCGCTGCTGCAGGTCGGCACCGCGTTCGTCGAGGGCGGCTCGCCGGCAGCGGTCGTGCTGCCGTGGCATCCGCTCAGGTTGGCCGCTTCCTGGCGGAAGGCACACCTCGTCGCGGACCTGATCAAGAGGTTCCTGAATCCCGGCGAACTCGTGTTCGGCGACACCAGACTGTACTTCAAGGACCTGCGGCGCGACCTGGGCCACGCCTTCTATCCGGAGGTGGTCCTGGGTTGGATTGGGGACCAGCCGACGGTGCTGGCGGCCACGGACTGCCTTCAGGACTACAGCCTCCACGAGGCGCCCGTGACCGGGCCGGACGCCGACACGAACGAGAGCCCCGCGGACGGCGCGGCCGCCGTCATCGACCTCGTCCGTCGCTATCTCGTCCTGCAGCCGCACGAGCGGGCGAACATGGCGGTCGTGCTGTTCAACTGCGACTCGGCACGACTGCCCCAGGCGGTCATAGATCGGCTCGGGGCGATGGACGAGGACGGCGAGGACACCCGCTGCCAACTCCTGCTCCGCCACGTCGACCCGGTCCGCCTTCGCGACCTTTACCGCTCCCTCCAGGAGGGCGTGGCCTCGGAAGCCACCGTCGGCGGCGCGAGCGAGGCATCCCATGACTTCATGGCCCGCCTCCGCATCTCCGTCGTCGCCGACGAGGCGCCGCCCCCGGACCCCAGGGACGGTCGGCCCTACGACATCGTCTTCTCCCAGGACGTGGTCTCACGCCATGCCCGGCTTGAGTGGTTGCCGGTCGAAGCCACGCCGGCGGACATCCGCAGCCTCCTGCCGTCGCGGTGGTCCCGTCGCCGTCCGACCGCCGACGACGACCTGAAGTCCGCCAGCTACCTGTGCTGTCCGGCCCAGGGCGAGGAGGGCTGGGCGTTCCTCGACGCGGTCGCGCGCATGTCCCTAGGCGATGCCGCCACCGCCGCGCCGGGACACCGCTTGGTGCCGGCACGCCAACTGGACTTCCGCGACGAGCGGACGTCCCGCATCTTCGAGGAAACGCACAACCTCGGCAATTGGGTCGCGAACTACGACGAGTTGCTCGACCGCCGGCAGCTCCTGAACCAGAGGGTTCGCATCATCAGGTTCAAGCAGACCGACACGTCGGGCCGAAACCTCGTCGTTTCGTCGAGCGCCTCGCTCGCGCTCCTGAGGTCGATGGTGACCGGAAGGTTGCGGACGCTCAATCTCGACCTCGACGAGGCCGCCATCCCGCCGCTCGTCGACCGCATGATCGACGATGCGAACGAGGTGTCGGGCGACATCGTCCTGCGCGCTGCCAAGAGGGGTCGCAGTGCGAGCGAGCTGATAGGCCTCGTGCTCAGTCGCTACCTCATACGCAAGGAACTCGGCGAACGCCTCGCCGGCTGGTACTTCCTTGACGACTACGCCGCATGGCTCGGGCAACGCGAGGAACAGATCGCCGACCTGTTGACGCTCGCGCCGTCCAGGTCGGGCGAAGGCTATCGGCTCGAACTGGTCGTCTCCGAGGCGAAGTACGTGCATGCGGATGCCTTGGCGAAGGCGCGGAAGGACTCCCAGAAGCAACTGCGCGACACCGTCCTGAGGATGACGGAGGCACTGGACGGAGTGCCCGCACGGATGGACCGCGACGCGTGGCTCGGCCGTCTCGCCGACCTGCTCATCGACGGCATCAGGGTGCCGGCGGCAGGCGGCTTCGACCTCGCCGCCATCGCGCGAGCGGTCCGCGAGGGAAACTGCGAGATCAGCGTCCGGGGCTATTCGCACGTATTCGTACCCGAGCCGGCCGATGGCCCGGACCTCTCGTCGACCGTGGAGGTCTCCGGCTTCGACCGCGGCTTCCAGGAAACGTACGGCCGGGCGCGCGTCCGCGAACTGGTCGCGTGCTACGCGCTTGATCGGGATCCCATGAGCGTACGGCGGGCCGTCGGCTTCGATCCGGATTTACCCCCTCCACGGGGGCCGGCCACCGTCGATACGAGCAAGGCGGCACCAGGAGCAGGGCCATCGGCCCCGACCGAGGCCGCTGGCGGCTCGGCGATGCCCACGCTCGTTGCACCCGCGTCCGCGACGCATGCCGCCGCCCCGCCGCCGAGGCCGACCGAGCCGGCCCATGGTTGGCTCGATCCCGCTGTCGGTGCCCTCCTGGCTGGAGCCGAGCCGGATGCGGCCTCGAACGAGGATGCGCGGTGGCTGGAGCAACTGGTAAGCACCACGCGCAGCGCGCTCCAGCAACTCAAGCTGCAAGCGAAATCGATCTCTTCCACATTGACGCCGAACAGCGCGCTCCTGAAATTTGCCGGAACGTCGACGCTGACCGTCGAGCAAGTGTTGAGGCGACGGTCCGAGTTGCTCACCACCTACGGCTTGAACGTGGTCTCGGTCAGGGCCGAGCCGGGAGCCGTCGCCATCGCCGTGGAGCGGCCGCGTCGAAGTTCCGTCGGGATAAGGGCGCTTTGGACACGATGGACCCCGCCCGCCGACGGGTGGGGCAACCGCGAGTTGCTCGTCGGCGTGCGCGAGGACGACAACCGCCTCCTGCTGCTGTCGCCGGGACGCAGGCACGCGCCGCACACGCTGATCGCCGGCAGCACGGGCAGCGGCAAGTCCGTGCTGATGCAGAACCTGATCCTTGGCATCGCCGCCACGAACACGCCCGCACAGGCGCGCATCGTGTTGATCGACCCCAAGCAAGGCGTGGACTATTTCGCGTTCGACGAGCTTCCGCACCTGGACGGGGGTGTCATCGACCGACAGGAGGCTGCGTCGGAGCGTCTCCAGGCGTTGGTGGCGGAGATGGACGCCCGGTACGCGCGCTTCAAGGCCGCACGGGTGTCCGACCTCGATGCCTACAACGCCAAGGTCGACCCGGGGGATCGGCTCCCGGTGATCTGGCTCGTGCACGACGAGTTCGCGGAGTGGATGCTGGTCGAGGAATACAAGCGTGAGGTGGCGGCGACGGTCGGGCGCCTCGGGGTGAAGGCCCGCGCCGCGGGCATTCACCTCATCTTCGCCGCGCAAAGGCCGGACGCGAACGTCATGCCGATGCAGTTGCGGGCGAACCTCGGGAACCGATTGATCCTCCGCGTCGATTCGGAAGGGACCTCCGAGATCGCCCTGGGCGAGAAGGGGGCCGAGCGCCTTCTGGGCAAGGGGCATGTGCTGGCAAAGCTCGAAGGCGAGCGGGACGTCAGCTACGCCCAAGTGCCCTTCGCGGACGGTGCCTTCGTCGAGGGCCTCGTCGAGGCGCGGCGACGGTGATGCGCGTCATGAGGCAATCCGTCACGAAATATGCGCGCGGACGGTCCGCGTTTCCGATTGAAAGACCGTTCCGGGCCCCTCAGGATGCACGGGGATCAACCAGACGTTGCCAAGACGCGGTGCGGTGCATGTATTGGCGGAACTTCATCGTGTTTCGTTCAGACCGGCCGGGCGGGATTGCGGTCAGCGAACCCGGCCGGACGAGAGGGGCCTGACACGCAGGTGGCCTTCCGGATCGCGGCCCGCACCATCCTGGAGCTCGGGGCCGAGCTCATCAGCTCCGATGGCATCGCTCTCTACGAGCTGATCAAGAACGGAATCGATGCCGGTTCCCGCAGGGTACGGATCGACGTCCAGGTCGTCGTCACGCGGAGCGTGTATGACTTGATGGTCGAGGAAATCGAGACGAACCCGGGGCCCCTTCGTCAGGTCAGGGCGGCGGTGGTCGCGCTGACGGATCTCGACGGTTCGGCGCGCCAGGAGTTCGAGCTGAAGCTGTCGGAGGCATCCGACCTGCCTGCGCTCAAGGCGGCCTTGCGCACTTGGTACATCGCCGAGAACTACATCCGCGTGGCGGATGCCGGACACGGCATGACCAAGGAGGATCTCGACGACATCTTCCTCACCATCGGCACGCGTTCGAGGCTGAAGGACAAGGAGAGGTTGGCGAGGGGAGGGGAGGGGTCCGCTCCCCTGGGCGAGAAAGGGGTCGGCCGGCTATCGGCCATGAGGCTCGGGGACCATCTCCTCGTCCGAACATCGAAGAAGGACCAGACCAGGTACAACGAGCTCGCGATAGACTGGAGCCTCTTCGACCACGGCTCCGACGCCATGCTGGAGGATATCAAGCTTGAGGCGCGAACCGTCGGGACGAAACGCGACCCGACGGCCAGCGGAACGCAGATCATCGTCGGTGGTCTCAGGGCCGATTGGTCGAGCGCGAAGCTGGAGGCCGTCGCCGCGGAAGAGTTCGCCCGCCTCGTCGACCCATGGGCGACACGTACGGCGGACCGCATACTCAGGCTCTCCTTCAACGGGGCCTTGATCGAGATACCGACGGTCGATCCCGAATTCCTGAAGCGCGCCCACGGATACTGCCGTGCCGAGTTCGATGTCGTGGCAGGGGTGCCGGTCCTGAGCGGGCGCGTCGACTACAGACTGCGCAACAAGGAAAAGTCCTTCAGGCTGGAGGCGGCCGAACTCGTCTCGACGGCCAAGATCCGCTCGCTGAACCTCCTGAGAAGCCTCGGGCCGTTCAGCATGGAGATGTGGTGGTTCAACCGCGGCATCCTCACCATCAAGAACGGCTATCCCGACAGCGCCGACCTCAAGGCCGAAATCCGCCGCTGGGCGGGGGGGCTGATGCTGTTCCGCGACGGCTACCGCGTAAACCCGTACGGCGGCGCGGAGGACGACTGGCTGGAACTCGACAAGAGCGCCTTCGGCTCGAAGGGCTACAAGCTCAACCGGCAACAGGTCATCGGGCGGGTGCTGATCAGCTGGCGCAACAAGGGCCTCCTCGATCAGACCAACCGGGAAGGCTTGGTGGCGACGCCCGAGCGCGGCGCGCTCATCGCCCTCCTCCGGCACGTGCTGCTCACGCAGTTCAAGCAGTTCGTCGAGACGGAGGACAAGGCGAAACGCGTCGAGGAGCGCATGACGCTGGAAACCATCGCGGAGAGGGTGGAATCGGCCGAGGCGGACATTCGGGACAAGATCGCCCAGATCGAGCAGGCCTTGCCCCAGGGGCAGCGAGCCATGGCCAAGCAGGCCTCCGGCTTCGTGGACGAACTGGTCCGCTACGTCGACGAGGCCAAGGAACTCGGGGACCAGTACTCGGAGGACCGGGAGCAATTGGTCTATCTCGCGGGCGTCGGCCTCATGGTCGAGTTCGTCCTTCACGAACTCGACCGCGCCACGTTCGGGACGCTGCGCACCCTGAAGGATCTCGACGTGTCGCGCCTCGACCGGTCGGCGGCGGCCGCGGTGACGACGCTGACCGACCAGTTGGAGACGTTGAACAAACGGGTCGCCAACCTTGAGGCGCTGGGCACAGTCCGCCGGCAGACCAAATCCGATTTCGACGTGGTCGCAATCCTTGCCCGCACCGTCAACGCGCGGGAAGGAGAGGCGAAGCGCCATTCCATCCGCCTGGGCGGGAACTACGGTTCGGCCGGGAGCTGGCCGATCAGGGCCGTGCCGGGGATGTTGGTGCAGATCGTCGACAACCTGCTGGCGAACTCCCTGTACTGGCTGAAACAGCAATCGTTGGTCGAGAACGGCTTCAAGCCGAGCGTCACCATCACCGCTGACGTCCGTGCCGGGCTCATCACCATCGAGGACAACGGGCCAGGCGTCGATCCGGCGCTCGCCGATGACATCTTCCAACCCTTCGTGACCCGGAAGCCGGCCGGCGAGGGACGGGGTCTCGGCCTCTACATCTCGCGGGAGGTCGCCCGCAACCAAGGCTGGACGGTCGACGTGCTTCGAAGGGAAAGTGCGCGACCCGGTCGATTCAACACTTTCCAAATCGATTTGTCGGGCAGTGCCAGGAAATGAGCTATCAAGACCGGCTTCGCGACGCGTTCCACAAAGGTGGCATCGAGCACGTCGCCATCATCGACGACGGCTACGATGCGCCTTCGGCCGAGCGATTGGCGCCCCAGGACAAGGCGACTTTCCGTACCCATCTCAGGGACGCCATCGAGGACGAGGACCCGGACGGCCTAGGTAATTCCTTCCACGAGAACGGGATGGGGTCCCTGGAAGAGACCCTGGACCGGATCGAGGACGACGAGCACCTCCGGTTGCTGTGGAAGGCCTACAAGGGAACCGAGCGGGCGACGCCTCTCGGCACCATCCTCCACCGGCTCTTCGGCAGCTACGATGTCGACCGACGGGACAAGTTGGCCGCGTTGGAGAGCCTCGAACGGCTGATCACCGACATAAGCGGGAAGCCCCCGAAGCTTTTCGACAGCCAAGCGCAAGCGAAGGAGCTGATCGAGTTCGACCTCGTCTTCCTAGACTTCTACCTGGAGGCACCGCAGGCCCCGGAGGGAACCGAGACCGTACCGGCAAGCGTCGCCGCACGGGATCGTTCCATGGCGTTCCTGAGGGAAATCGTCGAGGCGAACCCGCGGCGGATCCCATTGGTGATGCTAATCTCGTCGGAGGCGCAGGCCGCGGACTTGCCGGAGTTCAGGAGACACACGGCGATCCTTGCAAGTGCCATCCAGTTCCTGCCGAAGAAGAACATCGAAACCGATACGATGTACGCCCAGGCGGCGTTACTTGGGCTGGTCATCAGACGACGGGAGGTGAGCGCACTCTGGGAACTGATCAACATCTGGCGCGGAAGCGTTCAGGCGGCGCAGGACGATCTCCTCAATGTGGTCCGCGAGCTTGACCTGCCGGACTATTCATATCTTCAGCAGTTCAGATTGACCAATGAGCGCCTACCCCTGGCGCACTACCTGGTTTGGCTCTTCAATGGATATCTTTCCAGTCTCGTAGAGCGCCAGTTGCACGACGTATCCGCGGCGAGATTGGTCGGCAGCTTGGCGCTCACTGATGCCGTTCCGGGGCGTGTTGCTCCGACGGAAGCCATATCGACGCTGTACGGCGCCATCACCACTTCCGTGGTGCCGATGGAACTGACGGATTTTTCACCGAAGGCCTGGGCGGGTGACCTGTTCGTACGCGTCGACAAGTTGCGGTCGATAAACGGCGAGGCCGCGGCGGCCGACCCGGTGCCGGACAAGCCTATGCCCGACATCCTGGCCGTGGTGACGCCGGCCTGCGACCTCGTTCCCGAACGGTCGGCCAACCTCCGTGCGGTCACCACGATCGGCGGGACGTTGCACGAACTCGAAGCCGCCACGCATCCGACCACGCATTTCGTGCTCATCAATGACCGGCGTTTCCACGTCACCTGGCATCCCAAGTGGCCAGTGACCATCCCGGTCGAGGACCTCACCGGCGGCACCGCGCTCGGTGGCCGCTACAAGTGGGTAGGGCGCCTGCGTGAACTCTATCACGCGGACCTGCAACAGATGTTCACGAAGGACATCGGTCGCGTCGGACTTCCGGTAGTGCCTACCCTGCCGCACTGGGCCGGCTTGAGGATTTTAGCGAAGGTCGAGGGCAAATTCGAGGAGGTGCAATCCTATGCCACCGCCGACCGGGCTGTGTGGCTGTTCTTCAATGCGAAGGACAAGGCCGACGTGGTGCTCCATCTGCGAGAGGACGTTGCGTGGAACGTCAGGTCCTGGGTTCGGAAGCGTTTGGAGGGCAAGGGCGACAAGAATAGCCTCAAACTCATGGCGAAGGTCGATCAATCCGAATTCGTGGAGGCGCTGCAGATGCCGGTCGCCCTCAGGCGGGACGCCTGTGACCTGCCGACAGGCGTGAGGATCAAGAAGGGGGATCCGGACGTCCATTCCGAGACGGGCGCCGGATGCGACCTGTCGATCCTGATGGTTTTCGGGAACGACCGCAAAGCTGCACCGGAAGCCGCCGTCGAGACCCCCGTGGTGGCTCCGGCCTCGTAGGCCGCACGGACCCGGCCGCCGGCGGGGTGCCACCCCGCGGTTGGCCTGGGGGAAAGGCCGGCAGGCCTGCTTCAGGAACCCGGATGCAGCCGACCTGGCCGGCCGGCGTGCAGGGGCCCGTTGCAATCGATTTGCGGGCCTCGGTCAAAGGGTACAGATCAGGCAGGCCGCCTCGTCGTCGCCCTCGGTAGCCGCGAGCCGCTTCGCGTAGACTTGCGCCAGGGTGAGATCGGCCTGGGCTTCCTCCTTCGCGGCCCTGCGCCGCGCGGTCTCCCTGCGAATGGCCTCCGCGCGCTCGGGACGCTCCAGTTCGGCGAGGCTTTCACCGTCGCTCCACGTGAAGGTGTTGCCGCTTCCCTCGTATGGGCGCTCGTATTCCTTGGCTTTCTCGAACAGGTCGGGGTGGCGTTCCTTGAGGTGCAGCCATTCGATCTTCTGCTGGTAGAAACAGAAGAAGCACCCCGAACGTGTCCGACCCCATTCGGTATAGGGCGGCATCCCGACGCCCGAGTCGCGGAGGATGCGTTCGATGTCGGCGAGCCGCAATCCCTCCTCGCGGAACGGGTAGACCGGGGTGATGTTCGGCTTGTGGCTGATGTACCCTGAACGGTCCTCGTCCGCGCGGAGCCCGACGTAGTTCAGCACCCTCTCGTCACCCACATAGGTCTCGAACGGCTTCAGCTTGAGCATCTTCGTGCACCACCGTCGATGGTTCGACGGGATCATGCCTCCGTAGATGTCGTACCAGTGGTCGAAGCTTTGGTCCGCGTTCAGGCGTATGATGGGGCGACCGAGATAATCTTGGATGCGGTCGAGATAATCATATGTTTCCGGCAACTCCTTGCCGGTGTCATTGAAGATGTATTCCATATTCCGGATGCGGTCCCGGAGATGGATGGCGAGTGCGGCGCTGTCCTTACCCCCGGACAGGCTCAGGATGTGACGGGGTTCAGCGGACGTCATCGGCAATCTCCTCTGACGCCTTGGCAACCTCTTCGGCCAGCAACCGCCCGAGAAGGAAGACCGCGTCCCTTCGCTCGGCGAGCATCGCGCGCAACCGTCCGACGAGGACGTCGTCGACGCTCTCCCCCTCGGGCCGCACCACGGTGGCCGTCTCGCGGCCGGAGGGGTCGACGACGTGGACGCTCAGCACCGGCACCTTCGTTGCGGCTTGGGCCCTCGCCGCGGCAAGCCATCGGTTGAGGCGCAGCGCCAGCGCCTTTGCCTCGAAGCCGAACTTGTCGGCGGTGTCGTCCCGCCAAGCGTCGAGCCTGCGGCTGGTCAAGAGGCTGGCGACCGAGCCCAGCCATGCCTGGTCGACGAGCGTACGGTCGAGGGTCCGGACGACGAAGGCGCGCATCCGGGGTTCGGTCAAGGCTTGCTCGACGGGCCCGTAGTCGGCCGCGACCTGCCTGCGCAACGCCGCGATGTCGCGCGCGGCGAAGGCGTCGAGGAGTGCGGTCTGCGCACCGGCACGGAGCCGGACCGGAGCCGATTGCAGCTCCTGGAGGCATTCATCCAGGAGCGCGGCGTACTGCGATGGATCGAAGGCGTCGCCGACTGCGGAAGCGAGGCCGCACGCGGCGGGAAGCCGCTCGAAGAGCAGCTCCACGGGATCGGTTGCCTTGTCCAGCGCAAGCCGGACCGTTTGGGCCAGCGGCGAGATCGACCGCGTCTCGCGCGAGAAGGCGGGCAGGCCGAGATACCAAGCGAACAGCGCCTCCGTGACCGCGGTCGCCCGCGGCGCGGGGGCGGAGCCCGGCTTCCAGATGCTCAAGCCGGACGCGAGGGCCGGCAGGACGGCCTGCGGCCCGGAAGCATCCGCGATCAACCTCAGTCCGAAGTTCCTGGGGTTGCGCGCGAGCCTCATGAGGTTCGCGCCGTTGATCTCCGGTATGAACGTGTTCCGCTCCAGGAACGCGGCATCGTGCCGTCGCGCAAGCATGAACGCCGTCAGGAGTACCAGCGAAACGCCGGGCCGGATGCCGAAAGGCGCTCCCTGAAGTGTCCTCATGATCTCGTCGACCGCCACCGCGCCGCCCCTGGACAAGATCTCTTCGATCCCCGTCCAGGCGTGGTGCCAACGTCCGGGATGGCCTGGGTCGGGCATCCCGAATTGCCAGGAGCCGGCCGTTTCCTCGCGGTGCAGGCCAGAGGCCCTCAACACGGAAAGATAAATGGCTTTTTCGGGAGGCGTTCCCTCCATGCCGAGATTGGGTTCGGCGCCGTGCGTCACCATCCGCTCCATGAGCTTCATGCGCGCCATGGCGGCGGCGGAGGACAGCTTCGAACGGTTGACCAACTCGTTGTGCACCACGGGGGCGGACCGATAGGTCTCGTCGCAGATTCGGCTGAGGAGCCGGTGGAGCGCCGCCCGGTCCCGCAATTCGACGACGGCGCCATCGTACAGCCACGTCGTCTCGGCTTCCTCGCCGGTCGCCGGACGAGCGAAGGGCGCGAGCGCCCCGGCGAGCTTCTCGCCGGTCGAACGGACACGCTCGCGGACCTCGCGGCGGGCGAGGTCGTCCATCGCCAAGTCCGGGCAATTCGCGTCGACCCAGCGCCAGACCTGTAGTTCGTGTGCCGCCTCCAGCAGCGAGGGCGGCACCTCGCGCACGCAGAACAACGACGGGACGGACATCTTGGTGAGGCTAAGCCGGCGCATCGCCGAGACACGGTCCTCGCCCGGGTAGAGCAACACGACGGTGATCCAACCATCGATGCCGGGCGTCGCCTGGGGCGGGGTCGCGGCGACATCCTCCAGGCGTACCCCGAAGGCACGGAGCGTGCCCGTCTCATGGTAGTGCTTATGAGCGACGACGGGGCGGGGCGGCGGCAGCGTCTCGAAGGCGGAGTCGAGGCGCACCGGCGGCGGAACCTGCGCCCGGGCCTTGTCGAGCCAGCCTTCGAGGTCGACGCTGCTGCTGGCCCAGAGGCTGTAGTCTCCCCGATGGGGGCGACGATACAGCATGCGACGCTCGACGAGCGACCCGAGGGCGGCCGACACGGCTGCGGGATCGTCCGAGCCACGCAAGCAGAACGCCACGACGTCAGGATCCGGCGCGAGCCCCGGGAGCGGTTCCAGGAGACTGAGCAGCCCCACGCACTTCAGGACGCGCATCTCGGTGGGCGGAAGGTCGGGATGTCCCGTGAGCGCATCGGTGAGCAATCCCCACCGACGCGCGGGTGCCCCGTCACGCGGTCCCGCCGTGCCGCGGGCGAGCAGGTGGTCGAGCAAGTCCGGAAGCCGGTACCAATTATCCGCACCGTAGGGGACCGATGCCACGAAGTCGCGGAACCCCCAGGGTTCGTGCCCCTGCAGGAAGCCGAAGGCCGAGCGCTCGTTCTGCCCGAGCCGACGCGCGACCGCGGACAGGGCCACAACGCTCGCGGGATGAAGGGGGTAGAGCCGGGATCCCAACTCCTCCGCGTCGACGCCGCGTCCGGGAAACAAGCCCCGTCGCGCGGCCTCGGCGTAGAGCTCGCGCCCGGTCCGGGTCACCATCGGATCGTGCCGTGCCGACTTCAGCGCGGCGGCGAGCAGGAAGGCGGTCTGCTCCACGCTCTCTTGAAAGGGAAGGTCCTCGAAGCGCTCGGCTGAACGGGTCCATTCCTCCTGGGCCCGCTCGCCGAGCGACGAGGCATACTCGGCGAAGCGCTGGTGCAGGACACCCACGACCGCCACCGGCGCATCGCCCGATCCCGCCGCCATCTCGCCCAGGCGCTGGAACAGGGACGGATCGACGGACCCACGCTTCAGGGTCGCGTGTTCCAGGCAGCGGCCCAACTCGTCGACCAGGATCAGGAGGCCGCCCCGGCCGTCACGCGCCTTGTCGATGGAGCGGGCATAATCCTTCACCAGGTCGAGCACCGCATCGTCGTCGAAACGGCCTTCGGACCGCTCGGCGCGCAGTCGCTCCGCCCGTTCCGCGACGGCGGAGCGGCGCCCCCTGCCGCGAGGAACGGCGAACTTGCGCTCCACGGCCGACAGGAGCAGCTCGCCGAGGCTCTCACGCCGCCCCAACACGACCAGGGGCTCGTACCAGCGGGTCCTGTCGAGCTCGCCCGCAGGACCGGCGCCATGGGAGGCGAGCAAGGTCGTCGCCAATCCCGCTGGGTCTCGGCGCTCCAGGAACAGCCGCGCGAGCAGGAGCATGAAGGCGGATTTGCCGGCCCCGTAGGGCCCGGTGATGCGGAACGCACGATGCGTCGATCCATCGGCCAGTCCACGGAGGATGCGGCGCAACGTATCGAGGACCGTCGGCGTGATGACGTACCCGTCGAGCGCGGCCGCGTCCGACAGGTCGCGTTCGAGTTCGATCGAGCGGACGTAGCGCCTGGCGACCTCCACGCGGTCGCCGATCAGGGGAGCGCCCATATCGCGCCTCATGCCGCCACCTGGTCGAGTTCGCGCAAGGCGCTGCGCCGGGTCGCTACGAGGTCGAGGCGACCGGCGCCGTCCTCGCGCACCTCCAGCCCCGTCACGGACCGGCAGACGGCTTGGAGCCTCTCGTGAAGCGCCGCCTCGTCGAGCTTGAAGATCCGGCCTGGTCCGTCGCGGTCCAGAAGCAGCGAGCGGACGCTCACGACCTGGCTATCGGACGCCGACCTTCGCCAGCGATCCGCGAGCGCCTCCGCGAAGGCCCCAACGTCGAGGCCGTCCTTGGTGCCGCGGTTGATCCGAACGGTAGGCTCTCCGCCCGCGTCGCCGGTCCTCAGCAGCCTGAGTTCCTGCAAGGGGCAGCCCAGCGTGTCCTCCACCACCGTCTCATCCTCGTCGGAGCCCGCATAGGTCTGCAGCAGGATGGAGACATGCGTCTGAAGGGTGTTCGCACTGATCTCCCCCCGCGTACGGGCAGCTCGCTGTTTGACGAGGACGAGCAACTGGCGGCGTGTGACCTCCGGCTCCATCAGGTCCGTGAAAACCACCTGCCATGCACCCAGGCGGGCCCGGGTCGCCAAGCGCCAGTGCAGGCGCCACAAGGTATCCGTCCGCTCCAGGTACCGGTCACGACCTTCGACGGGATCGAGGATCGACCTGGCGAAGGAGGTGAGGCGGACGGCGCGACCCTCGGGTTCGATCAAACCAAGCGCGTCCCCCCAGAACCGCAGGGAACGGACCATGTTCTTGCCGATGCCGAGCCGCGCAATAGCCGCGTCGTCGTCCGAGAAGAGGGCAGGATCCTCGGTCACGGCATCATAAAGCTTCGGCAACCAGCCGTAGCGGAACGCAAAGGACTCGTGGCCGGAGTAGATCTCACGGGGGACGGAGGCTTCGTTCAGGGCACTTGGGGTTGTCATGGGACCATGATCGCCGACAGGGCGTGCGGTGCAATGGCCAATAAGCCACAGGGTCCCACCCATCCCCGCAAAACGCCCGTCTCAGCCACTCGCCGATAGTTTCCGTGCCGCCGCCGCGATGCGCCGGGCGGCTCGGTCGACGTCGTCCGCGGTCGTGCCGCGTCCCAGCCCGATCCGCACGGCGCCGACGACCACGTCGTGGTCGAGGCCCATCGCCGTCAGCACGTGCGAAGGCTCGATTGCGCCGGAGGAGCATGCGGACCCGGTCGAGATCGCAACGCCTTCGACGGCACCGACCACGGCCTCGCCGTCGAGGCCCGGGAAGGAAATGTTCAGGTTCCCGGGAAGGCGATGGTCGAGGCTGCCGTTCACGACGAATGCCGGCGCCATGTCGCGGAGGCCGGCGAGCATGCGCGTGCGCAGTTCGGTCAGCCGGACCGCCTCCTCATCCATTTGCGAGGCGGCAAGCCGGCATGCCTCCCCGAATCCGACGCACAGCGGCAACGGCAGGGTTCCGGGCCTGAGGCCGCCCTCCTGGCCACCACCGCTCAAGATCGGGTGTAGGCGGTCACGGAAGGCCGACCGGCAGTACAGGGCGCCTATGCCCTGCGGTCCGTAGAGCTTGTGGGAGGACACGCTCATCAGGTCGATGCCCATGGCGTCGACGTCGACGGGGAGCTTACCGACGGCCTGCGCCGCATCGACATGAAACGGGATGCCGCGGAACCGACATGCCGAGGCGATCTCTTCCACGGGTTGGATCGTGCCGATCTCGTTGTTGACGAGCATGACGGAGACGAAGACGGTATCGTCCCGAAGCGCCTCGGCGACGAGGTCGGGATCGACGCGACCGTCCGCATCCACGGGCACGGTGGTCAATTCCCATCCGCTTGCTTCGAGCGCCTGGGCTGTCTCGCGGACACACGCATGCTCTATCGCGCTGACGACGGCGTGGCCGACCTTGCGACGCGCAAGCCCGCGCAGGGCGATGTTGGTGGCCTCCGTGGCGCCGGACGTGAACACGACCTGCGATGGAGCGGCGCCGACGAGCGCGGCCACCTGCCTCCGCGCCTCCGCCACGGCCCCCCGGGCCGCCTCGGCCCGCGCGTAGGTCGCCGCATGCGGGTTGCCGAACCGTTCGCCGAAATAGGGCAACATGGATAGCAACACCTGAGGGTCGACGGGCGTCGTCGCCTGGTGATCGAGGTAGATTTCTTCCAAGACGCGAAAGGCCCCTCTCGTATGGATGGCCGGCGTTCGCCGGTCCTTCGTTCGCCGGAGGCACCTCTCCGGCCGGGAAGGTGTCCCGGAGGTCGAGCCGCTCGGCGGAAAACGGATCTCTTGGTCCGTCCACTATGAGGTATGGACCCACCGCCCGGCTATCATGCCAGCGCTGAATTTTGCGAATGCCACGGTCGCCCGTCGGGACAGCCCCTGTCCGTACGGCCGGTGTCGCGCCCGGAGGAACCGCACCCGGCAGGCACATGGCCGATCACAGGTCGATCCGGCGTTCCCGGCCAGCTTCGTAGCCATCATGGAGCGGATCGGCCACGAGCACTTTCGCAGTCAGCAGCGGCCAAGCCGGCCTATGACGAGCCTCGGACCGGCGCATGGAAAAGATGCGTCGCGCTGCCAGCGACCGAGGCTCGGAACCGATCCACTATTCCCCGGCGGAGGGATTGCTCGCATCGTCATACGGCTCCGTGCGGTCGCGTTCGCCATCCGCGGCCATGGCGCGCCGGAGCAGTCGAGCACTAGTACCAGGGTCGATCACCGCGGCCTCGGTGAGTGTCGCCAGTGCGGCAAGGGTCGCCCGGTGCCTATCGGGAGGCGGGACATCCAGATCGACGATGCTACCGCTCGCACTCCTCCTTCGCTTCGCGCGGACGACCTCGGCGATGCGCATCGCGGCATCCCCAAGTCGAACGAAGCCGTCGTCTCGGTCGCCTCCCCGGGTCATGACAGGGTCTCATCGGCGGGGACGCCCAGGGCGTACATCCTCGACACGGTTCGGGCCCAGCCGGCTTCCAACGCGATCACGACGACAGGAGAAGTCACGACCGGGCCGGACCGGACCTCGGGATGGCCAGTCACGCTGCCCACCAGGGCGGGCAGGCCATCGCTCGGATGGATGATCAGCGTCCAGCGCGATAGTACCGGTGCGGCAGCGAGTTCCTCGTCGGTCGGACCGCCTTCGCGGAGCAACCTCTCGACGTCCTGTTCCAGCCGCAGGATCCGCTCCACGTCATCCTTCGTCCTGCGCGCGCCGTCTTGTTCCGAGTGCCGTGCCATCGTCATCCCCCTTCCAGTTCGGTGAGGAATGGCTTCGCAGGTTTCGACTAACTTGGCATCAAAAATGCCGTCCTATGCTTAACGGTGTCGTGCTCAATTGGCTGAGGTACGGGTCGGAAGGCGTGACCAAGGCGGCTCAGACACGTGCCTACGTCGCCTGCGACGGGCACCCATGAGTGGGATCAAGGTCGGGCGTCCACTGACCGGCTGGCCCCGCAGGTCGAGACCGAGGAGCCGCACTTGGTCGCCAGCGCCTGCGTCCATGGCATCGGGGCCAGGGTCACCGTCAGGGCGCAACCGGTTTCCTCGGCTAAAATCCCGCAATCGCTGTGCGGAAAAATCGCCGCCTCGTCGAAAAGGATAGGACCGCTTGTCCTTCACCGCCCCTGAAGTGGCTTGATCAGCATGTCCCAATAGAGTTCGGCGGCGCCCTCGTGGGTGAGCTTCCGCTTGTCGTCACGCCCGTAGCTCTGCATCCCCATCGAGCGGAGGAACATGCCCTGGTCGTCGGACTCGACGCTGACGCTCTCGTTGAAGCCGTTGCTCTCGACGCGGTCGCTGGACGAGTAGGTGATCCCGCGGCCCATCATGCCGCCGAGTACCACGGCGCAGCGTGAAATCGCCTTTCCGTCCCGGTAGACCACCGCGGTGAAGCGGTTGGCATCGACGCGCCGGAAGGTCGTCTGGATGCCCTCGTTCCGCTCCTGCAGTTCGACTAGGGAGTTCTCGAAGAGCTTGGCCATGAAGTCGTAGGCCTCGTCGAGGTAGCGGTCGCGGTCGACCTCGGTGAAGGTCTTCCTGAGTCGGAGGTTGCTCGACCGAGGGCTGGCTGCGGAGACGGCGGCCTGCTGAGGTGCGGCGCGGGTCGGCGCCGCCTTGGCGGATGCGGGGCTTGGGGCGGGCTGCGGCAGCGACTGGCGGAGCCGCTGGACCACGTCGAGGAACGCCTCGTCGAGGTCGGGCCAGCGGGTGACCGCCAACCCGTCGCGGGGGAAGGCCAGGAGCTTGCCGAACGGCATCGGGTGCCAGTCGCAGGGCCGGAGGATCACCGGGATGACGCGGGCCTCGCCGGTCTCGTGGCGCTCCATCGCCCGGGTCATCTCGACGTCGTGGCAGTAGTTCGACGCGATGAAGTCGGGCGAGACGAGCAGCAGGATCACGTCGGCGCGTTCGAGTTCGGCCCGCACGCCCCTGTCGAAGTCGTCGCCGCCCCGCAGCCGACGGTCGTGCCACGCATCGATCAGGCCCTGCCGCTTCATCGTCGTCAGGGCGACTTCCAACCGGTCGCGAAGCTCCTCGTCCTTGTGCGAGTATGAGAAGAATACCGTGGCCATGAGTCCTCCCGGACCACCATGTGGGTCTTCGACGACCAGGGTGCCAGCGGCGCTCAGTACAGGGACGTCTCCTCCTTCGCCCAGGCGATGGTGATCACGCCGTCGCCCTCAGTCACCGGCAGCCCTGTCACCTCGCGCAAGACGTCGACCATGGCGGCGAGCGCGGCCTTGCCGATCCTGCCGGGCCGGAGCGTCATGGAGCGCTTCTTGGCCTCGGCCGCGTGGACGGCCTCCTGTAGGATCGAGCCGATGACCGTCTGGACGAGGTCGACGCCAGCCTCCCTGCCGAACACCGTGACGCCGTCGAAGATCCGGTGAGTGTGGTCGTCGTGATGGGGCCAGGAGTGAGTTTCGGAGATGGCCTTCTTGTAGGCGGTTTGGACGTCGGACTTGAACTTCCCTGGGCTCATCGGCCTGTCTTCCCAACCTTGGCGTCACGCGGATATGGGATGCGCCCGAGGAACCATCGTCCGGCCGGCCAGAAGCTTCCCTTGTGGCAGGCCCCGGGGCAACCTTGCGGAGAAGCGGTCCCTCGCGGGCAACCCCGCCGGAGCCGCACAATGTCGGTCGTGAAGGGCGTCGAGGGACCGCGTCCCTGAACGGCAAGGTCCTGCGCCGTGGTGGGCGTGTCTAACTGCTACCCGTCCAAGGGGCAGCGGGCGCTGGGTCGATCCTGGTGGACGGCATCGATGCTCTGGCTGCGCTGTGGGCCGAAGGCGTTGGCGCGGTGTGGGACGGGGAACTCCGCGACATGGCTTGGCGTGTCAAGCACGGTCTGCGTTCCGTCGCGGTCGATCACGGGCCGGCGACGTGCCTAGGATATTTGTCAGTGATTGCACGCGTGTGCGGTGCTGGAACCGGAACTTCGCGGTCTTGCGGGAGGTGACGCCACGACGATTTGCGGTGCGCTGCAAATCTGGAACAACGACTTGGCTGCCGTTCATTACGCCTTTATCGGGGTGGCATATCGCTCGACGCGCTGCTCCATGCCTTTGGCCTATGCCTGATTTAAGACCGCGCATCCTAATATGTTCAGCAAGCAGTGTGCTGACAAATATATATTTCGGAATTCTTCCTCCAATAATTAGACCTACTGTAAAGCAATAATACTGTATAGAAATTCTAGCGTTTGAAGAGGTCGGACTCCGGAATTCCCCGTGTGCGGGGTTTGGTCCAGATAGCCTTCAGGAATTCGTCTCCGGTATAAACGTGCTTATATCGAAGGCCGGATATCTTTGGCGAGTCGACTATTACTATACGGTTGTCCGTTTCCGCGTGCAGCCATATGGCATGCATGTGAAAAGATGGGACGACAAGTAGACGGCCGAAGCTCCCATCATCAGAAACCGTCCTATCTATCCAACGAATGGTTTCATGCACCTTTGCGGAAATCGTGGATTTAACTACGCAACGGACATCCCATTCATTTTCATTGGGACCAAAAGGAGTTGAGCGCGCGTAGTGAGTTCCAGAGCCTTCAGAGCGTATTTGATGATGCCATTGACCGGAAGGTCGAGGAAGGCTTGCGAAAGACGCATCCGGAGACAGAGGCAAAGGCTCTAGAAACCAAATCTCAAGTGTCTCGCCGATATCAAGTTTAGCGGTCGAGAGTAAAGCCGCCTGGGAGCGCATCACCCCCGCGACCTGATAGGCAATCGCTTCCAAAGTCGAAGCAGGCAATTCACGCAACTGCGGCATTGGTCACTCCGAATGCTCCAAGGCTGGATTGCCAACTCCCACCCATTCCATAAGCCGCATAGACTTCTGGCATCTGCCACCACCCGAACCCAATCCATGGGTCGAACACATGCAGCCAGCCATTGTCCGAATAACCGACTATGAGAGCGGTATGACCTATGGAGTTCGAAAAGTTGAAGACAGCCTGGACGGGTCTCTGTAGTGACAGCTCCTGCTTTATCTCGACCGGATAAAGGGCGCGGGTCGTAGAGTTAAATGGGAAATGAAACCATTGGTATGGGTATTCGGGAGCCGCGGCGTGGTCGGCCGGCGGAAAATGCGTGTATTGACACACATTGTTTTTCATTATCTCGGAGGGAACCGCGCATAACGGCCAATCATGAGCCTTGAACTTAGCCCAACCAAACACCATTGCCGCACATGCCGCCCAGCACAATTGGCTGTAAGGATACTGCGGCACGTAGGTTATGCCCAAGACGTCGTGGGTCTGTGCGGCGGCAGTGAGGGCTTGTGCCCTCAAGGGAATATCTGTTCCCTGTTCTACTGCGAGAGGCATGACCTAATACGCCCTGCTGAGCGACGGGGCGACGGCCGGCGCTCCGGGGCCGACGCAATAATCATCGTTTACTTGTATGTTACCCCTTGGGGTAAACAAAGTCAGGGCGCAAAGTCCAGTCAGCCGGCCATAGGCATCGTATCTGAAGTCGTACAGTCCGGGCCGCAAACTAGGCAAAGACGTATTTTCCTTCGACGTACCGTTGAACCCGCCAACCGCCTTACTCCCCCCGCTGCTCTTCGCACCGCCACCGCCGAAGGCCGAAACCAGCGAGGCGACGGCGGATATGGTCTCGGCGGTTTTGCTGTCCGCCGAGTTCTGCACCCCGGTCAACATCCAGCCGTTCTGCAATGTGAGCTGCGTTGAAACGGTGCCGAATAGACCCGTGCTTTCCGTGATCGTCATCGTGTGGCTCAAGTCTGGGAGATAGACTAGCTTTGCGACGTAGTCCGCCGTCGATATTTGAAAACCGGTATCGCTGGGAGCGGAGGAAGTGGCAGCCGCAGATGCGGATTTATCGGTGGACGTCGAACTGCCCGACGCGGCCCCGACGTACGGATTGAAAGGCGAGTCGCTGTCGAAAGGACCAGGTCGACCGGACGCCTCTCCAACCTTTGCGTTTGGTCCCCCAGTTCTGGTTCCGGGAGCGCCGGGCGCAGGATTGGCCATCGGTGGCGCCGCGGAAACAGTCGTCGTGGTGGTCGCCGGTGCTCTCACGACAAGCAAATAGGGCTTCGGCATATAGTATCGGAAGCCTTCGGCCGTCCCGGGGCGAACCATGCCATTCTGATCGACTTCTCGAACAGTGACACCCGCGCATCCTGACAGACTCAAGATCGCCACAGCGAGAATTGCTCTGGCCATGCGGGTCCCCCGGTAGAGTTCTTAAGATTGTATTTATCAATTCGGACGAGTCTGTGTTTTTCGAGCAACACCCGTTGGGGATCGGGAAGCGATCAATTCACATGTCGTACGAGGTGCTTCGCGGTAGTCTGTCGCGAAGAGTTGCCGACGTTGGGGACCTCCATCGCGGCAGGGCAGGTTCGACTGCTTTGCGCACGTCAATACGGAAATGCGGGGTCGTCCTGGGTTCGGGCTTCAAGCCGAGCCATGGGCGACGGCGATCCTTCGAAACGGTGCGTGCAGGGCGAATCCAACCGCGACGCTTGCCTCATCCCCCGGGTTCCTGGCCGCTGCGCTTGGCGAAACCCGGAACGGGCACCAGCATGGGCGCGGGGCGCTGGGAGGCCCGCCATGCGTCGAGGAACTCGCCCAGATGCGGACGATCCATCCTGTCTCGTTCGAGGCAGTCTACGAGGCTCTCGATGCTTGCGTTGTGGCCCGAGGCGTCGACCTTGCCCGCCAGGAACGCCCACCGGACGTAAAGCCCGAACAGGTTGGCCACGTCGCCTTCGCAATAGGCCCGGACGCGGTCGATCTCGCCCCGGGCGACCATGTCGGCGACTTCCGATCCGTGGCCGCCGATCTTCCCGGGCAGGCCCATAGCCTTCGCGACATCGTCAAGCCCCATCCTGGAGCAGGCCCCGTGGTCGCTCAGCATCTCCATCAGGTCGCAGTGCCAGTCCGCAGCAAAGCGCTGAGTATAGTTCTCGTAACGCGTACCACCGCCGTACCACCCGTCCGCCGGGATGCCGTGGAGCATGGCACGCAATCTCAAAACCGGCATGTCGAACCCGCGGCCGTTCCAGGACACGACCCGCGGCATCCGCTTTCCGAACCGGCGCCAGAAGCTCCCGAGCAGCCTGGCTTCGTCCCAGTCCGCCTCGCCGCCGGTGCGGCAGCACTCGACGCGGTAGCTCTCCCGGTCGCCGACGCGCTCGATGGCCGCCTCGACGAAGCTGATCGCGACCACCCGGTGCCAAGCCGGTTTCGGGAATTTGGAGCCCCATTCCGCCGGCATGACGTCGCGGTCGGGACACGTTTCGATGTCGATGCAGAGTAGGCTGTCATGGGCCATCGTCGGCCTCCGGGAGCGGTTCATGGATGTGTGGGAGGGCGGTTGCCGTGGACGGACCGGTCGGCCCTAGATCTCGATCACCAGTCCGGGATCGAAATCCGGATTCTCCCGCCCGTAGCCCTTGGGGTTGCAGACCACCCGGGTTGCAGCGACCCGATAGTCGAACGAGCTGTGGACGTGGCCGTGCACCCAAAGCGCCGGCTGAGCGGCCGCGACCAGGTCCGTGAGATCGGAGACGAAGGCGGGATTGAGGGGGTCGCCTGTATACCGTGGGTGGATCGACATCGGCGTCGGCGCATGGTGCGTGACCACGACCTGGCGGGGCGCGTCGGTGTGGTTGCGGAATAGCGCGCCTTCGAAGAAGACCCGGGACGCGAGGTGCAGGCGCAGCGCGTCCTCCGGCTGGAAGGTCCGGTAGCGGTCGTCCTCTCGCACCCCGATGCGGCGGTGGTCCAGGAGGCAACGCCGCGCGGCCTCCATCGCCGGACCGTCGGTCCCGGGGCCTTCGAGGTCGTAATCCGTCCAGAACGTGCAACCGGAGAAGCGAATGCCCGCGAGCGTCACCGTCCCATTCTCCAGGAGGTGCACGTCGGTCCCCGCGGCGGCGGCCCGGCCCCTATCGAGATGGCTCGGGATCGTTCCGCCGTAGAACTCGTGGTTTCCCGCGACCATCACCGCGGGCATGTGCCGGCCGATGACCTCGGCCACCCACGCCACCGAAGCGGCGAGGTTCTCGCCGACGTCGCCCGCGACGACGGCGACGTCGGCGTCCGGGATGGACGGGGGCCGGAAGCGCGGGAAGCCGACATCGCGGTGGAGGTCGGAGAGGATCCAGATACGCATGACGGAACTCCAGGGTGGCGCCTCGGCGGCCGGCCGGTCGGGTTGGCCCGGGCCGAAGGTGGCGCGGCGATAGGGGACGGGGTAGCGCGGGGCGGCGACGCCGCCGGCCCGCAGGCTTCGAGGACGCCCAGATCAGTGCGGCGAGGCGGCCGCGTCCCGCACGGGCCGGCGACGGTGTCCGGGACCCTCGCGGACGAGGGCGCGCACCTCGGCGTCGTCCAGGTAGCCCCTGGCGTCCAGGGCCGCGGCCACCCGCGCGACGGCCGACCGCCGCGCCGCCAGCAGGTTCGTCGCCGCGGTGTAGGCGCGTGCCAGGCGGTCGGTGACCGGCGCGGCGAACCACGGGAGATCGTCGAGGCGGACCTCCGCACCGCGACCGCCGAAATAGGCCAGCGGGTACTCGGTGCCGAAGCCGAGCCTGCTCTCCGCGAGCAACGCCAGTCGGGTCGCCGTGGCCAAGTCGGAAGCGGGTGAGCCGCCCGAACCCGCGGAGACCTCGCCGAATTCGAGCTGCTCCGCCGCGCGCCCGGCCAGGATGAAGGCGAGCATGTCGTCGACGGCCGCCTCGGTCGGCGCGCCGTCGAGACCCTGCTCGACCTCCGCGAGGCCGCCGCCGTCCGGCCCGAACCCGAGCGTGATGGACCTGCCCAGCGACAGCGCGACGGCGGCAACGGCGTGGCCCGCCTCGTGGACCGCCACCCGGCGCCGCAGGTCCGGGGACATGTCGGGGGCACCGTCCCGGATCTCCCGCAGCAGGTCGGACAGGGTCGTCGGACGGCCCTCCCGGCGCGCGCGGGCCTTGGCACGGCGCGCCCACGCCTCGCACTCCGCCCCCGTCGCGCCGCGGGCCGCCACCGCGGCCGGACCCAGGTCCTCGCCGGCGAGCACGTCCGGTCCGAGATGGTGGCGCAGGATGGCACGCAGCGCCGCCACGTCGGGCCTGGGAATCTCGACGTGGGTGTCGAGCCGGCCTGGGCGCCGGATGGCGGGGTCGATCCGGCCGGGGTTGTTGGTCGCCCCGACCACCACGACGCCTTCTCGGGACGCGGCACCGTCGAGGCATTCCAGGAATGCATTCACAACCTGGACGCTATAGTCCTTGTTGTCGTGCGAGAACGTGGTCCGGTCACCGAAGGAGTCGAGCTCGTCCACGAGCGCCACGCACGGTGCCTTCTTGCGCGCCTCGTCGAAGAAGGCGCGCATGGCGGCGAGGCAATGGCCCAGGTGCCCCTCGCGGCTCGCCTGCCATTGGGCGAGCGAGCCGGCGAGGAAGGGGACCTCGCAGGTGCGCGCGAGCGCCAGCGCGAACTGGGTCTTACCCACACCGGGGGGCCCGGAAAGGAGGATGCCCTTGTCGATGGCGGCCCAGGGAAGCGTGCCTGCCCGGTAGGCCCGGAGGTCTGCGGACAGGTCGAGGCCCCACGCCTTCGCGGCACCGTAGCCTTCCAGCGCTTCCAGCGGCGGTCCCTCGCCTCCCGACGCCAGCTTCTCCCGCAGGAGGACGCGCAGGCGCTCCATCGAGCCGTCGGCACCGCGGTCCCGGCGGACCGCCAGGGCCAGGTCGGAGAGTTCGACGACACGGGTGAGTCGCTCGTTGAGCGTCACGCTCGGTACGCCATCCGTCACCGCCTCGACGACCAGGGCCACGCCCGCGGCGTCGAGGGGCCGCAGCGCCACCCGGTGCTCACACGCCCGGAGGAGGTCCCGCGGGAGGTGACGGTGCGGGTCCGACGCGATGCCCACGATGGTCATGCGCATCCGCAAGGCCTCGGCCACGGCCGCGTTGCCCTTCGCCTGGTTGTGCCCGGTCGCGGTCCCGTCGCGCTCGAACAGCGCGACCTCCCGCCTGGTCGAGGAGCGGCCGCTTCCCGACCAGCTGTCGCCGTTGTGAAGGGTGGTGCGCCGACCGAGCGCGCAGGTTCTCAGGGCATCGGCCACGAGGCTGACATGCTCGGCACCCGGCACCTCCAGGATCGCGACGGGGGTACCGCGCCGCAGGTCGAGCAGCAGGCCGTCCGCCTCCTCGATGGCCCGGGCCAGCATGACCGTGGCGCCGAGGAGGTCCGGTGCCAGCGTCACCTCCGGCTCGTCATCGACTGGGTCGGCCAAAAGGTCGAGGATGCCGTCGACCGGGTCGTCCGGGTCGGGCGACTGGAGGAGGGAACGCGCGTTCTGGCCGGCATCGCGGCGCAGGAGGTCGATGAAGGCGCGCGCGAGGGCGTCCGGCGCTGGGGCCGGGATGCCCGGGTCCGCGACGCCGGCGTAGGGATCCTGGACGTTCGGCTTGGTCGTGGCCATGGTGTCGTTCCTCGTTCGCATCCGGATGGGTGGGGCGGCCGCGGCTAGTGGCGGCGGTCGGCGGGACGGGGCCCGGGGCCGGCGAGCCGGGTGGGCGTGCGCGGCCGCTCCTCGCCGGCGGGGACGGCGGCCCACGTCGCGGCCACCCCCGCGAGGGGGTCCGCGGCCTTCGCGTCGGCATCGGCGGCGGCCCGGACGGGGGCGAGCAGCTGGGGCACCACGCGCCGGAAGGACTGCGCGAGGCGCGCGTTCATGGCGTCCAGGACCGAGGCGACGGGAACGCCGAAATGGGCGTCGAGGTCGGCGAGGTTGACAGCCAGGTGCGCAGGAACGCCGCTCGACCCGTAGATGTCGACGAGGCCCACGGCGACCCGGTCAACCGTGGCGTACCCCCGGTCCCGCAAGAAGCTGCGCAGCAGGACCCCGACGCACTCGATGTCCCGGACGAGCGGTCGCAGCAGGCGCTGGGTGAGCGCCCCGTTGCCGCGCTTGCAGTCGTAGCCTCCGGCCCAGCCCGCCTCCGCGTCGATGACGACGAAGTCCATGTTGACAGTGCGGACCGTCGGCGCGTCATAGCGCAGCGAGATGCGCTCCAGCGTCTCGGGGGCGGTCGAGGCGATGATGGAATCCGCGGCGGCGGTGATGGGGATGGTGACGCCGGTGAGGACCTCGAAGCGGCCGGACGCTCGCAGGGCCGTCACGATGCCGAGTTCGAGCAGGTGTCCGTGCCGCTTCTGCAGGGACGCGGCCTTGGAGACGAGGTCCGAGACCTCGTGGCCGAGGATCGGGTCGGACGGGAAGTCGGCCGAGAGGACGGCGGCGAGCGCGGTATCGACGGCGCGGGCCAGCTGGGCGACGTGCGCCTTGCCGGGCGGCGTGGGTGCTGGGCGGATTTTCATGTCTGACGCTCCTGCCGCGAAGTTGCGGCGAAGCCTCCATGCCAGATCCCATCGAACTCGGCATCAAAAATGCCATCTTATGGTTAAGACGGATGCCTGAGCGCCGAGACCCGATGCCGACCCCGGAGCAAGTCAGGGCAGCGCGCGCATGGCTGGGACTGTCGCAGGACGATTTCGTCGCTGCGACCGGCATCCCGAAGCGGACGTTGGCGCGCCTCGAATTGGCGGGCAGCGTCCCATACGACGGCACCCTGGAGCGTGTCCGTGAGGCGCTGGCGGGGTTAGGTGTCGAACCGCTGTTCGAGAATGGGGTCGCGGTCGGGATACGGATCGCATCGTCTTATGCCGGACGTACGATTCAAGACCCGAAGTAGCCGCCGGCGGCTCGCGGAAGGCAGTCGCCGCCACGGATAAGCGTGGTATTGGGTCGCAAACGCATATGAGCGTCCGATCCTCACCCAGCCCGCTTCCGGCATCGAGGATTGATGACAAACCGGAAACCCGCGCCAGCGACCGCGAGGAATTCGGGTTTGATCCGGAAGGGGCCGAACTCATCGGCAGGCGGAACGCATTCGCGACCGGACGCTCCTCGACGGCAAGACAGTTATCGAAGACTTGCCCGAGTTATCATCCTTCAAGATGTGAACATACCGCCTGTCGAGCAGCTTTCATTTGCCTCGCTCGCTGCCAGAATGTGGGAATGCGATGGAGGCGCTTACTTCGGGAGCGGGCGCAGCCTGATCGATAGGATTGCGGGGAAGAAACGATCAAAAGAACGGTCGAAGTACTCTTCGTAAGCCGAAAAAGTGACCAAGATAGCGAGCGCGTCGGTAGTGCTTGCTAAATACTCGGTGTAATAGGTAGCCAGCTCCGACTCATAGTGCCGGGCATGGACCCACATCTTGTCGCCGATGGCCTCGCGCTTAACGAAATCGACCCTCGAAGATCTACCGAGCTGGTTGCCCCTTCCATCCATGACGGGCCTCGTTGCGGCGAGGTGGTCCTCGTAGCGGTCCAGCCTGTCGTCGGGACCCTTGAGCTTGGCCGCCAGGATGATCATGGCACTCTTCTGTCGACCCTCCCTGTCGTCGGTGCAGACCCAAGCCGTCGTCTCCAACTCGCAGGTCCACTCGTCCGGCAAGTCGAACTCGATGTACGAGCTTCGGAAGGTCGTGGCGCCGTGTAAGCCACGTCGCGCTTGTCGCGCAGGAGTTCGACGAGGCCGGTGGCGATGCGGTCGGAGGAAGGCTGCCGGACCTCCATCGCCGACCCAGGGGTCCACCCGACCATGGACGCCCAGACAGTCACCACCCATGCCAATCGCCGCTTCGGCGTGCGAGGGAGGGAGTTCCCGGACCCCCGGATGAAGGCCGGCGCCATTGGCATGACAACCTCGCTCCGGCGCCGGTCGCGATAGGCAGGGCGCGGCGGTCGTCACAATAGCTAAGGTAACCATCCGGACTCAACGCGAAACAAGCGCGTCACGTGACAGCAGGACCGACAATCCGGGCATCGGATGGCATTCGGGAGTCTCGTGACCCACACCTGTCCATATGCGCACTTCCGATGAACGTGCGGTGCGCGGCGGCTAGCCGGGCGGCGAGGTGAGGGGGTTCCCGGATGCCCGCTTCCGCTGCCGGGTGGTCCGTCCCGTCGCATAACGTTCGGCGTTTCCTGCCTTCATCCGGGCCTTCTCCCCTTCGGTAGAGACCCCCCTTTGGAGGTCGCGCAGCCGCACGATCTCGGCCTTGAGTTCCTCCAGGGGCAGCAGGTCCGCTGCCTGCACGGCGGGTTCCAGCAACTCGGCCCAGGTCGACATGACGGGACGCTTGAAGGAAAGGAGCTCGGCTTCCGTGTAGCGCCGCGTCATGCGGTGTTCGTCGTGGGTCGTCTCCGACCCGGCCGTCGCGTGATCGAGGATGTAGCCGACGAAAGCCAAGTGGTGCCCGGCCTCGGCCAGCACGGAGGAGAAACACCGTCGTACATCGTGCGGACTCATATCCGCTCCGGGGATCGTCGGCAGGTTCTTGGTCAGCGTCCCCACCTCGATGTGCCCGCTCTTGGCCGGGACGCCGAACTTGGCGGGCCTGCGGTTCGGGAAGAGCCACTCGGTTTCGGGTTCATGTTCGGCCAACCACGTCAGGTGACGCTGCACGGCCGCCCAAGCCGGCGGTGGCAGAGGGATGCTGTGCGGCTTACCAGTCGCCTTGGCCTTGGGGGTTTTGCGATGGCCGGCGCGCCAGATGCCCCAGCCCTCGTGGGCGGGCCACGCCTCGAATTCCTCGACCCGGGCTCTCGCGATGGTCAGGCGCCGCTGCGCAGTCCAGGCGAGCAGCTCGACGGCGGCCGCGATCACCGGCCGCAGGGCCCCGCTGCGCGCCGTCGCGACGACCAACCCGAGACGGTTCAGGTCGGGGAAGCGTTGCCTTGCCTTCACGGCTCCGAGCTTGGGCGCCTTCAACCGGTCGAGGACGTTGCCGCTGATGCCCGCCGCCCGTTCCTGAGCCGGCTCCGCCAGCCAGCCGAACATCCGCTTCGTAACCCGCACCACGTCGCGGGCTTGGCTGCGCTTGCCTTCCTTCACCAGCGCCGCGGTCACCTTCGCGACGTCCGAAGCGGCGATGCGCGCCACGGGGATGCGGTCGAGTTCGCGCATGGCCGGACAACCGACGACGGACACGTAGTTCCGCACGGTCTCAGCTGTCAGGTTTCCGACCTCCGCCTCGGACGCGAGCCACCGGGCCCAGCCGTCGCGCGCCTGCCGGTAGGTCCAGGTCGTCAACCTTTCCTCGCGGGCATGGATGATGGCGCGGGGCGGCTTCGGGTCCTTCGGGTCTACCTTGCCCTTCCGCTCGGTCTTGCGGTCCTCCCACAGCAAGGTGTCGTGCAAGGACTTCATCCAGTACGCGTCGGGTACCCCGTGGTCGGACGTGACGTGCCACTTGATGTTCCTGGCGGCGCTACGCGCATGGGCGAGCGACCAGACATCGACCGGTCCGATGGTGATCCTCCGATCCTTGCCTTGATGCTGAAGCCGCATCTGCCAGACGCAGCCCGACGGCTGGACCCGTAGCACGAGCCCCCTGCTTTCCACGTCGTTGATCTCGCGCCTAACGCCGGCAAGGGCGTCGGCCTTGGCCTTGACGATGGTCGTCTGACGGATCTCGACACGTTCGCTGGCCACGGTTCGCTCCCGTCGCATGCGGGATCGTCTAGGACGACCCTAGGACGACATGATAAAAGCAAGCATCGTCCTGAGTAGCAAGGGGAATTTGGCCGTTCGGCCAAAAGCCGCATGGAAGCGAACTGCCGTTCGGTATCTTTTGGGGTGAGGCCGCAATGACTTGCGGGGCGTAGGGGACTTTCTCCCCCGAGGGGAACAGACAGGAACGCGACCGGGGGACAGTTTTTAGAGCCTTCGCCTTCTAAGCGGCAGGTCGTAGGTTCGAGCCCTACCGGGGTCGCCAGGATTTTACCCGTCATATCAATAACTTGGCGGGTTTTTCTTTGCCGCGGCGCCTCGTTCTAGGCTTGCAACACGCCGTAACACGAATCATGAAATTACAATGGGTTACGACGCGATCCAATGTGCTCGCGGGTGCTCGACGCAACACGAACGCAACACGAGAAGGCTGCATTCCTCTTCGCTGCGCAGGCACAATTATCCGGCCCGCAGGCCTGATCGATCAGAGGCCTGGTACATCATCAATGTCGGGGGCCGACTCTTTGTTGAGCGGGGCAGGATCGTCCTCGGGAGCCGGCGGCAGCCTCGGCGGCGGCATGTCACCGGTGTTGGGCGACATGGGCCGGCCGTGGGGCAGCTCTGATTCCGGCGGGTCGCACTCAGGTCCTTTGGCGGGGTCAGCCATCTTGTGCGCTCCTGTCGCTGCAAGAGGCGAACAGGTAGCCAAGATGGGTGTTCCACCTAACGAAGTGATGCCAGCCGCGCCGCCGCCGGTCAGCTGGCTTTCGACCAGAGCAGGAAGCCGGTAGCAGCCAACAGGAGCCACGCGGATACGCGCGCGATCCCGGCCGCGGGCGCCTGTTCTTCCTGACGTTCATGGGCAGCCTCAGCCAGGATCGCGGAGCACAGCGCGGTCTCAAGGCTCAGAACGGCAGCCAACCACTGTCACATGGTTGATCCCCACGAAAGAGGCCGGAGCCCGTAGGCCCCGGCCGAGTCTCGGAAGAAACGCCCTGTGTGTAGGAGCCATTCCCAGTTTGGAGGCACGGTTTCTTATTTGCGTCCGTGTACGTTCTAGTAGGAGGCGCTCGAGGGTTTCGTAATCGGGTGCCAAACTGCGGACCAGCTCGATTTCCTCTCTCGGCCAA
This sequence comes from Methylobacterium sp. D54C, assembly GCF_053345595.1. NCBI lineage: Bacteria > Pseudomonadati > Pseudomonadota > Alphaproteobacteria > Hyphomicrobiales > Methylobacteriaceae > Methylobacterium > Methylobacterium sp. D54C. Next base: position 70,864 of record NZ_JBKFAK010000011.1, read on the forward strand.
TGTTCTCCGGGCATTCGCGCCTCCATCGAGGTGCCCCCATGCCTGCAGGGCTCGCCGGCTCTCAGTCGGCCCGATCGATGCCAACGCCAGTTTTTTGCAGGCATTCAAAGGCTGAACCAGCAAGCAAGTGATTCGACATCCGTTCTCACGCCGTTGTCGGATGCAGCAGCGTGGTGGCTACCTCTGCTTGAGCTAAGCTGCGCTAAGAACCCGAATCACAGCCCAGCATCGCGCAGCATGAACAAGAAGCTGAAGCCGGTTTTCTCACAAGCGGAGAGTGAGGGATTTGCGATGGCTGCAAATCCCCACCAATGGCTTTTGAGCGCGAGCAATCTCCACGATCAAGCTACGGCGCTCCACGCCCAGAGAGGCCGGGGTTATTTACAGTTCACACAGCAAGAAACGGTTCGGCACACCTGGGATGAGGTTGATCGCGCAACTTTCTTGCTTTGTGCATTCGCACTCGAAAATATGATTAAATCTTTTTTGATCTATGAGCATCCAAACTGGGTCTCCGACGGATATCTTGCAAATGATATATGCTCACATAGACTTGTTCAACTTGGCGACAAATCTACCTTGATGCCGTATCGAAGACGAGATCGGTGGGTGCTCGCCGCATTTGAGGAAGGTAATGAGAGTTGGATGCGGTATCCATGCGGTTGTAGGGCAGGCGATATTAGACCCGCCGCAGATATGCACAATAAATTATGGACCGCTTATCAACGTGTAATGCGCGGCTGTGGCGCCAAGATGATAAGTTTGCTGAGCAAAGGCTGGGTTGGGCCTTACGGCTCGCCGGGGCGATGGAAATTCCAAGGAGACTGGTTCGCTTGACGTGCCTCTGATCGTCGATCTGAAAATCTGGACCGCCTTAGCCGCCCAGATTTTCAGATCAGTGCTGCACTATGTGTTCAAGCATTGATTGTAACTCGCCCATCTGTGGCTATTGTCAAGTTTATATTTGCAAGGCGATCGACGGGTTTTGTTTTTACGAAATTGTCATCGGCCTCATAAAACTTGTACCATCCTGGTTGTTGAGAGGTGTTGTGCTCTGCCACGTAATTGCCTATCGATAACTTCCCAAGGACTGCGCCGACTGAATTGCGCACCTCAATTGGCTGATCAACTTTCAGATTAATGGACGACGGCTGTATCATTGAGATCTTACCCTGAGTGGGTGGGCGGCGGGTGTGGTTATAGTGCTTCTCGCCTCTAGGCGCATCCAACCTCGCTCGGGGCGAGGGCGGCGCGGGCTTCAGGGCCCGCGGTAGTCGATAGGACGCCCAGGCCGTCGAGATAGGCCGGGGCGACCCAAGCGACGCTCTCTCGTCTCCGCTCGACGCATTCAGCGACGTAATTTGGCCGTGGCTGGTAGTCCTGACGTACGTCGAGTTGTCCAACTGCCTTTTCGATCAGACCAAGGCGCTCCGCATCCGTGTGAGGGCGGAGTTGAAGAAGCGTGTGGCCGATGCCGAGGCCACTGCTGCTGAAGGGCCCATGGGAGGGATGTCGGGAGCCGAACGCGCCAATGAAGGGAAACGGGCCGTGCTGAAGGGGCAGGCTGCCTGGGAGAACTACACGAAGGTCGTGTGTGATGAGGCCGCCGCGGAGGTTGGCCGGACCGGCGGTAACGGTGGGGACCTCTCTCTAGCCAACTGCCAGATTCGCCACCTCGTGAACCGCTACAACGAACTGCGCCGCTGAGGTCGGCCGTTCACCTAACGGGAAAAGTGTCTCTCCCTAACCTTCTGTAACGCCGCGAGCCGTTGGCGACGATCCCGTTGATGTTGCGCTCGATGTGGTCATGGACCTGAGACATGCCGGCGGCGGCGCCACGCTGGATCGCAGCCTGCACCTCGGCATTCCCTGCGCGCCTCGCGCGTCGATCGAGACGGCGACCTGCCCGGGCGCGGCCTGTGCCGATGCCGGCGCGGTGGGCACTGGAGGCACAGGCGCCGAGACCTGTGGCATGGCCACGAAGGCATCGTCCGCGTAGCCCCGCACCCCGCTGATCCAGTCGAAGAAGCCCCGCCCGTACTGGCGGACCACGTTGGCCGGCATGACGTACTCACCGCGTGGACGATGCCCGCCGGCTGGTACTTCCCGCCGTCGCCCGTGTAGCCGCCATCGGCGAACCCGAAGAGCGAGCCGAGGCCGCCGCCTCCGCTCTTGAAGAGCGAGCCGACGAGCGAGTCGACGAGCCCGCTGAGCAGCTTGTCGCTGATCCGGCTGAGCGCGTTGCCGAAAGCCTTGGCCGCGTTCTCCCCGTGCGAGAGCGCCGTGGCGAAGCCGCTAGCCGCGTCCGTCAGCGTGCTCCGGGCGTCGCTCAGATACTGGTTCGACCGGGACTGGTCGATCACCGCCTGTGCGCCGGGCGAGGTCGTGTCGCCGACGGTCGAGCGCGCCCGGCTGTAGGCGGCCTGATCGTAGCGGTCGCGCCCGAGTTGCTCGCGCTCGAAGCCCGTATCGCTGGCGAACTGGACCAACTTGAGCTTCTGGGCGGCAGTCGCCGAGCTGGTCGCGAAGGAATCAATGCTGGCGCGCAGGGCGTCGGTCAGCGGCACACCCCGCGCGAGCTGATCAGACAGCATCCGGTTGGCCGTGGTCTGCGCCTCTAGCGCAAGCCCATTCCGGCCATAGAGCTCGGTGTTGAGCCGCAGGTTGTCGTTGGCGGTCTGGAGCGCCCGAGCGTTGGCATCCGCCTCCCGCACCTGCCCCAAGGTCGAGGCGTCACCCATCTGGCCAGCCCGCCGGAGCACGTCGGCGGCGTAGGCTTGGTTCGCCCCGGGGGCGCGGCTGCCGTAGTAGCTCTGCAGGGCCTTCGCGAGGTCACCGCCGGCTTGGTCGAGCTTCATGGAGAGCACGCCGCCGATACCCGCCGCACCCTGCTCCGGATCCGTCCGATCGAAACCGGGCGGGAGATATCCGCCACGGACTGCAGCCTGCGCAGTGCCAATGGTGATCTGGCCGAGGCCATAGGCAGAGGTGCTGGGCAGGCCCCGGCTATTGCGCACCCGGGTCGGACCGATGTTGGGGTTTCCACTCGACTCCTTCTCGGCCACGGCGGCGATGATGGCCGCTGGGATCCTGCCGTATTGCTCCGCCGCAGCCGTCACCTGCTGCTGGACGCTCGCGCTCAGCCGGGAGAAAGCGCCGCCCGTGGTGTTCTCGCTGAGTCGGCGGCCATGGCCGCGAGGCGCATCAGGGCGGTGCGGTCGCGTAGGGTGCGCAGGAAGCTGGTCTTGACCCGCATCACCAGCAGTGGCGGCACGCCCGCGGCAGCGTAGTGGTCTGCCGGCGCCTCCATCCCGCTCATGGCGGGGGCCAGCAGGCTGTCGATGAAGGCTTCCGTGCGCTCGCTGTCCGGGCAGTCCAGGATCGCGCGCCCGACCGCCTCCGCCACATCTCGTCCAAAGACGGCGTCGGCCTTCCGCGCATCAGCTCGTGTGCGGGGTAGGAGCTCAGCCGACATGGGCGCGCGCCACTGTGTCGGCGACCATGCGCCGGCGGGCCGCCGCGCTTGGGGGCTTCGGAAGGGTGACGAGGGCGGCGTAGGCCTCACGGATGCGGGTCTCGTACTCTCGCAATTCGATCGCCAGTTCGGCGAGACGGGCTCGGCGGTCTGGGGGCAACGCATGCCAATGGCGATCCACACTGGCGCGACCAACACCGAACCGGTCCGCGATCACCTGGAGGCTGTCGCCGGCAGCGCGGGCAAGCTCGATCTTGGCGCATGCAGGATGCGCGGCGATGCTCGGCTTGCGCCCCGGTCTTGAGCGGGTGTGGGTCTCGGCCGACATGCGCGGGCCTCCGGTGATCCGGTGAGGTGCCCGCAGCCGGCCCTGTCTCAGGCTGCCCTATGGCATGTCGCGGCGCCGGCTCAGACCAGCGGCGACCTCAGAACATATCGTGAAGCTCTAGCCCGGATCAGGCGGAGGCCTTCGAGGTAGTTGGCCAGTTTGGGTTTTGACACGCTGACGCGACACGTCCAGGTTCCCGTCATGTGGAACCCCGACCAACTCGCGCTGCTGAGAGAAGCTGGTATTGCGGGCAATTCCATTAGTGCCGGACTAGCAGCTATCCGCAAGGCGAACTACGCCACGCCAGGCCTGTACGGACATGCCTTTTTCAGTTTCAGCGTCGGCTTAGAGCGGATGCTGAAGCTTATATACATAATGGCGTATCTGATCGAGAATAAACAATTTCCCACCGACAATCATCTGAGGGACCTGAGGCATAATATCAAGACGCTGTTCGAGCACGCGCAGCAAATTCAAATTAAATATGAAGCGCCAGCCGGAGAAAGTGACGTTGTTGCCGGCAGCGTTGAAATGTTAATCGTTGAATTTATGAGCAGATTTGCGCAAGGAACACGATACTACAACCTTGACCTGCTTGTAAAAAGCAAAAAAGCCGCCGCGAGTATCGACCCCATTAAAGATTGGTTCAATACCGTTGGAGTCCCTATACTAGATCTGCACCCGACTCCCAAAAGAGAGCAAAAAATCCGCTTTAATGCTGAAATCGTACATAGAGCAACATCTGAGTTTCGTATAGTTCGTCATACTGCTGAGGACGGAACACCGCTTAATGATGTCTTTTCCGCTTCGTATCATACTGGCATTACAGAAATAACTCGTAAATATGGAAACTTATACGGAGCTCGTCTTTGTCGATATTTGTATTATACGCTTTGGCACATGCGGCATGAATGCCATAACCATGATCAAGATGTGCCTTATTTAGATGAGCTATTTTTCCCGTTTATGAACGACGATGCTTATCTTTTATCTAGGCGAACATTCCCTCCATTATCTCAATAGTTTTGGCTGGAATTACAAACCGATCTACTGCTTATTTGGGCGGAGCACTCGGTGTACCGATCCTTTGCCGATCCCGATGTGCGCGGCGATGGCGCCCATGCTCAGGCCCTGGCTGGCGAACGCCTCGATCTCAGCCGCTCTCGCCTGCACGGTCGGTTTCCGGCCCTTGTACCGACCCTCGCCCTTGGCCTTCGCGATACCCTCGCGCTGGCGCTCCAGCATCATCTCCCGCTCGAACTGTGCGACGCCGGCCGTGACGTTGAGCATCAGCTTGCCGGTGGGAGTCGACGTGTCGACGCCGAGGTTGACGATGCGCAGGCCAACCCGCTTCGCCTCGAGGACCTCGATGATCCTGCCGAGATGGGTGACGGACCGGGCGAGCCGATCCAGCTTGGTCACCACGAGGGTGTCACCCTCACGAACGAAGTCGAGCACGGCGTTGAGCTGCGCCCGGGGTGCCACCGATGACACCTGCTCCCGATACAGCTTCTCGCAGCCGAGGGTGGTCAGGTCTCGGACCTGAGCCTCCAGGCCAGCTTCCTGTTCCAGAGTGCTGACGCGGACATATCCACCGATCACGGGGCGATCCGTTCCAATAGGCTTCTAGGCGTAGTTCCCGCCCGCGTTCCAAAACGCAATTGAACTTAATTGGAACCACGAAGCCGAATTGGCGGGACGTTCCATAAGGGCTTGCCCTATTGGACCGTCCTCGCCGTTGCATCTGTTGCATGAGCTACGAGTAACTAAGCCGAAGGCGTGCGCACCGGCTGCTATAGTCGGAAGCTGAATGTCTGCTTCCAGAAAAGACCTTCATCTTAATCTTTCGCCGGCGCTTGGCCTTCAAGCGCCGGCAACAATCAATTATGCGTTTCCGCTATCGAAGCCCAATACAGCAGCAGCGCATGGTATATTGTGATCATTCAAGCTTTTGGTTGATTCCAATATCAACTTCGCGCAATCACCGATATTGTTGTTCCTATTTTGATTCGGATTGCTGCAAACCAATATGGCAAATATTGGTTGACCCAGTGGGAACGGGTCATCCGATCCTCCCATCGCACGTATTGAAAGTGGAAATGGATTATCTGAACCCCCGATAAGCATTACGCGAGTTTCTGCTGGGAATGCTCCGCTTTCGTTCTCAGCCATCGGGAATACACAATCCTTACAGAAGATTTTTTGCAGCTGAGTAAAAACCTGTTCTTCAGTTTTATTGCAGACTTCAGCTGCAATTTTTGACAGAAAATCTGTCAGTGTATCTGTGGCAACGTTCAACTTTTCCTCCTATAAGTTTATTTTGTATTCTGTCAGCTCCGGCAGAATATTAAATTATCCGAACCAAATACGTTGAATAGTATGGCTATCATTAACCTCAGTGTTCACCCGCTCTGGTCTGTAATCCAAAGTAATCATATCTCCTTGTTTGTAGTACCTGCTTAGACGTCCGCTCAACTCAGCTATGGTAGTGGGTTGAGTTCCCGCGGATGTGGCAGTGGAAATGATGTTAAGGAACGCATTTCCCATTTTATCATGATCGTCGGTGTGTAATAGTCTATTGTATGCAAACGGATCTTCGCCACTGGCGAAAGCCATCGATTGATTGGGATTGCTCCAAATCCATGGCTTGAAACCCATTGGACCCACAAAGCCGTGGAACAGCATGTAAGTGCCCATCTCATTCAATTCATAGGCATTCACACGACCTGTCATTGCACCACAAACCGCTGGGATCATCACAGGCAGAGTGCGTTCTTCCTGAGACAAAATATTTTCTGCGCCGGCGATTTTTCCGAGCTGCCCCTTCAATTCCTCCAGACTAATGCCTCTTATCTCTGGATGACACTGAAGTGTGCCATTCTCTCTGTATACCCACATCGTTTTGGTCATGTTGGTCCCCTGAGTTCAATTAGTGGGTTGTATTTTTTGTGTCTGAGCAAGTCTGGCGCGAGTCATTACCTTATCAGTTTTTCCTCAATTGTGTTTTGACTCTCTGAAAATTGGTGCCCGCGCGGTCGCGCAGACGGTGTGGCCCGCGCTCCGAGTTTCCGACAAGCGAACGGTATCTGAGGACAGCGTCGGTGAGGGCGGCTGCCCCTTCCCGGTATTGGATCTAAAAGTTCTCCACCTCGACCGTGTGATATCCGTCCGCATCGACGATCGTGACGGTCTGAAGGGTGCTGCCAATGTGGAAGGTGATTTCGGCGGGAAAATCTTGCTTTTCCACGTTCCCGAGACGAGGCTCGTAGAAGAAAAGCCCGAACATTGGCGGATAGATGAGGAAGGCGAGTTGCTCCAACCGCACCCCTGTGTTCGCGTTTGGAAGCTGACCGGAGGCCGTAATGGTCACGGTTGGACCGATCTGGTTCGCCCTGTACGTGGCCCTGCCGAGCCTCTTGGTCGAGGCCGCAGCTTCCCCCTCGCCCTGCTTCAGCTGAGCCTGGAAGTTCCAAGGCGACCTATCCCCTTCCAAAACGAAGCCGAGCGGGAATGGCGTATCTTGGCCTCCAAGATCTATAACTTCCAATTGAGCCTGTTCAGACTTGTTGAAGGGGAATGGGCAATCTCTGCAAAGAACTTTGATAAGTGTGTCATATATCTCATCCGGGCTCTTGTTAGAGATTTTGTTGGCCAGGGATCTCAGAAGCGGTATTACGGGATCCGGGTATCTCATTGCGAACTCCCAGAGTGCCGACACAGTGAGTCGGTTGGATACCTTAACGCAGTTTTCAGGGCTGGGCGCTTGTCCGAATTCTGATCTGTCTGGACAGATCGTGACAAGAGCGCCCAATTATATTGATTTCAGCTCCATCCTAATCGGGCATCTTGGCGTAGAAGCTCTTGGCGCCCGCGCTGCGGGGCTGGCGGAGGCGGCGTAGACCCCGGCGAGAAGACAGGCCTGCCGCGCGAATTGGCGGCAGTTCGCCACCTGGTGCGCCGCTCACAGGCCCGCGGCGCTCCCAGCGGCGCCGGCGCCGATCGATCCCACCTCACCGCGCACGCTGATACGCACGCGATGCCGAGCCTTTCCCGGCGGCTCGCCGGCATCAGCTTTACTCATCAAAAGGGCTGGGCACTACCTCGACACCCGCCACCCAGTGATCCGGGACGTGATGGCTGGCCTCACGCGATCCAAGGGGGTCGTACCGCGCCAAGTCGAGGCACCGACCGTTCCTCTCGGAAAGCGCGTGGTGGCGACGTGCCGGGATGGGTTGGGCGATGTCCGGGACCGGGCGCTCATCCTAATCGGGCTCGCCGGCGGGTTCCGGCCCTCTAAGAGCTTTCTGATCGAGGGATGCTGTCAGCCGTCAGCCGGCTGGCGAGGCGTTGAACCTCGCGAAGGGCATCGATCACTTCGCCGAGCCGAGCGGCTGGGATCCTGATGCCCTTCTGCGTTTCCCTCATAGGGCCACGGCCCGTAGTGCTGGCTATCCGGAGATCCGCCCCGAGTTGCCCGGCTTTCTCGCGCAGGATCACACGGACGGCCTCCCGTGCGGACTTCGGGATTTCCGCAACGATACGGTCCGGCTTATCAGGCATCGCTCACCCCCAAGACTGTGAGGCTCAACACACGGGCGAGAGTCTGGAGCTGATCGAGTTCGCGACGATGGCGGCGCTGGTACGTGGTGGATACCGGCTCTGCGGGGCGAGGCTGAGGGCCGATCTCCTCCAGCACGGCGAGGTGCCGGCGGGCGAGGCCTGCCAGGAATGGCGCATGGTCACCGGAAGGCATGCGGCGGACCGCGCGGACCTGAAGGTACGTCATGCGGTCACCGACCGCAGCAGACGAGCGATGGCTGCCGCGAGGTCGCCGAATTGTGACCGACCGGCATTCCGGTGGTGTCCCGTGCGATGATGCCAGTCCCGATCGGAATCAGGGACCCAAGGCAGACGCCGTCTCGGTAGATGTCGAACATAGGAGCCCACCTTTACGCTACTCGGCGGCCTCAAAAATAATTACACACCGTATCGCATAATCCGAATAAAAATTCAACTCAACGGAACGGCGCACCCTGATTAACCTGAAGTCGAAAAGCACCGGACTGGTTTACCGGTCGCTCAGCCAGATGCCCGACGCTGACCAAGCGGAGGCAAGGCCATGCTGCTGATCGGGATCCTGGGGTTTTTCCTGATGGTGGGAGGCGTAGCCAATGCCATCCGAGAGCATGGAGATGGCCGGGAGAACCACGTTACCGGCTATGCGGCTTTGGCTGTGTTCGGGCTGGGTATGGTGCTCGCGCCGATCTTCCTGAAGGGTAGGCCAACAGTGGCTGTTGCCGCAGAGCCTGCTCAAGTCATTCCTGCTGCAGCGGGCTTAGCGCCCTTCAACACCCTCGCGATGGGCGAGTCCCGGATCTACGATATGGAATTCGGACAATGCCTCGGGTTCTTGGCTGAGGCGGGCGGCGTGTCGGGACAGGCACCCGTGAACCTAGTCGAGACCAGCATTATGCGCGTGGTGCGCCTTCCAGCTTCGGATGGATCAATCCTGCTGGCGTGCAGCCGCCCTGATCGGAGGCTCGTAGTCACCCTGAGCCATTCACGTTGCGGGCAAGAGGTGAATTGCTGACACCGCGATACGCTGTCTGCCTGTGCCTCGTGCTGCCAGTCCGCGCTGAGTTTTGGCATTCTGGCTCAGCGCTGCTTGACCCGACGGGCGAAACGCTCGATTAAGCCATCGTCGCGAGACGTGCAGGCGCAATAGCCGCCGATCGGGACAAGTCCTGAAAACCTGCTGACGCCAGCCTGCAATTGCGGGCCGAGCCTGTGCGACCGTACCTCATCCAAGCTGGTGCGCTCGGCGCCGGCCCTATCGCACGTGCAACCCGCTCTCGTTCGAGGCGGGTTTTTTTGTGCCCGAAGGACTCGAACAATGCCCGATTTCGATCACCTCACCGACGTCTTCCTGAATGGGTTCGCCAAGGGAACCGCTCAAGGCATCACTCGCTGGGCTTTGGACCTCCTGACCGAGCTGCGTGCTGGCCGGAAGGCAACGGCCCTCCCGAAGGCCCGCACGAGTGCTCTTGAGCGTCGTACGGCGGCGCCGACACAGGATTGGGCGGCTCGTCTATTGCGCGCTCGAGATCGCCAGAGGCCATCCGGCCGGCCGCCACAGCGTTGACCTCGAGCTAACCCGCCCAGGGCATTCTCATCCGCGAGCCGCGTTGCGTATCGGCTCCGGCTCATCGCTGGTGAGATCGGAGGCTCCCCCCGCACCGTGAGCAGATCAGGGCGGGGCCGAGCCTTTGATCCACCACCAGACTCCCGGTGTGGTCTTGTCACCGGGTCAGCGGAATGGCGGTGATGAAGCGCATGGTGCGCTCGCCATTCGCTTCGTTCGCTTCCCATACCGTTGCCAGCGGCATGTCGCGGCCGTCCGGTGCCCGCACGACGCCCTCGAACCTGATGCGGTTGGGACCGATGGGTTGCGGCTGCACAGTGCCTGGTAGGTTACCGAGCGCGTGTGCGGCCAGCGCATCAGCCAGAACATGAGGCTCGGCCAGCTTGAAGCCGAACCGCAGCAGGTATTTCGCTTTGGAGCCACCGCGCGCGTGTTGCGGGTTGAGTAGGTAGGCGGTGATCTTTGGGCCGTCGATTAGGAAGGTGACGGGAACGCTGGTCCCGCTCAACGAGCCGTCTCGGTGACGGCGCGGATCTGCTGCGGCAGAACCGTCACCAGCGCGCCTTCGGGTTCGGCGAATTCCACAGCGTAGCTCGTGCCATCGCCGTGCACGCTGACGATCGTACCTTCGGTGCCGGCTGGGATCGTGTCGCCATCATCACTCACCGCGGCAGCCAGCAGCACCACGTCATCGAGATCCCGAAATCTCGAGCGCGGGGCGTCCTGCTTGAACCGATAGGCGAATTCGAACGACATGCGCTCACATTTGCGCTTCGGTTGCATTCCTGCAAGTGCGCAAATGCGCGAGCCGTCGAAATCGCGCACTCGCAATCGGGAAGGCGCTCGGCGGAATTCCGGAAATTGGCGGCATGCCGCACGGGCAGCCTCGTCCAATGAGCAGCGCAATTCGTTTCTGGCGCGGGCCCGCATAAAACCCCCCGTCGCGCCCGAAATCCGGGAATTGGAAAAATGGCCAAATAGGCGGCCCGGAATTCGAATTAGGGTCGGAAATTCCAGGCTGCCGGAAAAAATAAATCTGCATGGCACCTAGTGTGATGGGGGCCCTAAGGGGGCTCTGGACTTTTGACCCGCCCCCTCCCCCTTTGCCTACAGCAGCCCCATGCGCTCGCCCCGGGCCCTCAGAGTCTTTGAGGTGTGACAGCTGCCGCACCTCAGGCGGATGTTCGTCTTATCGAGCGGCGCGCCGCCGTCCTTCAGCTCCACGACGTGGTCGCAATAGATCCGCGACGGCACGGTCCCACAGTCCTGGCAGCGGTAGCCCCGCTCTTCGACCACCTCTTTGCGCATCGTCTGCCACGCACTGGTGCCGTAGAATGCCATTGCGGGGTCAGCTTTCCGCCGCGCCGCATAGGTCCTGGGGTTTATTGGCTTCACAGTTCGATGATCCATCGCCTTCAATCGAGGCTGCATCATTCGGACTTTCGGCGGCTTCCGGGCCATGGTCTGTGTCCTCGTTACGCAACTGAGGCACCAACCTAACAATGAGAGCAATTGCTGTCGCGCCATGCTTGGGGAATCGACTCGAACGCATTTGCCGAGCGCCAATTCACTTCCAATTCGATCAGCAATTAATTGCGGGCTGACCTAATTCGGCGGGCCCAATTCGAGCCCGTGCATTTCGCTAATTCAGCCGCCGGCTGCCTACCGCATTTGATCGGAGGACCGCCGCACGGGCCCCATTTCCGGCGACCCCGTTTTTTTCTCTGCTCATTTCTCGGGATTTTACGACCAATGCGGTCCGGCGCCCCTGACGGGCATTCCTTAATCGCCACCCGCCATCCCTTCCGGCTGGGTAGCGCGCCGGACGGTGCCGACCGTGGTTGGCGAGATGCCGAGGCGCCGCGCTATCTCGCGATCGCCATGGCCCTCAGCTAGGAGCGCACGAATAGCCGCGTGCCGTTCGGCGCAGCTTGGACGGTGCGCGTGTCCAGAATGGACAGGGCCGGCAGCTTTCGGATCTGAATTACCAGAGGCGCCTGCATCCTGCTCACGAAGCCGCTGGCCCATGCGCTCGATATCGGCGCGCAGGGTTGCGAGGCGCACGCGATCCCCCTTCTGATCGGAGGCGGATCCCAGCTCGTTGCGCCATTCCAGCCAGGACATGCGGGTCTGGACGTCGTTGAGGCTATGGGACGGCAGGGTGTCCAGCATCCGTTCAATGAGGCGCCGACGCGCGTCGACGGGCGCCGAATGGTCACCGCAACCGGTCCCGCGTGCCTCGCGATCTCGACCCAGCTTCTCCCATGCCTGGAATTCGGACCACGCCTCGTGGACGTTGGCCGGCATTGGATAGGCGTTCGAGACGGCCTCGGCGATATGCCCCGGCGGATCTCCAAATCGGTCCCAACCCGACAGGCTGCCGAGAGGCCAACCGGTGGTTTTGCCTCGTGCCACGAAACGAGCGCATGCTGCGTCGAGGGCGCGCTCCCATTCGGTCGGCTCGAATATCGCCGCTTCGGATCCGTACTCCGCCAGCACCTCGCGCCAGCGCGCTTCACGCTCACTATCACGCCGCGCCTTGGCGTCACGGAATGGGGACGTATCGAAGAAGTCGGCGAACCCCTTCCCTTTGCCGGACGAGGTATTGTCCAATTTGGACAGGGCCTCAGCCACGGTCATTCCGGCGGAGCGCGCCAATGCCTCCATGCGGTTCGCCGCGGCGGCCTTCTCGCCTGGGTTGGTGGTCCGGTCGTGCAGCCGGCGCACTTTGGCGAATGTCTCCAGGCCGGCGGTCATGCAGCGCTCTCTGTCTGAAGGGCCGACCCGACGAAGGCGGTAAACAGGAACGGCCGCCCCGTGAAAGGCGGCCGCACTCAGATGCGCTGCTCAATCTAACGAGCGCACGTGATGCTCGACGGAAGCGATCGCCCCGAAATACCCGGACGCATAGTCGCCTTGGATGCTGCCCCGGGCGCCACCGAACATATGCGCGGCGAACAGATCCCGGCGGACCCGGCCGGACGGCGTACCTCGGATATGCGCGGCCTGCTGCAGCTCAATCAGAGCATCGCCTCGGCCCCGCTTCAGTACGTCGAGGATCCGAACCAGTTCTGCCCGATCGCTGGGATCATAACGGACCGCGGCAGTGCCCATCTCGTGGCCGAACCGGCGCTCCTCATCCGGTGGTCCATAAACGAAATGCAGGCTGCTCCGAACAATGCGCGTCGCCTCTGCGCGCCTCAGGCGACGCGGGGAGTTGGTGCCCATGGTGCGAGGCATCAGGCGGCTCCTATAGACTTCCGGCTGCGCGAGACGCGGCGCTCGACAATGAAAGCTGGGCGAGGCGCCAGCGGGGGAACCGGCAGCGGTGGCGCTGCCGGCGATGGCTCGCCCACTTCTCGGACGGGAGGCATTACCGAGGTGACCTGAGCGAACACGGTGAACTCGTCATCGTGCCGCTCGGCCAGAAGCCGTGCCTGAGCCTCGGCCTCCTCGAGACTGGCGTGCTCGAATGGCCGGCTCGCAATCCGGATCAGGATCCCGGACTCTTTGTGGCGCCGTGCGATCAGGAAGCCGCCGCGGATGCTTTGCCCCGGCTTTCCGATAGGTCCAGCGGTCTCGGGCGAAGTGCGCTTCGGATATGTCATGGCCGGCCCCTCAATGAACGCTGCAAATGAATGGGCGAATAGCCTGGAGCGCGTAGACGTAGGCGCTCGCATACTCGCCATCAGGGCCGTGTTCATCGCCAAAGAGGTGCGCGAGGTAGGCGCCGAACGATCTCCGCTTCGGAAAGCCCTTGCTGCCGAATTCGGTCTCGCGAATCCGGCGAGCCAACTCGACCGGGCCGCGATATGCCGCCGTCGACAATTCCAGCAATTCAGCTCGATCGTGGAAGCCCTCTTGCAGGGCCAGGTTAGCCTCATAGGCGGCAGCACGCCTCTCCTGCGCGTCAGAGCCATCCGAGAGCCAGGGCAAATCCTGTGCGTCGCGTATCGTCCTCACGGAGGCCGTGACCGGTCCGCCATTGGCAACAATCCGATTCGTGTTATTGGCAGGCATGGCTTTCATCTCATTTCGGGGGTGAGGCTGATCAGGCCGAGGGGCGCGGGCAAGCGCTTCCTCGGCCGCTTTGTTTTCGATGAGGCTCAATCGACGAATGCGTGCATGCGAGCGCGCTCGATGCCGGCCTCCTTCAGGCGAGCCAGAATCGCTTCGGCGCGGGCCCGATGCACCGAGCCAGAATCGCTTCGGCGCGGGCCCGATGCACATTGATGGATTGGACCGCCGGAACGCCCCGAGGGTCCGAATGCATTAGGGTTGCGAACCCCGGCTCGAAACCGTCTACGTACGTTCGAGCGACGTCATAAGCGTGCTTGGCGAGAGGATGGCTTTTCGGCACATCCACGAACGCGCAGCCGCAGGTGCCGATATCCTTGCAGCCCTGACGCTTTCACGCGGCCCGGTAAGCCTCCTCGCCGGCTTGCAATGCGTCGGTCAGAACCTGAGCCCAATTCGGCATAGCTTCGCTCCTTCCTCGATAGCGCGAGGTCGCACAGCCGCAGGTGCGGCCGATCTCTGGGGATGGTGTAGGATGCTGCTGGCGTAGAGCGCGTGGCGCCCTCGGCACTGGTATATTAGATGTGTCCGCCCTGAGGGACCGTGAGAATGCCGAAACTGGGCTTCACGGTCCGCGGAGAGGGACAATTCTAGGAATTCTTTGGTCCATCAGTCCGCCCTGAGGGACCGACTGTCCGCCCTGAGGGACTGAGCGTCCGCCCTGAGGGACCGTGAAATCTTTTCCAGGCGCCCAACTCATGAAGCGCCGAGTCGGTAATTCGGCCGCCACGTCGCATGGGTGTTCAGTCAACCGCCACTCGGTTGCTCTTCCATCCTTCCGACTATCGAAGCCCCCAAGGATCACCACCTCGATGAAGCCGTGGACCTGCAATTCCAGGAACGCCTTTGACGCGCTGGTCTTGCTCACCTTCAGGTTCTCGGCCGCTTGCCGTACCGACAAGATAATGCGGCCGTTGTTCATGCCCCGGTATTTCTTCTTCAAGAGCACGTAGAGAGCGCGCGCGTCTGTGCTCAGGTCGAGCCAAGCAGCCGAGTCGGTCAGCCAATCGTACAAGCGGACGTGAGGCGGCTCCTTTTTGCCGTTGCCCTTGTGACCATTCTTGCTCACGCGGCACCCCCCTGGCTGATCAGGAGGCGCCATAGGTGCGCGGACGGCGCCTTCGTAGGAACCGACTTCAGACCGGATTAGCGGCTCGGCCACGCCCTTCTTACGAAGACCATCCTCGAGGCGCCGGAGCTGCTCTCGGAGGTGGCCCTCGGCGTGATTGCTGGGGACCGTCGTCATGTATGACGCCGTCTTCCTGATTTGCGGCAGGCGCCTAGCGAACCGGAAAGGGAGTACGACAGCGCTCACGCCGCGCTCCCCTGCTGCTCCTGCTTTGTGATCCAGGTCAGGATGGTGCTACGGCGGGCGCACAGTGTGCCGCCAAGTCTGAAGGTCGGCAGCCCCAGCTTGTCGCTGGCATGGTAGACCCGTCGCTTGTTCGTGTCAGTCGCATCGCCGAACATGAACTTGGAAATTGCCTCCGCGCCAGTCATGAGGTCGTCGGAAAGCGGCAAGCCGGCATCGTTCGCGCCGGCCGGGCGCGGTGTCAGTTCTTCCATGTTTTTCTCCTTGAGCTATGCTAGCGCGGATCCGAGAGATCGGAGTGTTCTATGGGTTATCATTACGGTCTCTCGGCGATCGAAAGAATTCGGGTGGCATTCCTTAGAAAACCACATCCTTGACCATATGCGCCCGTCTTCGATGCTTCGAACTAAAAAGTCGATCCGTGGCGACGGCCTGGAAAAGTGGATCTCGAGATATACTGACCGACCGATTTCTGATGCGATCTGATTTCTGTCGATGCCTCCTTGTGGAAAATCAAAGTTGTCGGCCAGGAAAGAAGCAAATTCATCCTGTCTTGCAATCGCAGAAATCTGGATCAATTCTGCGATGAACTCTCCGGCCGTGACCTCATCGAGCATGATACGTTCTAGGAGGGCGCGACCTTTTGTTGACAGACCGCGAGCGTTTTTGAAGGAAGCGGAATAGAATTCGCCGACAGCATTGCCTGCTTGTTTCGATATATTCGTGGCGCAGGTACCAATTAGAAGGCTTGCGGCGTCTTTAGGACTCATTTTTGCGGCAGACAGTCCTCGACCTCCTTTGCGGATATGGCCGGCATCACGTACATTTAGCCCTATCCCGCGGACGGTCATTTCATCCAAGCCTTGCACTTCGGCGATGACCCGAACCAGGTCATTGAAGAACGCCATATCGACCGCCCATGTCCATAAAAATTACATGACCGCGTAGACCGGTCAAGAGCCATGTCGTAGAATTCTACATGACGGCGACGTGCTTGGCGATTCCTTGGATTGCTCGGAAAATTTCGTCAGTGAAATGAACGACATGGCAACGATCAGGAAGCGAACGCTCCCAAGCGGAAAAACCGTATGGTTGGCGAGCTACACCGATAGCGGGGGCGCTCGCCGCTTCCGCCAATTTCCGACGAAGAAGGAGACTGATGGGTTTCTCGTACGTGTTCGGAGCGAGGTGATAGCCGGCACCCATGTACCAGACCGTGCCGCGAGCACGGTGGACCACGCCTAAAGATTGCTGATCGCCGCGCTGGAAGCGGATCAAGCGGCAGGCGCCACGCTGCACAATTACCGCGTCTACTACGGGGGGCATGTAAAGCCCTACCTGGGTGCTCGGCTACTCCCGAAACTCCACCCGGCGGACGTCGGTGACTGGCTCGAGCGGCTCAAGGCGGAGGGGCGGACTGATGACACGTGCCGGCGCGCGCGCATCGTGCTCGGCGCCATCTTTGACGAGGCGATCCGCCGGCGTCTCGCGCACGCTAATCCGTCCGCTCGCTTCGAAGCCGGCGGAAAACACGGCGCGCAGAGATCCGCGAGGTCGAGGAGACGATCCGTATCCCCGAACGCGAGGTCGTCAGGACGATGCTCGCCGCAGCCGCTGATACCGAGGCTCTGTTTCTGATCGCTCGTGAGCGAAGCGGAGGGGGATCTCGCCTCGTCGAGGTGCAACGGGTCTCGGCCGAGCATCCGATCCGGCAAGCGCGTGCCTTCCGCGCGCGGCACCCGGAGCTGACTGTCGAGACCTTCCGCCCCACACCCTGGCTGCGGCCGCTCCTGGCCACGATGGCTCTCGCCGGCCTGCGCATCGGCGAGGCTCGCGGCCTGTCCTGGGTGAGCGTCGAGCCCGAGCACCTGCAGGTGCGAGAAGGCGTCGACCGCTATAACGTCAGAGACACCGTGAAGACGGCGGCGGCTCTGCGCAGCGTGCCGATCGGCCCACAACTCGCAACGATCCTGGCGAATTGGCGAGCCGGGATGGCAGGTGAGAGCGGTCTGGTGTTCCCGTCGGAGACCGGGACACCGATCGGCTACCCGAACATCGTAAACCGGCAGCTCGGGCCCCTACAGATCGCCCTCGGAATCGTGGCGGCCGATGGCTCGCCACGCTGGACAGCACACAGCTTCCGGCATTTCGCCGTTTCTCTCTGGATCGATGAGGGAGCGAAGATCGGGCAGGTCTCGGAATGGGCCGGACACGAGTCTCCCGAGTTCACCCAGCGCGTCTATGGGCACCTGTTCAAGGCTGGTCGGACGGACCGCCGAGCCGTCACTGCAGGCGAGCTTTCCGTGCTCGGCGCGATCGAGCCGGCAACACCAACGCAACACGGCAACGATAACGCGCTGAAAAACGGCGCATCTGCAACAGCTTAATCGACCGCAGCCGCCTTCTAAGCGGCAGGTCGTAGGTTCGAGCCCTACCGGGGTCGCCAGGTTATTCAATGACTTAGCTGCGCCTTTCGAGCGTGGCGGGATAGCTAGGACAGCCTCAGGACAGCGACCTCGCCGGTCAAAACTTGACTCAGATGTGGCGACTCAAGCGGTGGCTACAGGTGCCGTATCCGGACGGACGCCGAACCAGACCGTCCAATCGAGGCCGCCAAGGATTGCGGCCGCAATCCTTGGGTCTTCAAGGATCGACGGCCATCCAACAGGACTGTTCGTTTCGCCCGAAAGGGGACACCGAGGGGATCCGAAGTACCCTAAGACCAGCTTGCTTAGCACCGCGGTTTGTTCGCGGTTCGCCAACAAACCGCGTTTGACTTTGTTGGCGAACCGCGGACAAAGTCAGCGGGGCCGGCACCATTTCGGTATGTTCCATAAACCATTGCTACGACAGAGGTATGGCGCACCCGAGGCCGCCAGTCTGTTCGCTTTTCGCCAACAAACTGGCACCTCGATCTGCCGCGGCCCACGCCGCCCACATTCCCTCGGACGCATGGGAGCCTCGATCCTCCGCACATTGGGGATTTAGCGACGGTTATCGTGCGATCTCGGGGGCATGCCGGTCCGGATTACCCTCACCGTCCTTGAGATGGCGTGGCGCGCAGTCGACGAGGCCGTGCGTTCAGGTAGAGGCGCGTTGGAGCGCACAGCCATCGCTTGCGACGTCCGGCGTGCCGTCGTGATGGCAGCGATCAACCGGGTTGAGGCCGCGATGGGCGGGGAGGGGTTCTTCCAGGTTCAGGTCAGGCGAGCCGGCGCGCTTACGGACGCCGGCATCGCGTTCCATCGAAAGGCTCCCCGGTTGCTTCGCGCATGGAGGGACGTGAGGCACCAAGACGTTCCCTGACATCTCGGCATCGAACCTGTCGCCAGGACCTTCTGTCAGGGAGTGCCGCCCGCGCAACGCAGGCGAGCTGAAGATGACGCCATCGGCGTCAGATCTAATCTTTAGGTTGCAAAATCCCAAAGAATCCGGCCCCACCTGTGGTGGCGGGATAGGCCCCTCGTTGGGCTAGGCGAGGGGCGGGGGCACGTGAAAAATCTTTGTGAGAGCGCGGGATCTAGCCCCCTATCTGCCCCATCCGTCCGCCCCGCGATTGATGCCAAGGCATGTATTCCATGAGCATGCCGCGGGCATCCCTCGTCGCCGGCGCGCGCATCCGGATACGCGACGCCGAGTGGGTCATCGGCCATGTCGAACGCAACTCTGTCTCGGGTGTGGGCGACGATCCCCGCGTCATCTTCCTCGTTCGGCAGGGTAACCGCGAAGCGCCCTGACGGGCGGGATCATGTGCCCAGTGCCTCCGTTTCCACGGTCGGCGTGCGCTCAGCCCCGATTTCCCAGCTAGGCACGGCCGTCCGCGACGGAACGGAACCGCCCGCCAAACCCCTCGGCAGGAGGTCGAAGTCTTTATCGCACTCGGTCAGCCCGACGACGGCACTGGCTTGGTCGGTGCGAGAGTTTCGAGGATGGCCCTTCTCGCTCGCTAGCCCCCAACCAAGTGCTCGACAAACCACCTGGGGCGAATCCGAGACAGGGAGCTAAGCTTACCGGAAGCCTGGTCCAGAGGATTTTTGTGAGGCAAGCCGATCAAGGCAATAGCGGGAGGCGAAAGGCTTCCCCAACGCAGCGGGGAGATATGCCCGATACCCTTACCCATCCGCGGCGCGTTGCCCGCGTGCTCGACCGAATCGACGACCTCGATGACGAGGACGAGCTTCTGGCTCTCCTGAACGACCACCATCGACGGCCTGCCTTGCCGCCGGAGGTTTACGTCAGACTCCTGCGCCGCTGCCGGGTCGACCCGAACCGAAAGGTGGAGCATGCCACGGTGAAGGCGCTGGTCGCAGCGGTGATCCGGTGGGTGGGCTGGAAGTACCGCGGCCTCTGTCACCACGACAGGGAGGACATGGCCCAGAGCCTGCTCCAGATTGTCACGCGGGAGATCGCAAAACGCGTCGAGATCGACTGGTGGGAGATCACCTTCCAGACGAACCTGGAGCGGGCCGCTGCCGATCTCTACCCGGGCCTCTTCGACCTGCGTCCCGATGCGGAGAAGGTCGCCATCGACGATCACGCCGACGCCATCAACGACGAGGCGTCGCTGGCGCGCGACACGGTGGACAAGGTGCTCATTGACGGGCGCATCGCCGGGATCCTGACCCCGGACGAGATGGCGGTCTTCCATCCCCTTTTCATGACCGAGATCCCGCTCCGGAGCGATCGGGCCGCCATCGATCTCGTGAGGATGCTCGGCAAGCCGGAAGGCACGCTTCGTGAGATGAAGACCGCCATCAAGACCAAGCTCGAAGCCGCCCTGACGAAGGAGGAGCTGTGATGACCGCCAACACGACCGATCCGCGCGCCATGGCCGACGCGATCTTCGAAGCCGGGTCCCGCCCTGAGGAGATCCGGGATGCCCTGGCCCTACTCGGGGCAGGGGCGCCGGAGTTCCTGAGCCGCCTCGCGGCCCGGGCCGCCGTCAGCGGCGAGCCCGACGTGATCGAGCGGCTCGACGGGATCGAGGGGGAGGAGACGATGACGTCGGCGCTGCTCGGCCGCGTCCAGGCCGATTATGAGGCCCAGAAGGCTGCCAATGCCGCTTCGCCCAAGCCGAAGGACCTAGGCAACCTGCCTGCTTGGATGTCGGTCCAGGCGGCCTTCGGCAACGACGTGAGCTTCATCATCAAGCTGGCGAGCCGGAACGTCTCGCCGCCGACCAACCGCTTCCTCCGGTACGCGGCCGACGCGCTCGGCGTGGCCATCGGGCAGGTGCGGCAGCATTTCGCCGACACATCGCCCCGGGGTCTCGCCGGGGTGGAGGCCAAGTCTTCCGGCAAGCCCGACGTGAACAGGATCGAGGACTTCGCCGTCGCCGTCGGGAAGGCGAAGGTCCCCGACGAGCTTCGGGCCCGCTGGCTGTCGGAGTGAACGGCGATGGACGCCTTTGCCCTAGCTCGGCATCAGGCTAGGCGCAGGCGCGCCGAGCTGCCGGCCGGCATCAAGTCCGGCTACGCGGCCGTAGAGCATGCCTTTGCGGCCGCGGGGCTTCAGATCCTGGAGGATTCCGTCGAGGGCTCGATCCTCGGCGGCTGCGACGCGAAGCTCTACCGCGCCGCATCCGCCGTCTACGTCCGCGAGGATGCCTGCGAGGCCGACAAGGCCCTGCACCTCGCCCATGAACTGGGCCATCTCGACCTCCATCGGCCCGACGATCCCTGCGAACTCCATCAGACCGACCTGCGACCGGCGGGATCGCGGGCGCTTTCCAAGGTCGAGGCCTACGGACCCCGCGAGCGCCGCGAACTGCAGGCCAACGTGTACGGCCGCGAGTATCTCCTGCCGCGCGACCTCGCGCGGCAGCTTTTCCTCGACGAGCGCCTGCCGGCGTCCGAGATCGCGAGCCGCCTCCGCGTGCCGCTGTCGATGGTCCGCCAACAGTTGTTCGACGCCCTCCTCCAGCGCGATGTCGAGCCACCGGCTGATCCGCCCACCCAGAAGCCCCAGGACCTCGACGCAAGCCAAGACACGGCGGTGAAACACGAGGGTCGGGCCCTGCTGGTCGAGGCTGGTCCGGGGTCCGGAAAGACGAAGACCCTCGTCGCCCGGGTGAGCCACCTGCTGGACAAGGTCCACCCCTCGGAGATCCTCGCCCTTACCTTCTCGAACAAGGCAGCCGCCGAGCTCTCCTCACGGATCACGGAGATCCGGGGCGACGACACCGTCGAGGTTTGGACCGGGACGTTCCACGCCTTCGGCTTGGAGGTGATGCGTCGCCACTACGACCGAATGGGCTTGGCCCCCAAGATCCGTCTGGTCTCGCCATCGCAGGCCGTGGAGATGCTGGAGGAGCGCCTCCCCCTGCTTGGCCTCGTCCATTTCCACGACCTGAGCAACCCGGGGGCCAGGCTCAAGGAGATCCTCAAGCCCATCGGGCGCGCCAAGGACGAACTCATCGGCCCCGCCGAGTTTCGCAGGCTCGCGGAGGAGAACCTCGAAAGGGCCCGGGCGGCTTACGCGGCCCTGCCCAAGAAGTCGAAGACGGCGCTGAAGCCCATCGAGGTGGCGGAGAAGACCCTTGAGGCCGCCGCGGTCTACGAGGCCTACGACGCGATGCTCAAGAACAATGGGCTCGTCGATTTCTCGGACCTCGTGATGAGGCCGGTCCTGCTCATGCGCGACGACCCGGAGGTCCTGGGCCAGCTGCGGTCGAGGCACCGCGAAATCCTCGTGGACGAGTACCAGGACGTCAATCGCGCGAGCTCGACGATGCTCCGGCTTCTCTGGGGCGACAGCAACCGCATCTGGGTCGTCGGCGACGCTCGTCAGAGCATCTACAGGTTCCGTGGCGCGTCCCCCCTCAACATGGAGCGGTTTGAGGAGGATTTCTCCGAGGGCGACCGAATGCCCCTTGAATTCAACTACCGGTCCACAGACCACATCACCGGCCTGTGCCGGACGTTCGCGGCGGCGAGCGACGAGGCCCGCAAGAAGCCCGGCCAGCCTTCCAAGAAGACGCTGCCCTACCTGGCCGAGGCGAAGAGAAAGGAGCTCGGGAGCCAGACGCGGCTTCTGGTCGGCCAGGACGACGATTGCGAGGCCGACCTCGTCGAGAAGGAGATCCGGACGCTTCGCGATGCCGGTGTCCGGTTCGGTCAGCAGACCATCCTCGCCCGCACCAACACCAGATTGGATACGCTCGCCACCAGGCTGGCGCGACACGGCATCCCGGTGCTTCACCTGGGCAGCTTCTTCGAGCGAAGTGAGGTCCGGGACATCCTGTCGATCCTTGCCATCGTGGCGGAACCGAACGGGGCCGCCCTGTCCCGCGTGGCGACGTTCAGGGGTGTCGACGTCGAGGCGTCCGACATCGCCGTCGCCGTCGAGCATGCCCGCCGCCAGGGCAAGGCCCTCGCCGAGGTCCTGCCCGATGCCCTTGCCATCGAGGGCCTGACGCCTAGCGGCGCCGAGGCCTTGGCACGCTTGGGGGTGCGGCTCAGGGGCCTCACCCCGAGGACGCCAGCCTTTGAGGCCGTGGCAGGATGGCTTCTCGACCGCAGTGATTACCTGCGGCACCTGGCAGCCGAGAACGGCATCGACGCGGACATGAGCCGCTCCGCCTTGCGGCAGCTCGTGGAGTTTCTCGATCAGGTCGAGCCGGACGGAAGTCCCCTGACGGTCAAGGACGCCTTGCGCCGGGTCCGCACGGTCATGCTGCTGGCCGACGACCGTGACCTTCGTGAGCCCGACCTTGGGCCCGACGTGGATGCGGTCAGGCTGATGACGGTGCACGCTTCGAAGGGGCTTCAGTTCGAGGCAGTGCATCTCGTAGGGCTGCATGACGAGGGCTTCCCGAAGACTCCTTCGGCCGACAAATGCCAGGTGCCTGCAGGAATCGGCGACGGGCGGGACCACAAGGTGGCACAAGGCGAGGAGGAGCGTTGCTGCTTCTTCGTCGCCATCTCCCGTGCCGAAGATCACCTCCGGCTCTACCATACGTGTCAGGCGAAGAAGGAGGACCGCGCTCCGTCGCCGTTCATCGCCGAACTCGGGACGTTCGAGACGGAAACGCTCGGTGCCCCGACCGCGAACTTCGCCGTCACGGCCACCGGCGTCGGTAAGGTCGAGCTCGACTTCATCACCTTCCACGACATCCGCGACTTCGAGAAGTGCCCGCTAAGGGTGGCCTACCGCCACCAGCTCTCGATCCGCAGCCGCCGGCACGAGAGCCCGCACCAGATGACGGGGGGAGTGATCTACGAGCTGATCGACCGCGTGTCGGAGATCGCGGGAGCCGGTCCAGACCTCGCGGCCGCCATCGAAGCGGCGTTCGTCCAGGCTTGGGGTGAGCGCGGCCCGGCGGCCGATCACCCGCTCGTGGGGGATTACGAAGCCGTTGTCCGCCGCAGCCTCGCAGATCTGAAACGGGTGCTGGAAGGACATGCCGGGTCCGGCAGGGAGATGGTTCGCCTGCCCATTCGAGGCGGACATGTCCTGGTGCCGGCGCCGCTCTACTCTACCGGCACCGGGGAAGCGCTTACCGCGCGGATGGTCGTGGCCGGCAAGAGGGATACCGCGAACGCCCGCGCCCTGACCGCCGGCCTGTTCCTGGCCGCCGCCAAGCTCAGGGCCGAGCAGGCCGTCGCCGCCGATATCGCGCACCTCACGGGAGGCGACATCCTCCCGATCCTGCGAAACGATGCAGAGGCGGCGAGCGACCTCGAACAGGCCGCAATCATTCTCGACGCGATCCGGTGCGGTCGTCTCGAACCAAAGCCGCGGCTGCAGGTCTGCATGCGGTGCGGGCACTTCATGTCGTGCCCTGCGACCGGGGCTCGACCGCGAGCCTAGGACAGTGCGGTGGTTCGGCAATTGGGCTCCAGAGGTTTTTTCGGCGCCCAGCCGATCAATTCCGTGAGCGGCCACGACGGCCGACCACGGAGTTCACGACATGACCACGCACATCGACATCTTCATCCGCCACGAGGCCGAACTCGATCCGGCCCACCACCGGGTCCACGACGGCATCACCGTCGAAACCCTCAAGATCGACCTGGCCGACGGCCGGGAGGTGATCGGCCTCTTCCTCTTCGAGGAGGACGCCGACGAGCCGCTGCCGGACCACCACCAGATCCGGCACCACGGCAAGCCCCACTTCCTGCACCACAGCCGCTGCCGACACGTCCACGTCGTCGTGCGGTACGCCGGCCGACCGGTCGAGCAGGCCTTCGGCCCGGGCTCCACGCTGACCCGGATCAAGGACTGGGCCGAGCGCCAGTTCGAGATCGACGCGGTCGATGCGGCGGAACTCTCCCTGCAGCTGCACGGGACCAACGACCGGCCCGACGAGGCCACCCACGTGGGCTCCCTCGCCAAGTGCCCGGACTGCCGCGTCGTCCTCGACCTGCTCCCCTCGACCCGCGTGAACGGGAGCATCTGATGACCCCGGATCGCGCCCAACTGGAGCGCGACCTCGCGGCCCCCCTCTTCACGGAGGGTGCGGCCCGCGGGCGTTGGCGCCTGATTACCGTCGCGTGGCCCCACGCGATCTTCGGCATCACGGCCAAGGACAAGCGCGAGTTCGTCCTGCGGCTGGAATGCAGCGGCTACCCGGCGGAGCCGCCGACCGGCGGCCTCTGGGACCTCGCGAACGGGACGATCCTGGCGCCCGCGCTCTGGCCGCGGGGCGATATCGTCTTCTCGGGGACGTTCCGGTGGGACTGGCACGGCGGGGCGGCGATGTACTTCCCCCTGGATCGGCTCTCCCGCATGGGCCATGGGGATTGGGCGAGCACCCATCCGCACATGGCCTGGAAGCCCGACCGGGGCATCGTCCAGTACATCTCCGAGATCCACCGGTACCTGAACTCGCGAGGCTACCATGGCATCGCGTGAGCAATTTGGCCTTACGGTCTCGTATCCCATCTGGTGGCGGTTGTTCCGGGAGCTCAGGCGCCGCGGTGCCGGTGTTCGCGAAAGCGGTGCTTTCCTCCTCGGCGAGAGGGCCCCGGCGGGCGGGCGGGTCCGGATGATCGCCTTCTACGACGACATAGACCCCGAGGCCCTCACCACTGGCATCGTGCGGCTCTCCGGGCACGCCATGAACGCCGTCTGGGAGACCTGCGCGACGAAGAACATGGAGGTCCTCGCCGACATCCACACCCATCCGGACGGTGCGGGGCAGAGCCGGTCGGACCAGGAACACCCGATGGTGGCGACGCGTGGGCATCTGGCGCTGATCGCCCCGCGGCTCGCGAGATCCGCCTTCGACCTCGCCGGCGTCGGCGTCTACCGCTACCGTGGCGCGAAGCGATGGGACGTCCTCCCTGCGCCCCGCCTCGGCTGGCTCGGCATCAGCATACGAGGTGAGCGATGAACCACTCCGATATCGACCGGCTGCGGGACACGCTCAGCCGCATCGCCAAGGTGGACCTCGACAACGGCACCGCGCCGGACGTCGAGACCGCCGTCGCCCGCCTGCGGGAACACCGGATCGGCGTGTTCGCCGGTCCCGAGATCGCGTCCTCGCCGGCCCACCAGGCCGCCCTGCTGACGGTCGTGAACGTAGGCCGGCGGTTCGCCCTGGGCGGGGTCTTCGTCGACGGCGACCTCGACGTGCCGCTGCTCGTCCTGGGCGGCCCCGCCAGATCGCTGGCCGACGAGATCGCGGCTCAGGGTGGTCGCCGAGGAGGGGCCGATGCCTCGATGCCCGGCGTGGTCATCGGAAACGCGGTGACCACGCCCGAGCGTGGCGTGGTGGCGACCTTCGAGGGGTGGCGCGGAGGAATCGTCCCCCTTGTGGGCGCGCGGCTGACGGATGTCACGACCGTGACGCCGGCGGCGGTGCTGGCCGGCGCCTTGGCGGCGGCCGAGGTGTTCGCGATGTTGCGTGGTGAGGTCGAGGCAGGACACCGCAGCAGCGGCCTGTCCCTATGGCGCCCGGACCGCTCGCACGATTGGATTGCTGTCGCCGGGGACGGCCCGGCGTTGGCTGTTCTGCCCAACCACCTCTGGATCCTCGGCCTCGGGCACCTTGGTCAGGCATTCCTCTGGACCCTGATGCTCTGTCCGCATTCGGATCGGGGGGCGGTACGGCTCGTCCTTCAGGACACCGACGAGGTGACCGGCTCGACGGACAGCACGTCGATCCTGACGCAGGAGGAGCTGCTCGGCATGCGCAAGACGCGCGCCGTTGCAGGGGTTCTCGAACGGCACGGCTTTCACACGGTGCTCGTGGAACGCCCGTTCGATGGCGACTTCCGACGGCGGGTCGAGGACGACCCGGCCGTCCTGGTCTGCGGCGTGGACAACGCGCTCGCGCGGTCTCAGGTCGAGGCGCCTGGCTTCCCCCTCGTCGTCGAGGCCGGCATTGGCGCAAGCGCCCAAGACTTCCGAGCGTTGAGGGTGCACACTTTCCCGTCTGCGAAGTCGGCTGCAGAGCTGTGGGGACAGGGTGCCCACGCACGGGGAGTGGCCGACCTCTCCAGGCCAGGATACCGCCGCCTGTCCGACGCAGGCGGTGACATCTGCGGCCTCACCAGGCTGGCCGAGACCGCAGTGGGGGCGCCATTCGTCGGGACGGTGGCCGGGTGCCTCATGCTCGCCCAGGTACTGCGGATCCTCGTCGGTGACGCCCCCGACACGCTGGTCGATGTCGACCTTCGCTCGATCCGGTCGAGGCGGGCGATCCCGAACGCCGGACTCTCGCCTTTCAATCCGGGCTTTCAATCGGTCGCGTAAAGGCGGGGGGGCTGCGAACTCCCATGGAGTGACCGCCATCCACGGGCGGGCGGCGGCCTACCGAGTAGAAGTCGGTAGGCCGCCGTGCGGCCATGCCTGGCGCGGTCATCAACGCGAACCGACCCATGACCATCCAGCGGTACGTCATCCGCAACTCCTGATGGGCCGCGGCGCATCGAAGGACTGCGGCCGCACGGCCGCACAACGTCCGGCTCGCGATGGCGGGGTGGCGCCGGGTATTCCGTCGCCCGGAAGGCGCTGCGACCTCGTCGGCCGCCGCAGCCTAGGCCACCGTCAGGAAGCGCCCCCCGGCACCTTCTACCTGCAGCTGCCCGAGATACCGATCGGTTCGTCCCGTCGCCGGGACGACGACTTGGACGAATCTCGGTACGGGCGAAACATCAGCGTGCCGGGGCTGGACGCTTCAGGGAAGGTGCGTTCAGGACACCACTTACGCCGAGACGCCGCGTGGGGCCTGCTCATCGTTCACAATCGGCCGAGAGCAAGGCGCAGTTGCCCTTCCTTGGGACAAGAGGGGCTGGCGGATCTCTATGGGATGCACCGCAAAGACGTAGCAGGCCGGTGTCGTCAGTGCGGGATGTCGGCTTGGGCAGTAGACGTTACTTCGTCACGCTCGTCCCGCCTCGGCACCGAGCCACGCACGAAGATCGCCCAAAGTGCAAAAAGCGCTATGCCGCCGCCGAGGAATGGAAGACCATAAACGAGCGCAGGCGTCCCAAAGCGCGGTAAAAGTTCGATCCCGTCCTTGCATGGGGCTTGTCCGGCCCCCTCCCGACGAAGCCTCATCTGATTTCCGGAAACCGATCGCGGCGGCGAGAGCAGCGTCGTCTCGGATCCCTTGTAGAAGCGCGTCGTATCCAGTTCGCAGATGTCGCCTGCCTCGGCGACCTCGATAGCCTTGCCGATGCCGACGGCGGGCAGACCGAGGAAGAGTAGCAGCACGACCACCTGGTATAGGCCGCCGTCCCAAGTTCCGGTCCGAAGGCCCTCCAGCCAGACCACAGGCACCCGCTCGTGCCACCGGTCTCCGTGCCTCATCGCATGCAGGGCGAGCGCTGCCGAGGCGACGAAGAGCAGCGCGCCTCCGACGACCGCCGCGAAGTACCCCATCGCGGGCCGGTTAGCCAAAGCGTCGCCAGTCGCGTCCCCAACCAGTTTACCGAGGAAGGAGGACCCGCCCTGGATCGACACGACGCTCGCGACGACGAACAGGATCCCGGTGATCGACGCCCATTGCCAGATGCGGGTGAGATGCTCTTTGTTCATCCCTGGCCTGGCGGTGAGAATGGGTCTGCCCTTCGCGGACCTGGGATGTCGATCATCGCTTGCAGGCTTGGTTCAGGCCCTTCTGCAGGGCCTCACGGGCCTTTCCGTTAGCACCAAACATCGACGTCAAGGCTTTCCCGAGCTCCCCGGAAGGCTTGACGCGAATGTCGGTGACTTGGCAATCCACCCCTCTCACGTCCGCATCGACCGAGACGTTCTCGGAGACGCTGCTTGGGATAAGCGCCTTGTCGCTCGTGTGGCAATTGAGGCTCGTATCGACCCTGACATGGGATGCTGGGCCGGAAGATTCGTAGCATACACCGTTGAGCTTATGCCCCTTCTTGTCGAGCCCGGCCTTCTTCAATACCGAACAGTCCAGATCCTCGATAGCGGGCCTTAAATTAGCCGCAAGGATACTTCCGACCAAATCATCGCACGCGTTGCATGTTGTCGGCACGGCCGCAAGCATAGAGATTACAAACAACGTATGCTTGAAAGCAATCATTGAAAAACCCTCCCAATTTACGGACGGCATCAATTCTATGAGAAACTATCGCTACACAGATTGCACGGACTTCGGACGACATCAAGAGCCGGGCGAAGTCGGGCGAGCCAGTTAGGCGGTCCCGATGTCCTGGACGGAGCCAGGATCGCCCCCGCGACCATGGGGCCGCCTCAGGATCAGGGACGAAGCCGTCACGTGTCCCGGGCATCTGCACGTCGGCGAAAAGCGGGGCGACCTGTCCGCCGTGCCGGTGCGGCAACCCGATGGCCGCGTTGCCCGTGTGCGCATGCAGTGGGCGGAAGCCAGTGCCCTCGACGCTGGCGGTCGCAACCATGCGGATCAGCAGGTCATCACCCACAGTGAGGCGAAGGGCTCCGGGCTCTCGGGGCTGACTCACGATACGCCTCTGGCGCCGGGATGCTGTGCGGGCGGCGCATCGGATTGCCAACCGGATCGCGGTCGTCCCGCGCCCGGTCGTCCGATCATGTGAAGGAGCACTACGGCCGCTTCCCGCCTTAGGACAAGGTCGCCATCGCCGAGCGCATCCTCGACCATATCTGTGAGGCAGCCTGACGCCCAAGGGGACCGCCTACCTCCTGCACGGCACGCAACCGGACTGGCGGAGAGGTGCCGCTCCGACTAATGGAAGGGCCCCGTGCGGGGCTCTTCTTAATCTGTGGTGGAGTCAGTAGGCTTTCGTGGCATCTCGGCAGCGTTCGAACTCGCGGAGGCAACGGCAGCTTCGTCTCAGAAGCTTTGAGGTCCTGGCGCGGGCCGTAGCTGCGCAGGGGGACAACGGTCGATCTGCCTCGCTCGCGGTCCGATGCCTCATCATCGAATCGAGGATCAATCTCTCGATCCTTGCGGAGGACTAGCTCCGTCTTCGCGGGGAATTCGATCGGCGATAGCGCCCAACGGCTGAATGCCAAGCCCTCCATTATCGTCGCGCTTGGCATACGGGGGCCGCCCCTCGGCCCGGTTTGTCAGGATACGCTCGCGCAGCAAGACGGCACGCTGGGCTATCGCCTCCGCGTCGCAGGTTCGGCAGGGACCGCCGCGACCGGAGGCACGGCAGTTGTCGGGGGTCCGGCAGGATCGGCGAGGCATCATGGCGACCATATGAACCCCGCTCGGTCGGCGCGATACCCGAGCCATGACACTCCGGTCGCCTAGCCGTCGGAGGCCGACGGGCGTATCAACTCGGCATGTCCAAACGTACCAAGCTGCTACCGCAAGAGCGGGGCACGGTCCTGTTCGACGTCGTGTTCGAGGACGGCAGCCGCGCTTCGAACCGTCGGGTGCCGATGGAGATCCTCGGTGGCCTGGATGGCGACGAGCCGGCACGAGAGCTCGTCGAGCGACAGGAGGACGAGATCGCCCGGAAGGCCGGTCGGCCGCCGCGAGCGATCCAGAGCCTGACCCGAGCCGCGAGGCCGGAGCCGAAGCCCCTCCGCGAGTAGCCCCGCGCAGTAGGATGGCGGACAGTCGCCCGGTCCGGATGAGGCGCCAGGGAATGACCGCCCTCGGCTGCGCTGGATCACAACCGGGGTCCGGGCCGGGCGACCTAGCCGCGTCGATCAACCGAAGAGCGGCGGCTACCTACAGAAAACCGCAACTCCGGTGGTTAATCAAGCTCGATAGGTCCAGGCAGTTCCAGTGTCACAGGAAGGGCGTTCCTCGGCCCATCGGCTGCACCCGGCACAGGGCGGTGCGGGTCCGGCAGCACTGAGCCCTTCACGTTCCGCCCGCCTGTGTGCCGCGAGGGGTCGCCGGCCGACGCAGTCGGGGGGTGCCCGCCCGATCCTCGTCAAAGGCTCGACAACGCCTCGGATCCGCCTTGGTCGGCGGCCGGGTACCACCGCGAAGGCTTGGCCGCGTGCCGAGGCGGTCTGCAGAACGAGGACGAGGACGAAGCGCTCTTCCGTGCCAGCACACAGGAACCGGAGACTCCTTGCGCGACCTCAAAACCCGCGGCCGGCGGATCGGCGCGGCATCAGGGCGGATTTGCGCCCGCAACGGCTTGCGTCGCGGTATCGACGAACGAGGCGATGACGCGGCCTAACTCGCCCGGGGAAGGACGGACTATGTCACAGGATGCAGGCCCCGGCGATGCAGCCTCGCTCGCGGCCGCCGCGGTCGGCGCGCGGGTCGTGGACTCGATCATGGGCGACCTGACCGGGGAAGGCCGGGACGACGCGCTGCTGGTGATCGAGGTGCCGCCGCCGGCATACGCCGGCGCGTGCCGAGCACTGGAGGTGGCGCTCATGCAGCGGGACGCCACGGGCCGCTTGCGCAAGGTGGCGACGAACGCGCGGCTGCTCACCTGCGGTCCGTACGGTGCAGTGTCTGGCTACCTCCGCGCCGAGCCCGGTGCCTTCACGGTCTTCGATCAGGGCAGGGACGGCGGCACGGTCGCCGAGTACCGCTTCGTCTACGACAAACGAAGCCGGGAGTGGTTCGCTGCCTCTCTGGTGCGTTGCGTCGCTGATGCCGGAACGGGCCGCACTGACCGACAGGAACTGACCGTCGGCGACTTCGGCAGGGTCTCCTTCGAGCGTTTCGATCCAGTGCGGCTGCCTTCGCCCTGAGGAGAGCGGCCCAACCCCGGTAGGGAAGGACGACGCGCCATCCTTGACAGCATGACAGCATGTCGCCCTGCAGCCGGCCATCCACCGCACTTCGACCGGCCACACAGCCGAAGTTAACCGCCCGCTGGCATGACAGCTTGCTGCCCCCATCAGCGAGCTCGAAGCTGTGCCCTCATCGAAACAAGCCCCGGAAGGCGGCAAGCCCCGGGGCAACCGCAAGGTCATGGTCTACGTCGCGCCGAACGTTCATCGGGCGATGGAGCACCTCGCCACCGACGAGAATCGGTCGACGAGCTCCGTCTACGTCGAGGCCGCCCGGGATTTCCTGGAAGCCCGCGGTAGGCCGGTCGACGCGGATCCCGTACCGACCACGCCCCCCGCCGCCTCGGCGGCGTCCGGCCTCGCGGAGGCGATCGACCGGCAGGGGGCACGGATCGCGGAGCTCCACGCTGCCATGGAGGGGATCCTGCGCGCAGGACCGCCCGACGGCCAGGGGTCGGCCGGGACAAAGGCGGCCGAGGCGATGAAGGCGGTGCTGGGGATCCTGAAGGCGGCCGGCGCCGCAGGCATGACCGGCCGCGAGATCGACGCCGCGGCCCAGACGGCCGGCATCAGGTCAGGCGCCTCGGAAACCGCGAAGGCCGTCCTAAGGGGGGCGGGGGTGGTCCGGTGCGAGGGGAAGCGCTGGTACCTGGATGGAGCCTGAAGGGGGACGGGATCCGGCAATAGGATCGCCAGAATCGCGAAGATCCGCTCCGGTCAACTCCCGGCACATCACCGGGAAAGGTATGGGACCGGGTGGGGATCGAGCGGGACACCCCACAAGGGGGTCGATGAGTGAGGACCGACCGATTTCCGTGCCGAGCCACAACGATGCAGGCCCGGGATCGAAGTGGCGGCCCGCGCGTCCGGCGGATGGCCAGCCATCGCGGGGCTGGCCGCCCTTCACGTTCCATAGCTTGTGGGCTCTCCATAGCGGGGGCCTTCCCCTCCGGCATAGCGCGTCCCCGCACCGCCAGCCGGTAAGCCGGATGGTGACAGCATGCTGCCACGGGGGCGAGCGTCGTGGTCCCACGGCCATGCGATTACGGCCCTACTCAGCAACAGCAAAACAGCAAGCTGTCGCGCTGCCTTAGGTCGATGCCGCCAACCGTCCGCTGGACGTCGGACCTGTCGCGCCGGGGCAGACGGAGCCCGCAGGCCCCCGGTCCGCTCCCGGGCGTGCCCCGGGTCATCGACCGCCTGCGGGCACAGGCGCCCGCCCGCACGGTCAAGATGCCGCCGAACCGCAATGCCGCCGATGTCGGCCTTCCTCGCGAGATCCGCGCACGGTCCTGGGGCGAAATCGCCGGCCGGCTGGCAATAGCTGCCATCGGAAGGCGCTGCCGGCTGTCCAGTCGGGTGGGGAGGGAGAACGATGCCTACTCGATCTTCCCAAAATCCTCGACATGCGGGCCGTCGCATAGGGGCCGGCTCCTCTATCGCCCCGTCGCCCAACGATGGCGATGCCAACCGCCGTCGAGACCGAAGGTCACTATATCCATTCGTCACGCCGCTTCTTCGATATGAGCAGGGGCCGCAGGCTGCGGAAGGGTGGGCCAAGCGTGTGTTGCCTTGCGCCGATGCTATAGCCGGGAAGCCGTTAAAGTTCGCCGATAAGTCCTGCTGCAGGCTTCGAAAGGCCCGCTCGCCGGCCGGAAATTCCTTTGCAAGTTGCCCCGAGGTTTTGCCGGATCCGGGTTAACGGGCCATCGTCGGGGTTGGCTCGGCCTGATCCAAACACGACGAAAATCAATGAGTTGGGGACAGCCAACTTCCTCGACCGGGATCTGACGCGGGCAGCCAGTTCCACGACCACTGATAGGCCAAGTCGATCGCGCGTGGCCTAGCGTCACCTTGTGGTTGATTTCTTCGCATGAGATATCACGCCCGCGACGCCCTGTATCGATCGGGAATGCCGAGGGAGCTATTTGATGGCAAAGACAATCAGTATTTTCAATAACAAAGGAGGGGTCGGCAAAACAACATATATGTACCACGTGGCCCATCTCCTTGCCAGAAGTGGACTCACGGTACTTATGGTAGATTGTGACAGCCAATGCAATTTGACATCATACTGCCTAACCGATGGTTTAATACGACGGTCTTGGTCTGACGAGGGAAACAGCATATTTCAAGCCGTTCAGCCAGTATATAGAACAACCGGTGATATTAGATCGCGCGCGCCAACCAAAGTCGCAGAAGAATACGATCTTTTCCTTGTTCCTGGCGATCTTAGGCTGAGCAATTTTGAGGATTTATTAGGCGACACATGGAGTTCGGCGCGAGGTGGAGCAGAACCTGCCCTGAGAGCGCAGTCCGCCATACATCGGTACATCCAATTTGCGGCCGACAGAATCGGAGCTGATTTGGTCCTAATCGATCTCGGTCCGAATCTCGGCGCGTTGAACAGATCCACCCTAGCATCGAGCGATTATTTCATCATGCCCGTCGCTCCTGATTTGTTCTCCATTCAGGGCACCGACAATCTTGGCAGCAAATTGGTCGCATGGAGAAGGGAATGGGATCAATGCAACGCATCATGGGAAGGTACGGGATTGCTTATCCCCAGAGGTAGCCCTTCTTACCTAGGGTACGTCATTCAAATGCACAATCAGCGGGCGGACGCAGAAGGAAACATGACTGCGGGCTGGCGCATATACGGCAATAGACTTGAGCCAGCGATAAGACACAACATTGTCGATCGACTTTCTCCACTCAATCAGGTAATAGATTGGGATGATGGCACGTACAGACTTGGCCAAATACCAAACCTGCACAGCCTGATCCCATACTCGCTGCGTGCGCGGAAACCCGTCTTCGATTGTCGATATTCCGATGGCCTCAGAGGGGACCACATTCCCAGAGCCGCAAGATCCGCCGAGCATTTCCAGGAGATTGTCGCCACTTTGCAGGTTGTTGCCAGCTGGCCCTGATCTCTCTCTTGGAAACGTGAGACCGAACCTATTGCGTATGGTTCGGGCAAGCTCCGCCGGAATGAGAACCGACTGAACGGAGCACACGGCAAGGACGCGGCGGCGTGTCTGATAGCTGAGTGTTCCGGGCCGGATCCGGCCCAGGCGTTCCGTAGCACGCCGAGCGTGGGTTGCTCCGATGTAGAAATCTGGCGCCGATCGCCCGAAGCAGCCGCAGGCATCTCATCGGAGCGGCTACGAAGCAACGCAACCTGTCCTTCGAGAGGCTTCACCCGTTTGGGGGCTTATCTCCGGTGAGAGCCGAGTTAGCCTTCACACCACGCTTTCTCGGGCCGGCGGGCGCGAAGCCGCTAAATCGCGCCTGTCGATTCCGGACCGCTGAACCACCGCGGCGATGCTCACAAGACTTATTTGACTTGGTTGGCCATCGCGGTGAGAGCATCCGTGACGTCACGAACGCCTTCCGCCGCTAAGACCCTGTCGTCGAGATAGAAGATCCAGCTGTTGGTGTGCTCCGACTTCCGGGCCCGGGCCCGTACGAGCGCGTGCGGCAATACCGCGGCGCGACGGATCCCAAATCCCGGGTCGAACAATACGGCGGCCAGATAGTCGAAGGCTTGGTCGTCGATCTTGCGGATCGCGCTGAGTTGGCGCGAGGCCCTGTCGTGGGCTAGCAGGCGCCCCTTGATCTGGTAACGCCATCCCTGGGTGTCGACCGCGTCGTACCCCACGGCCGAATTCCCTTCCAGCCTCCAATCGAACGCCTTCGAAAACAGCAACTCGGCATAGTCACCGACCGGGGCGTTGCCCGTCCGGATCACCCCGCGACGACGCAGCTCGGCCATCACATCGCCGTAGGTCGTCAGCAGCTCCTTCACGGTCGCTTTGGCCATAGGACCGTCCATCGGCGCCGCATCGATGCCGACCTTGGGCATCCCGCTCATGCCATCGTCCCGATGGTGAGGTAGCTTGGCCGTGGTTTCGGCGATGGCCTGATGGTCCGAGGTCTCCTCTGAACCCAGTAGAGACACATAAGCCCTCAAGGCGGAGCCACAATTGCTGGCGCTCTTGTCCGCGGCTCCTGCAGCGCGCAGTCGCTGGGTCAGGTCCCGTATCTCCTCCGGCCGCAGCCCGCACCTGTCCAGGTCCACCGCGAGCTCGCTCTCGACCCGCCGGCAGTATGCGACGTAGCTGTCGATGGACCGGGCACCGAGGCGCCCGATCAGGAAGCGTCTGAACTCGGCCTCGCGCATGATGGGCTGCCCGGAAGACGTTGGAGGCCGAACATGTCGCGGTCCGTCCCTCGTCGCAACGTACGCCGTCCGCCGTCCGCCGTAGGCTATGCCGTTCGGTGGGCGACGCCCGGCCACGTGAACCCATGCGACAGGCTCGCTTGGCCTCCCGGGAACGGAAACGAAGGGTCGATATCGTCCCGACGGTTTTCCAAAAGTGGCGCCAAATCTGCCTGGACGCGGCTCGCTCCAGGCGGATCGGGCCGCGCGGGAATGGCTCGTTTCCCTCGGGGCTTCACCAGCCAGATTCTACCAGCAGCCGAGGGAACGGGATAGGATCGGGACCGATTGGAACGCGCCGCGGGCTGAGACCGATCGGTTTCCTGACGGCTCTCTTCCGAGTGACGCCGGATGAGGACAAGCACCATTGTCGTTTCGCCCACCGGCAAGGGATCAGGCCAGTTCCCTGGGACCGCGTGGTGTCTCGATCTGCGCCCTGTAGCGAAGCTCGACGCCGGCGATGACGGCGGGCGGCCTGTCGATTGACCAGTAACGCAGCAGCTCGGCAAGCAGATCGGGCTCCGGGTGTGCGACGGTGAAACTACACAGGCGCGCACCGAGGTCGGCGATGGCGTCCATCGAGCGCGCCTTGCCGCGGCGGTCGATCAGGGACGGGGCCGCTCCATCCAAGGGCAGTGAGCCATCCTCCGGGATGGCGAAGTCGAACACAGGGTCGTCGAACGGCAGCCCGACCTTGCGTCCGAAGGTGCCCTCGCGACCTTCGAGCGCCCAATCCATGGCGGCCGTCCTGGCGACCCATCCACGAAGGCGACATCCATTGTCCCAATCGCGCCGGACCCGCCCATGGTCATCGAGCCCGAACCAACGTGCGCGTCGGGGAGGCGCGGCATCGGGATCGACGGCGACGATTTTCAGATAGGTCAGGCCCCCAAGCTGAAGCAGATGGTTGTGGGTGCCCATGTAGGTGTGGCGCTGCCCGAACGGCACGTCGAGGTCGAGGCAAGCGCGCACATGTTCGACGCCTTCGGCCAACGTCGGGGCGATGACGGTGAGATGGTCGAGCCTGAGCATCCTTGGTGATTGAGGGCGATTACGCTCGGTGTCCATCAAGGAAGGTCGACGAGGTGCCCCGGCCCAACAGGGCCACCGGATACAAGGGGATCGGGAGGCTCGCGCAGATCAAGGCCCGCCACCGTTGCGAAAGGCAGCTCCTCAGGGAGCCGCGGAAGCCACCGCCAGATCAACGGCGAGGCGCTCGGCCCGGGTGCCACCGCCGGCCGGCTGCAACTAGGCCAGGACAGGAGGCGGCTTCGACGAGGCAGGACTTCTCTCGGCGGCCTCGACGACCCAGCGCACGAAAGCTTGGACACGGGCATCGCCGATCCGTGCGGCGGTCCAGGTCGCCACCTGCACCTTGGCGCTCGGCATGTCCCGGTCGGCCGGCAGCACCCGGGCGAGGCGCCCATCCGCCAGGGCGTCCGCGCAGAGGAGAGAACGGGCGAGGGCGACACCCGTGCCTTCGAGGGCGCTGCCGATCGCCGGCCCGATATCGTCGAGACGCAGCCCCCTCGGCACCGGGGAAGCATGTCCCAGGCGCGTGAACCAGGTTCGCCACGCCCATTCCGACGCACCATCGGGACCATCGTCCCGCCCCTTGTGCAGCAGCGGGAGACGCAGCAGCGTACCCGGGTCGCCGTAGGCGCACTCGCCCCGCAATAGGTCGGGCCGACAAACCGGAAAGACGGTCTCCCGCGGGAACAAGGACCGCGTGCTGCTGGCCCGGGCCTCCGTGGCGGTCAGCCAGAGAAGGCGCACGTCCAGGCTGGCGGCCCGTGCGGCGTCGCAGTTCGGCAGAAGGACGAGCTCCACGTCCGTGTCGGGATGGGCCGCCATGAATGCCGGCAGGCGTCGGACCAGCCAATACTGGGCGACGGCCGACCCAACGCCGACCTGCAGGCGCTCGGGCGCCGTCGCGGCGCGGCAGCGCGTCCGCAAGGCCGCCATCCCGGCGAGAATATCCGCGAAGCCTTCGGCCAAGGCCACCCCGGCCGGGGTCGGGGCGAGGCCGGGATGGAGACGCCGAAGGAGGGGCGTCCCGACGAAGGCTTCCAGCCGGCGCAGACGATGGCTCACCGCGCTCTGCGTGACGCCGATCTCTGCCGCAGCCAGTGTCATGCTGCCGTGTCGCAGAACCGCCTCGAAGGCGACCAGCGCGTCGAATGGGGGCAAGCCACGCATCAAAGCTGCATGAAGCAAATTCATGCGCGCGTGAAGGGTTGGAAGTTGGTTCATCCTCGCCTCCACGTCATGCCACGGGGATGGCATCCACCCGACACCGTTCGCCGGCACCTCCCCCGGGCTGGCTTTCCCCCGCCCTGGCGACCGCCCGGACGCTGACGCTCGCCACCTGCCTGCCTCAGCTCGACCTCACGGCGGTGGCCCTTGTCCTGCCTGCGATCGCCGCGGCCTTCGATCTCGACGTCGGGACGGCGGCTTGGATCACCGAGGCGTACAGCGTGGCCTTCATGGGCACGCTGCTGATCGCGGGGGCGCTGGCCGACCGATACGGTCGACGCCGGATGCTGCTGGCCGGCAACATGGCCTTCGCCGTCACGTCCCTTGGTTGCGGTCTTGCCGGAGGCGCGGCCACACTTTGCGCGGCGCGAGCCTTCCAGGGGGCGTCCGCAGCCTTCGTCATCACCGGTGCGTTGGCTTCGCTCTCCTTCGCCTATCCGCTACCGGCCGAGCGGGCGCGCGCCTTCGGGCTGCTGGGCGTGACGACCGGGGCCGCCATGGTGCTGGGGCCGAGCCTCGGAGGGCTCCTCGCGGCGGCGTTGGGCTGGCGCGCGGTTTTTCTCGTCAACCTGCCCATCTGCCTCGCCGTCGCTTGCGCCGTGCCTTCGAAGGTGGCCGAGACGTTCGACCCGGAGGGCAGGCCCCTGGACATCCCCGGGGTCGCACTCCTCAGCGGCGGCCTCCTCGCGTGTGTCCTGGCATTGCTGGACGGGAGCGCGTCTGTTCCGACCCGAGCCATGCTGGTTACAGGGGCTCTCGGCCTGGGCCTCGTCTTCGTCCGCAGGCAGCGCGGCCAGGCAAGGCCGATGCTCGATCCGGCCCTCGTCACGCGGCGCGAGCCTCTCGGCATCGCATGCGCGCTCGTGGCCCTCTCGATCGGCTACTGGTCCGTCCTGGTCTACCTGCCGCTCGCCCTCAAGGCGGTCTACGGGCTCGCCACGGACGAGATCGGGCTGGCGATGCTCGCGCTGACCCTGCCGATGCTGGTCCTGCCGCCGCAAGGCGCCCGCCTCGCCGTCCGATGGGGATGGCCGCGGCTCTTCGGCTTCGGCCTCCTGGTCCTGGCGGCGGGCACGGCCGCGCTCGCCCTGACGCTCCATTGGGACCGCCCCCTCGCCGAAACGGTCGTCGCGATGCTCGTGGCGGCGAGTGGGGCCGGCCTGATCAACGCACAGGTCTCCGGTGCCCTGATCGCCTCGGCGCCGGCGGCACGGGCCGGGATGGCGTCCAGCTTCTCGTCGACCCTGCGCCAGGGCGGCTTCGCCCTGGGCATCGCGTTGCTGGGCGCGGTGGCGGGCGCCGGGCCAGAAGGTGAGGCCTTCGCCCCGGCCTTCGCCGTCGCGGCTTCCGCCGCCTTTTTCGGCGCGATCGCCGTCATCCGAGTGCCGCGAAGGAATCCCGACCATTCCGGCTAAACCGGCAACGGATCCATCCCGTGAGAAGTCCCTCTTGACGCCGCTGGCGACAGCGCGCCGGCTTACCGTCACAATGTTACTCGCTCGGGCAGAGGAAGCCTGGCGGCCGATCCATCGCCGCCCGCAGCCTCGCCTCCTGGACCACAAGCTCGCGCCGGCGACGGCGCGGCCCCTCGATGTCGTCGTCCGGCGCGCCGGTCGTCCCCTGGCCAATCCGGCCGGCCGAGCGCGGGACGGCCATCCGGCCTTGCCTCGCTTCGAGGCCGGATGGCTCGGGCACGGATCGGGCGGGCGCGCCGGACGCAAGAAGGATACGCCGGTCCTTTGTCGGGACGGAGAACGGTCATGCCCATTCTTCACGTCGGGCTTTCGGGGCCGGCCGACAACGCGGGCATCGGGAGGTCGGGCCAGGCGCGCCTTGCCCGCCGCCGACGTCGTGCGCCGGGTCGGTGCCGCCGGCTGCCGGGCGTGCCCGTGCATGCGGTCGACGGCCCGTTCTCGGTTGAGATTTCCTCCCGCAGGTTTCCCGCAGGTTTCGCCGGATCCGCGCGAATGAGCGCGCATCGAGACCAGATCGGCTCGATCCGGACCCGATGGAAATCAATGAGTTGGGGACAGACGGTTTCCTAGCCGTAAACAGCGCGTAGGGCGAAAAGCCGGGACATTCCCGCGGGTTTCCCGACGGTTCCCGCGGGCCGGGCGGCCCCCGCGTCCGCGCGGAGGCCAGGGATCGAAACGCCCTGCGCGGCGTTGACCGCCCCCCGCATCGAGGAGCCAGCCCGTGCCCCGCCTCATCGTGAGCTTCGACATGAACACCGCCGGGCCGGAGAGCGCCCAGGCCCGGCAGACCTTCGAGAGCAAGCTGGTCGGGTACGGCTGGACCAACCAGATCCTCGTCA
This sequence comes from Methylobacterium sp. D54C, assembly GCF_053345595.1. Lineage (NCBI taxonomy): Bacteria > Pseudomonadati > Pseudomonadota > Alphaproteobacteria > Hyphomicrobiales > Methylobacteriaceae > Methylobacterium > Methylobacterium sp. D54C. The sequence goes on from NZ_JBKFAK010000011.1 coordinate 111,115, forward strand.
ACGGGACCCGGCAGACCTTGCCCGACACCACGCTCGTCTCGGACCGCGAGGACGAGCAGGCGAAGACCGACGTCGCCGCCTCCGAGGCCGCCGCCAAGAAGATCGAGCCGAAATTTGCCCTCACGAAGTACGTGATCAGCGCATACCGCCGGGTGGACAGCCGCAGCGACGATTGACGGCAGGTGCAGGCGCCCCAGGGATGCAGCACCCCTTGCGGACGGTCCGCGGTTCTCGGGAGGGCCGAGGCACCGCCATGCCGCGACTTCCCCCTGGCCGCACAGGCCGGCCCTGGGTCGCCCCCCCGGGCTCGCCTCCCGCGACCGCGGGCGAAACCTCGTGGCGCCAGAACGCGCTGACCTGCCGCGCTCGCGGTCGACGGCATCCCCCAGGAGGCTGCCGCACATGGACAGGAGCCACGAAGGCTGCTTGCCCGGCGAGCCATTTCCGTCCGCCCGAGGGCAGCTCCCGAGCGCTAGGCCGTCCGTCGTCTAAGGACGGGATAAACAATCCTGCGTAACCACAAGGACCCGCCTCCGACGGGGTGGGATTACATACGCGCGCGGTCGCCGACGTCTTGCGGGACGGGCTGCATCCCGCCGGCCGGGCCGCCGCAGCGTGAAGTCCCGTCCGCCCGGGAATGGCGGCGTACCAGCTTTCCGCTGCCCGACTGTCGCGGCCGCCGCTAATATCTCCGGCGGCCCGTCGGCATCCCGAACGGCGCACGGGGTGAAGGCCCGGTTCCTCTCACCCGCCTACCGCTTCCCCGGCGCGCAACGCCTTAATCGCTAGGGTGAAAGGCGGTCCAAGAGCCGAAGGATTTGCATAATTTGCATGAGCCGTGCGGTCGGCCGCGAGCGCAGGCGCTCAATGAGTTCCTCCCATTCGCCGGGTTCGGACGGCACATCGGACGGGCTGGGGCGCCCAAGCCACCTGCGAATGGCCGCTCGGGTCTTCGGCGCCAGTTTCACTCTACGAGCCAGTACCTTGCTAAGATGTGGCTGGGACAATCCGCACGCATTCGCGACGGCGGCTTGCGATAGCCCCAACGCATCCATGCGCTCCCGGAGGGATACCAGCATTTCGTCATCGCTCATTGACGTCGGTCTCAGATTTATGCATTTTCATGCAATTGCATCACAGAGGTCGCCATGCAACGGGTCTTGGGATTGGTCGACGGCCGATTGGCAGCCCTCGACCTTCCGTCCCCCGATGGCGAGGTAGTCCCGGGCGTGTCATGGGGCCGGTTCGATCATCCGCTGACGCCGGCGTTCTGGGCCGCGCAGGCATGGCAGTCCGACCTTCCGACCGGTCCGCGCTTCCGGTTGGGAGCCACGCTGGCGGAAGAGGTCGCCGCCTGCCTGCTGGGCGGCCATGGCGCCCCCGCCGAGGTGGGCCTGGCCGCCTTCGTCCGCGTCCGCGACGTCTTGAGGGCGCAGTCCGCCGAGACGCTGGCGCCGGACGTCGCGGAGCGGCTGCTGTCGGAGCCGCTCGACGTCGGGGGCCGCAAGGTCCGCTACCGGTTCGCACGGACCAGGGCGCGGTATCTCTCGGCCTGCCTGGACGGCATCCTCGACCTGGATGAGGCGAGCTTCGGTGACGCGGCCTTGCGTGACGTCCTGACCAAGCTGCCGGGCGTCGGACCGAAGACCGCCTCCTGGATTGTCCGCAATCGGCGCGCCAGCGACGACGTCGCCATCCTCGACGTCCATATCGTGCGCGCTTGCCAGGTGATGGGCGTGTTCGCCGCGGGCGCCGATCCGGTGCGCGGCTACCGCGATCTCGAACGGAGGTACCTCGAACTCTGCCTGGGTCTCGGGTGCAGGGCGTCAGTCCTGGACGCAGTGATGTGGGCAACCATGAGGCGAATTTCCGCCCCTTTGTACAACCTCATCGTTGACGCGCCTGGGCGTTTCGCGGAAAACGCCTCCTCAAGAACGAAGGGGAGGAACCTTTGTCAGGCACGAACGACACCCGCGGCGATCTCGGCGACACGGGGGGCACGCCCGACGTAGACCCCTGCCGTGTCAGCAGGCGGGGGGCGCTGAACAGCCCCAATCCCGCCGTGACGGCCGGCCTGGTCCAGGGCTCGCCGCTCACCGTGGGCGTCCAGACGGGCGGTGTCGCACCTGTGCTCGTCGTCAAGGACGCCGCCGGCCGGGTCGCAGGGTCGCTCACCTTTATCGGCTATCTTGCCATCATCGACTGCATCCTCCACCGGAACGCGTCGTACACGGCATCCGTGACCAGCGTGGCCGGCGGCTTCATCGAAGTCCGGGTGGACCCGGTCTGATGGGCGGGCTCACCATAGTCGGGGCGATCTACGTCGAGCGGTGCATCCAGCCGCTCTGGAACGCCGTCTACGGGTCTGGCGGGCGGGCAGCCGCCGCCGTCGCCCAACTCGTTCCGGGCGAAACCAAGCTGATCTCGTACGTCGCGGAACCGCTGCGGAAGGACGCGGAATCCCTGGCCGCGCGCTCGGGCTTCACGCTGTCGGCCGAGCCGGCGCCCGCCCCCATCGTCTTCGACTACCTGCATCCCCTCTCGACGCCGACCATCCGTCCGCCACGCCACGAACTGCCGCCCCTGGACCCGATCCGCGTCGTCGGCGACGTCGTCCTGCGTTACGGCATGTTGGAGGGCGACGCGGTCGTCGAGGCGGCCATCGCGGTCTACGACCCGCAATCGGCTTTCGGCGCTCGGCGGTTCGGCGAGAACGGCTCGAAGGCGGGGCGCCTCGCCGTCGTCCTGAACAGGGCCGAGGCCGCCGACATGACCGGCCACCGGGACCCGCACGCCGCGGCGGCGCAATTGATCTCGGACGGCGCCGAGGTCGTCGTGGTGAAGATGGGGGGCCACGGCGCCCTGGTGATCACCAGGGACGGCGAGACCCTCGTGCCGGCCTACCGGACCGAGCGCGTCTGGAAGATCGGCTCGGGCGACGTGTTCTCGGCGACCTTCGCCGCTCTCTGGGCCTGCCGTGGCATGCCGCCGGCCGAGGCGGCACATGCCGCGTCCCGGGCCGTGGCGCAATATTCCGAGACGCGGTCCCTGCCGGTCATGGAGGCCGCCGCGTTGGCCGCCCTTCCTCACCAGCCGGTGAGCCCCGGCCGCGGCACCATCTACCTTGCCGCTCCCTTCTTCGACATCGGCCAACGGTGGCTCGTGGAGGAGGTGCGCATGGTCCTTCGAGGGCTCGGCGCCACGGTTTTCTCGCCGTGCCACGAGGTCGGCCCGGGGCCTGCGAACGTGGTGGCGCCAAGGGACATCGAAGGGCTGGACCGGGCGGATGTCCTGTTCGCGGTCCTGAACGGACTCGATCCCGGGACGATCTTCGAGGTCGGGTACGCGGTGAGGCGAGGTATCCCCGTCGTCGCCCTGGCGCAGAACGTCAAGGACGAGGACCTGAAGATGGTCGTGGGTACGGGCTGCGACGTCGTCGACGACCTTGCCACGGCGGCCTACCGCGCCGTCTGGCGGCTCCCGCCAGCATGAGGGGTCTTCTCCTCTCCGGCGGCATGGACTCGACGGCCATCGCATGGTGGACGAGGCCCGACGTCGCGATCTCGGTCGATTACGGCCAGCGCCCGGCCGCCGCGGAGATACAGGCGGCGGGGGCTGTCTGCGCCGCCCTCGGCCTACGCCACGAGGTGGTTCGGGCCGACTGCTCGTCCCTCGGGTCGGGCGACCTAGCCGGGAGCCCGGCCCTCGACGCGGCGCCAATCCCGGAGTGGTGGCCCTTTCGCAACCAGCTGATCCTGACCCTCGCCGGCATCGCAGCCGTCGGGCTCGGGGTCCGGACCCTGATGATCGGGGCGCTGGTCACCGACGGCGAGCACGCCGACGGCAGGCCGGACTTCGTCGATGCGGTTTCGCGACTCATGGCGCTTCAGGAAGGCGGGATCACCGTGACCGCCCCGGCCATCGGCCTGGATGCCGCAGGTTTGGTCCGTGCTTCCGGCATCCCGCGCGAAGTGCTGGCTTGGGCGCATTCGTGCCACGTCGGAAACTTGGCTTGCGGCCGATGCAGGGGCTGCAACAAACACTATCAGACCTGGCAGGCGCTCGGCTGGGAGCCTCATTGAGAGAGCCCCGCCCCAGGCGTCCGGGGGACGAATGGACCGAGTTCCGGCCATCCCTCCTCGGCTTCGAGCCCTTTGCGCCGTCGCCCTCCGTGGCCTCGCGAGACTTCGGGGACGTCCTCACCTCCAGGCGCTCCGCGGTCGGCGGCCAGGTGGGGCGGGATGCCATAGGCACGCTCCTCCGGCACGTCACCTCGGATGCCGGGGAGCCGGCGCTCGGGCGCGCCGGGATCACGACCCGACGGCGGCCCGTTCCGTCCGCCGGAGGGCTCCATCCCCTTCACCTGATCTGCATCGATAGCGTGGCGGGTTTCGTCCGCTGGTATGACCCGGACGCCCACGCCTTCGGCATCCTTGATGTCGATGCGGCTCGCATCTGCGCGCTGAACGGGTCCGCGGTGCGTGCGGTCCTCGGGCGGGAGACGGGATGCACCATCCGCTTCATCGCCGATGTCGCGAAGGTCGCTGCGGCCTACGAGGAGCCGTACAGCCTCGTCTGGCGAGATGCCGGGTGCCTCTTGGCCACGCTCTGCCTCGCCGCGGAGTGGCTGGGCCTCACCGCGTGCCCGCTCGGCTTCCTGGGGCAGGATATGGTCGGAGGACTAAGGTTTCCCGAGCCTCGGTTCCTCGCCGCAGGCGGGATCCAGATTGCCTCAAGGTCATCTCGGGATGTGGGCTGACGCCCGGCTCGGTCATCGCCCGCCGGACGGTTCTCCGACAGGCCGGCATTCGGGTCCGAATGCCGAAACCCTGCGCCGGCGACCAACGTCTCGGCGCAACCGGAGGCTCGGTGCGGGATAATCCGAGCGCGCCGAAGCCTAAACGCAACAGGCGCCAAGAAGCGTTGGCCCATCAACAGCATGTCGATGCCGGATGGTTGCGGCCTCAACCATGGGTGTCAGCATCCGTCCTGCTCAAGGAAGCCAAAATGGCCTCCTCGCGATGTCGGGGCGGATCATGGTCTGTCGGAATACAGTACGTATTGCAGGCTCGATCATAGCAATCCTGCATTGCGGGGCTTGCTCCACAGTCGTGCCGGCCTTGCCCGACGCGAACCAACTCGCGGTAGGCGACGTCGTCAAAAGCGTCCAATGCGAGATGAAGGAAGCGGTCGTCAAAGCGACCGCGAGCAAAAGCCGACCTTGGTTGACCGGGTGGGAGGCGGCTTATGCCTTGACGCTGAACATCACCGAGACGGGGTCTGTTAAGGCCGTCGGCGGCACGCCCGTCGCCACGGCTGACGTGCTCGTCGGCCTGAACGCCGGGGTCGATGCCATGCATACGAGGCGTCGCATTGCCAAGCTGAACTTCGTGGCGAAGCTGTCGGAGATCCGCGGATACCATTGCGAAGCTTATCGCGACGTCAGGGACCACCCCTTCGTGCCGGGTCGGTCTCTCGGTAGGACCGGCCTATCCGAGTGGTTGGTCCGCGCGCTCGATGCCGTCGATCCGGCTGGGCGTGACGACGAGACCACGCCGAGCGCACGCACGCCCGCCAGCGTAGGTCACACCTTCGAGTTCGTCGTGCAGGTCGACGCCAATGCCGGCGCGGGTTTCACGTTGCTGCCGGCGGGCGGCGCCACGTTCGGTCCCTCGGGGGCTGTGGGGCGAATCGACGACCACAGCCTGGAGGTGACGTTCGCACCGCCGAAGACCGTCGTCAGAACCGTGCTGGAGACCAAGTCCAAGGTGGTGCCAGGGCGGGCCCCTTCGCGTGAGGAGGTCCAGGAACTCGCTCGCCTCGACGCGACCGAGAAGTCTCTCACGGCCCAGCTCGCCTCACCCGCGATCAAAATCGAAGGGTTCACCGAAATGAGCGCCGCGGAACAGACCCGCAGGAAGGTGGAACTTGAGGGGCGGCTCGCACGCAGCAAGGCCGAGGCTCTCCGGATTGAGGATCGCCTGAAACCAAGGACGCTGAAGGTCATCGAACCTCGTACAGTCGTCGAAACCTCGCCGACCAGCGCACAGGAGGCCCTGGTCCAGCTCCAGTTCGAGCGGCTCCTGTCTGTGCCGCGCTTTTGATGAGATCGACTGCGGGGCAGCGAAGACGCAGGCCCTTGTCCTGTCCGATTGAACGCGGCCCGCGCCTGTGCGTCCCCGCGGACCGCCCCTCCCTGGCCCCATTCGAACCCCGGATGCATCGAGGAAGGCCGCAGGCGAGGCGTAAGGCCGTTGCAGCCATGCATCGCCGCTTTCTGAGCGGGTCAACCCGGCCTCAAGGCATCCGTATGAGTACGATAGGTGTCCCGCCAACGGACCCGAGACGCATATCTCGGCGACTCCTTACTGCGGCCTATCGCCACCTCACCGAGCCCCCGAGAACGCACCCGGGCAGTTCCCGAGACCTCGGTAGCAATCATCCGCGCTCGTCGTCGTCGTGGGGGGCGGTACGGGCGTAGATGGGGTCGGAATGGGCGGGTAGGGCTGCGGCAGGGGATTGGGTGATGGGACGGGATAGGGGCTCTGCTGCTGACCCCATGCCGAGCTCGCCACGATCTGCCCCCCGACCTGGTAGCCCATCTGGTTGCAGTGGCACGGCGTCCCGTTTGGGTACGTCGGGCCGCCCGGCAGAACGAAGCCGCACCAGAACGCGGGCGTCTGGCATACGTATTGGGTCGCGCTTCCATATTGGGGGCCCCCGTACTGGGCGGCCGCGGCGGTCGGCGCCAGCATCGCGAGGGCGAGCAAGCCGTTTCTCCCGATCATAGTCCCCCCACGAAGTTTGCGCCCGATTGCGCAGCAGCCTCGATGCCAACTTTGGCTTGACCCGCCTCGTACCCCTTGCGCATCGCGGCGACACGCTGCTCGGGCGTGCCGTGGTGGTTCCGGTCGTTGAAGTTGAAGTCGCCCTTGGCGAACAGGCTGTGCGCGAAGGCCTCGGCCTTGTCCTTTGCGTGGGATGCGTCCGCCCCCAGGTAGTAACCGGCGAGGTAGTCCGCGTGGAGCTCAACCCTCTTGGCTGTTGGCCCGCTGAGCCGGGCAGCCCACTGAGTGTTGAACTGGTAGATGTGGCCGCACTCGTGAGCGCAAATGCCTGCCACGGCCACGCCGCCGTAATCCGACGCGTTAAACTCGCCGTTGATGAGGTTGAGGCCGATGAAGACCGTTCCGGCGGTATCCTTCACCGAGCTAGCCTGGGAAGCGAAGGCATTCGGAGACGTGTCGTTGATGAACTTGAATCCCGGATTTATAGGAAATACCTTCAGTATTTTCTTCAATTCCGCGATGAGGGCGTTGTCGATCTGCTTGCGGCCAGAAGACGAGAAGACCTGAAAATTCTCGACCTGCGCTGCATCCCACGCGCAGGTCAAAGGCAAACCTGTATCGATAGTGACGCAGGCGGGGCTTGCCCGAGCCGAGACGGCAACGCCCCCTGCCGCAACCGTCGCCACCCCTCCAAACAAGAGGCTTCGACGGCTGCAAGCTCTGCACATGAGTCTCTCCCCTCGGTCGAACCGAGACTACGTGCATGACAAGATTGGCGTCAACGATCCTTTGTCGCTGCGGCCGGCTCAAATCGGCGGCCGCGTTACATGATCGTTGTGGAGACCGAAGGGCGACAAAGGAAGGCAGCGTTGGCGACGATGCGCAGGTTGTGTCGCCCAGGGCTTGGCCAACCTTGGAAGCGCCTGCCCATCATGGCCGCTAAGTGAGTGCGTTGGGCTTGCAACGGAATCGGTTGGACGGCGCCGGTCGACTTCATCTTCATGTACAACCTCGACATCCCGGCGTCCGAGATCGTCGGGCACCGCCAGCCGCGGAGTTGCCAGACCCGATGGACGGATGCCGACCGTACCGCTCGATACTTGCGGCCTTTCGACGATGCGACTCCAGATTGAGGGATCCTGAAGTCGGATGAAGCCCGGGGCGAACAAGCGCCCCGGGCTTCATCACGATACCGGGATGCCTAACGGCTCCCCTCGTTCTCAGGCCACGTTGGCGAGACGCGCGGGGGAGGGCGGAGGCACAGGGGCCACGGTCGTGCCGACCCGCGAGGCCGCGATGTCCACGCGGCGGCGGTCCGTCGTCTTGCCGCGCGCGACCGCATCGTCGTTCGCCGGCGTCGTCATGACCGCCGGCTGCGGCAGCGACGGGACGAGCGAGAGGAGCGGCATGGCCTTGCGCAGGCCACGGACGTCAGCCAGCGCCTCGGCGGCCTCTTCCTGGCCCTCCAGCGTCCACTGCCCGTAGATGCGGACCATCGTCTGCACCGCCATGCCGAGCAGGTCGGCGCCGCGGCGCACGTCGACGCCGGCGATGCGCAGCAGGGTCGCCGCCGTGTGGCGGAGCGTGTGCGGGACGACGTCTTCGCCAAGCCCGGCGTCTTCGATGACCGAGCACCAAACGTAGCGCGGGCTGCTCAGGTACGCGGTGCCGTCGAGCTTGTGGATGACGTGGTCGATGCCGGCAGCGAGATCTGCACGGCGCCACCGCTCCAGCGTCGCGACCGACCGGCCCGAGATCCGCGAGCTGGCCCTGGGCTTGCCCACGTTCGGGTCGAGGCCGAAGCCGCGCCGGTGGATGAGCCCCGCATCCAGGTCGAAGCAGCCCCCCTCATCCGTAATGTGCCACCGCAGGTCGCGCATCGCGGTGTTCCGCGTGCCGGTGATCAGGCCGACGAACACGAAGCGGCGAAGCGCCCGCCGCGCCTGGATGGTCTCGGCCGGCCGAAGGACCCGCCGGGTGACGACGTTGCCGTCCTCGTCCGCCACCGTCTCGGTCTTCCAGCCACCCGTGGCATGGTCCCAGATCCGGCCGCGGATCGCCCAGTAGATGCGGTCGATCTCCGCCGGCCGCAGCCACCGCGTCCGCCCGGGCCCAGCCTTGGGCAGGTACACGTCGGGGTGCCAGGCCAGCGAGTGCTCGCTGGCATAGAGCTCGATGGCCATCTTGAGGTCGTAGAGATCCTCGCGGGCGCTGGCCGCCGTTGCCAAGGGAGCGTCGGGGTTCCCCGGCTTGTAGCGGGCATCCGGGAGGGTCATCCGCCACTCGATGAATTCCTTGCACTTCGCGGTCGTCACGTCCTTGAAGGCGAGATTGCCGAAGAACTTAGACAGCGTGGCCAGGCGGGTGCACCGCATGAGGTAGATGTGGTGCGCGCCCTTGACCGGCTCGCGCCTGCCGTCGGGCCGCAGGACCCTGACGGGCCTGTCGGCCTCCAGCAGGTGGGCCAGCGCGGCTGTCACCGGCACCATCCTCGGCGCGACGATGCCGCGAGCCTTGGCCCCCTTGTGCAGCTTGTACAGGTCGAGGAGGGTGTTGGCGTCCCCCCGGCGGTCGGGGCCGAGGCGGGTGGAGATCTCCCGCCTGCCGTCCCGGATGTACAGCGTGATCCCGCTGCCCTTAGCCCCCTTGCCCTTCGCCTTCTTGCCCTTCGAAGGCCGCTCGACGAGGTGGGGCTCCATGGGGGCCGGCCCCCGCTTCCGCTCGAACTCGGGGATGGCCGCGGCCGCGGTCATCAGGCTGACGCGAATGTCCTCGGCGGCGCGCCCGATGGCACCCGCTTGCATCGTCTCCGGCATGATTCTAGTGTCCTGTCTCCTGCGCCCGCACCCGTGCGGGCATTTCGGGAGGCGGACCCGGGGCGGATCTTCCGGCAAGTTGAACGCGCCCCGTGTCCGCCGCTTACCGTCCCGCCCCCTTGTCGAGGGACACGACGGACCTCTTGGCCGCCCGCTGCCGACGCTTGCGGTCGCGGCCCTGCCTCCTCGCCTCTTCGAGCCTCGCCTCGAACAGGTCCCGGGGCGAATTCGCCACCGGCTTCGCCGCTTCCTGGCCTGGAGCCACGTCGGCCTCGTCGTGGCCCATCCTGCGGATGGCCATCGGGGTGGTGAAGAACTTCCCCGCGACCTTCGTGATGGCGAGCGCGCCGTCGCGCCCGGCCGTGCGCAGGGTGTTCGTCGTGATCGGGCCGGTCGGCCAGAACAAGGCGGCGGCTTCCGGCAAGGTCAGCAGTTCATCATCGGTCCACTCCTCGACGCGGGGCCTTTCGGCGATGCGCGGGGGAAGTCGGCGCCTCGGCGGCATCGGCTCCCCCGCACAAAGGGAGCCGTCTTTCGATCGTGAGTCTAGGGGGACCGGCGGCGGCTCGGCCGGCTCGGTAGCATCGAAGGCTTCATCGGTGTCTGGCGCCGATGAAGCATGCCAAGGATCAGGTAAGTGTTCCTTGGCGGCGCTCAACCTGGGCGCACCGTAAGTCTCAGCCGATGCTGACGAATTCCTCTCCGCATCGGCCCAGCCGACGTGGCGTTCGGCTTCACCGCTTTTCGACGCTGTCCCTCTGAGCGACAGTTCGGGCGCCAGGATGCCCGACTGAGCCCGCGAAGGATTGGCGCAAGGATTATCCCAGGGCGGGAATGCGACGTTTTGGCACGATTCGGAGCCTGAGATTCCCTGGCCCCGGCCTCCCGAATCGGTCGCGGCGCCGCGTTCGCGGGAGGCCGCGACCTTGTCCGGCACGATGGGCGCAACCCCGTCGGCCAGCTCCGCGATGAGCGGGTCCACCGGGTCCACGGGCGGGAGCCCTGGGGATGCCGCCGCAGGCGGCATCCTCTGGAAGGCATCCCGAGGGATGCCTTCCATGGCTGGCTCAACCCCTTCTTTCGGCCTTTGGCCACCCTGGTGACGGTCCGGAGATGTTCGCCCCATGGCCGTGAGCCCCTCGGGAACCCACTCCCTCCGATTGTCGATCTCGGCCCTCCGCCGGGCCTGCGCCGGCACCCGGATCGGGGCGGCAGCCAGCCTGCTCGGGACGGGGATGCGCGCCGCGGGCTGCGGCGGTGCCGGCGGCAGCAGGCCGTGCCGGCGCATGTAGGCGACGAGACTGGTGAGCATGATCGGTCCTCAACTCGGTGGTGATGGGACCCGATTGTTCCGTGACGCCGCACCCCGGCCAAATCCGATGGCCTCCAACGAGTGCGGCGGCGGCACCCTCAACCATGGATGTCATCCCTTCTCACGCGGCCGCCGGGGTCGTTTCAGGCCAGCGGCCGACGAATCGCTGGTCATCGCCGCTACAGCCTTCTCGGCCATTCCCGTTGCTAAGCATCGCCGGCTGTCTGACTGTGCTCGATCCAATCGAGTTTCGTAAACGTACCCTAAACAGCCCACGCGCGTTTGCGCCGATCCGGAATGCTAAAATCCTCGGCAAATATGGATGCCTATCACAGCCCAGGAATATTTTTGTAATCCCACTTGTTGCGTCGACACTTTGTGCTCTGATCGTCGTGATCCCGGATTCGGCCGGGGAGCTACAACACGATGCTCGGCCTCAGACTGTTCCGTTCGACCACGCCGCGCCTCCCGCTCCCCGAGGCAACCCTAAAGGCTCGCCCCGATGAGGGATCGCCGGGCATGGGCGGTTCGCGGGAAGCGTCGGGCAAGCTGCGCTCCCTGCCGTTGCCATCGCTGTCATCGGCCACGCGGGACTACGCCCTCGCGGTCGACTCCGGCTACGTCGACCGCCTCCGGCCGCGCGATCTGGCCGGCCTCGCCGGCATCATGGGACCGCAAATCTGGGCGTGGCAGTTCGCGAGGCGCCTCACCGGCCAGCCGCCGTGGCGCGCCGGCCGAAACGCCAGCGAGAGCTTCGAACGCTCGCGCGCGCTGCGCGAGATGATGCTCGACCTGGAACTGTGGGAGCGAGCGGTCGCGGCGCATCACGCGCAACAGCAACGCGCGCTCCTCGGCGGCGGCGAGGCGCCGCCGCCGTTCGGGGTCCCGTCCGAGGTACTCGAAGCCATCGAGGCCCGCCGTGAGGCCGTCCGGGAAAGGGCGAGGCGCCGGCAGGCCCGAGCCGCCGGCGGCGGCGCGGCCCCGCTACCGCAGGAGGGGGTCCACCACCCTCCATTCCCGACCGCGAAGCCGTGAACGCGGCGGAGGAGAGGCAGGGATCTCAAGGTGACGGCAACCGAAATGAACGATGTGCGCACGCAAGGCGAGGCGATGGGGCCGACGGCGGCAGAGGGTGCGGCCACAGTCCGGCGCCGGGTCCGGCCCGGACTGGCGGTCCGGTTCGTGACCCGGATGAGCGACGACCTGCACGCCGCCATCGTCCGGGCGGCCCGGAGCGACGGCATCTCCACCGGGGCTTGGATGCGCCGGACCGCTATGGGGCGGCTCGGCCTTCGGTCGGACCGGGACGCCCACAGCAACGCACCGACCCGCACTCCCGACCAGGACGTGGCGACGCTCGCGGCCGCGGTCCGCGAACTCGCCGCCCTGAGCGCCGCGCTCTCGCTCGGCGATGTCGCCGGCGCCCGTGCCGGCGTCGACCGCGCCCGCCGGATCCTGATCCCGCTGGCGCTCGGCCGGTCGGGCACGCGGTGATCACCGGCGGCACGCGCGGGAAGGGGCTCGGCCGCGCACTCGCTCGCCATCTCCTGCACGCAGGGAACGCGGTGAAGATCCTGCCCTCACGCGGCCTGGGCGGGACCAGCCTGCACGAGCAGATCAGGGAGATCGTCGCGCAGTCCGCCGGCGGTCGCACCGACCGGCCGATCTACCATGTCTTCTGCAGCCCCGAGCCATCGGCGCCGGACGGGCCGGCCGCCAGAAAAGCCTTCTGGGACCTTTTCGAGCGTGAGTTCGGCCTCACCGGCCAGCCGTACTGCGGCGTCGAGCATACGAAGGAAGGCAGGACGCACGAGCACCGGGTCTACGGACTGGTGCTGCCATCCGGCAAGGTCGTCGACCTGCGCTTCGACTATGCCCGACGCGAGAAGTGCGCGCGCATCGTCGAGCATGGCGAGGGACTGCCTGCGGTCCCGTCCAGGCACGCCCGTGCGGTCTCGCGCCGGTTGCGCGCCGAGGGCCGGCACGATGTCGCCGCCTGGCTGGAAGCTGCCGGCACGACGACCGCGCCCCGTCCCGAGGCTCCGCTCACGCCGCGGGAGCGCATGGTCCAGGAGCGCACCGCCACCCCGCTGGACGCGACGCGCACGGCGACCCTTGATGCATGGCGCGCCTCGAACGATGGGCCCGCCTTCGTGGCCGCCCTGCGCGCCAGGGGACTCGACCTGCGCCTGGGGCGGCGGGGCCCCGTCATCGTCGACGGGGGCGGCGCGGTCCATCTCGCCACGCGGGTGATCGGCGCCGCGGCACGCCGCTCCGAGGGAGCCCGGATACCCGCGGCGGAGGTGCGGGCGCGCCTCTCGGGGCTGACGTTGGAAAGGATCGACGATGCAGGAGACGGAGATCGCGCGGCGGCTCGCCGCCCAGGAGAGGCTGCTCCACGAGCTGCTGGCGGCCCTGGCTCCGCCGGAGGAGGGGAGCGGGTTCGACGACCTGGTCGAGACGCTGGCCGACCTGACCGAGGCGGTGGCGGACATGGCGGGCGCGGTGAGGGGCCTGCCCTGCAGCGGCTGCGGGCGAGCGGGCCAAAGGAACGGCTCGCCAACCGCCGGCGTCTGATGCGGCCCTTGCCCGGCCCCGGCTATCAGGCAGCGGCGGCGCGCGCCCGGGACGCAATCGCCCGCATCGATGCGGCCGCCAGCAGGAAGCGGGAGCGGGCTTGGGCGCTCTGGGGCCTCACCGACATGTGGGGCCTGCCGTTGGGTTAGCGTTGCAGGGTAATGATGTGACGTCGGCCTCCCGCACGCAGTCCACCCGGACCGGATGTGCAGCTGCGGCATCGCCGTTGGCTCCACGAGTGCGCCGCCTGCGCCGCCTGGTAGTGCCGTCCCATTTCGGCCGAGGTCTTGGCCATGCTGGGTTCAGGCCGCGGTGTCGCGACCACGCCGTCATGGAGGTCGCATCGTGTGTGCAACAGTCGAGAATGAACCTTCGGAGCGGCACACGGGAACATCCAGCCGCCTCGCAAGGATCGCACGCCGTCTCGACGTTCCGGTCTCTGCTTTTTACAACTCCGCAGTCCGGACGGGACAGGGAGCGGGCGCCACATCATCGAGCGAAGACGTGTCCGAACTGATCCGGCTGTACTCGGAATTGGATAAGAAAGGCCGGGCTGCCGTGCTTAGCCTGGCCCGTCGCCTACTCGATACGTAGTGGATGCGACTGCCAGCCGCTCGCGCTTAGGTTGCACGGCGGGTTGACTTCGAACACTCTGACGCCGCCTGGACCGGTTCTCTCCGACCGGGCGGAGGGGGGGGGGACGTTCGTGGGCAAGGCCATCCAGCCGTCGCTTCTCAACCTGCCCGGCTGCCTGGCCGCCGCCGGCGTCGTCGGCGCCTGGACGCATGACGTCGCCACCGACCGCGTCGTCGCGGACAAGGACGTCGCCGCCCTGTTCGGCATCGTGCGTCCCGACCCCTGCAACGGGGATCCCCTGGCCGCTTACGTCGAGGCCATTCTCCCATCGGACCGGGCAGGTTTCGCCGCCGACGTCGAGAGCGCCAGCAGGCGTGGGACACCCATCGCCCTGCAGTACCGGGTACGGACGGGCGAAGGCGTGCGCCTCGTCCGCGATTACGGCAGCTTCTCCCTCGACGCCAACGGTCGCCCGATGCGTGGCCAGGGCATCGTCATCGATGCGACCCGCACCAGGCCCCGCGACGTGGCGGAGGCCGCGATCGAGGTTGCCGCGTCGCGGGTGCCGGACGCGGCCCTGTCGCGGGAGGTGACCATGCTTGCGGACCACGTCATCGCGGCCAGCGAGATCGCGCGTGCCCTCCCGTCGGCACGTCTCCGCGCGCTGACCGACCCGCTGCTGTGGGAGGTTGGACGCCTCCTGGCGTGGATGATGTCCGGGCGTGGCGCATAGCGGCGCATCCACTACAGGACCGCCTTTTCGCGGCAATCAGGATCTTCGGTCACGTACGAATTGGCGCGACTCTCGATGGAGGGTCTTTACGACGAGCGAAGCCTGGACAAAGGTTGCCATCGATTCGTGCAACACTATTGCCGATTTTGTTGAAGGCATTCTTCTCACTACGCTTTTAGACACTGACCTGGGACGCTTGTTCCCGCCGAACCTGGCCGATTACTCCCTCTCTCCCCTGGGCGCGCGTCCCTTGCGAGGCGAGCTGGTACAAAATCGGCAATTCCGTCCTGGCGCACGGCACTCGGCTGGCGACCGGCGGACGGTCCCAGGACTCGCCGCGATGACACGTCCCCTGCCAAGGGCCAGCCTCTCCCTCCATACGGCCCAGGGTCGCCGGAAGTACCTCACCCCGGGAGAGCGTCTGCGCTTCCTAGAGGCTGCCGCCCAGGAGCCGGGCGAGGTCGAGACGCTCTGCCTGACCCTGATCTGGACCGGCTGCCGCATCAGCGAGGCACTCGGCCTCACGCATGCCGACCTCGATCACGAGAACCGAACCGTCACCGTACGCTGCCTGAAGAAGCGCCGGACGGGCGTCGTGCGCGAGGTGCCGGTGCCAGCCCATCTCCTGGCCACCCTCGCGCGCATCCACGGTCATGGGGCACCGGATGCCCGGCTCTGGCCGATCGCACGCAGCACCGCCTGGCGGGACGTGAAGGCGGTGATGGCGTCGATCGGCGTGGGCTCGGCCGCCTCGTCCCCGAAGGGCCTGCGCCATACGTTCGGGGTGCACGCCGTCCGCTCGGGCGTGCCCCTAAACCTGCTCCAGCGCTGGCTCGGGCATGCCAGCATGGCCACCACCGCCATCTACGCCAACGTGATGGGAGCCGAGGAACAGGAGATCGCCGCGCGCATGTGGTAGCGCGCCGCGTCGGTGGGCGCCCCCTCGAAGGTCGAGATTGCCGGCACCCGGCGGTCCGGTGATCGTCGAGCATCGCTTCGCGCACATCCCCCAGGATGCGCGACGTGGCCGCGCCTGGGTCGCCAGCCTCGCCCCCCTGATGGAGGCGCGTCTTGATCACGGCGCGCGCGTGCCGGTCGGTGCCTTCCATCGCTACCGCCATCTCGGCGAGATGATCCTCGGCGACTTCGAGGCGCCGGCCCAGACGACCGAGCGTCCGGAATCCCTCGTGATCAGGCAGGCGCTGGACCATCTCGTCCTGCGCACTCACTTCCGGGGCCGTGCGCGCATCGACACCGGAGGGTCCGGCGGCGAGATCGGCCCCGGTGACATCGTTCTCCTCGACCTCGCGCATGCCATCCGCATCGATGCCGAACCGTCCGCCGGCGTCGAGCTCATCCTGCCTCGCTTGGTGCTGGCGGATGGTGCCGGGAGGATCGAGCTCCAGCACGGGAAGATCCTCGGGACCGAGAACCCGATGACCCGGCTCGTGGCCGACCACCTTCGCAATCTCGCCGCCTGCCTGCCGGTGCCCGACCCGGCGGCACAGCTCGTTGCGGCGACGCTCGCGCTGTGCCGCGCGATCCTCGCGCATTCCGCCGAGAGCACCCGAAAAGAGCCGGGCGACCCGACCATCATAGCGATCCGGCGCTTCATCGAGGCGAACCTCGCGACCGTGGACGTGTCCACGCTCATGGACCGTTTCGGCCTCTCCCAACGCTCCTTGTACCGGCTCTTCCCGGATGAAGGGGTGTCGACCTTCATCCGTGACCGACGGCTCGCCCAAGCGATGCGGACGCTCGCACGGCTGCCAACGGGGGCCCGGCCGCCGAAGCTCGCCCGCCTGGCCTATGATTGCGGCTTCGCCGATCCCCGAGTCTTCAGCCGTGCCTTCAGAAGAAGGTACGGCATCCTTCCCGCCGAAGCCCGAGCGGGCATCCAGGGAGCGGATGACGAGGCGACTCTCGTGCCGCCACTGGCATGGCTGCGTGCGCTGTGACCCCATGGCGGGCCGCCTTGGCGAGAAACGTCCCCATGCTGGCAGGGAACGTCCACCAAGCATCGTGGGCAGCCAAAAACGGTCACCACCGGCAAAAGGGCCACGACCCGAGACTTCGCCCGTCGTCGCGATCCCCGCGACCCGCGAAGGTCCCCGCCCATGTCCTCGTCCATCACGCTGTCCGCCGCCACGCGGCAGAACCTCCAGTCCCTGCAGGACACCGCGGCGCTGGCCGCGACGAACCAGAACCGCCTGTCGACCGGCAAGAAGGTCAACTCGGCGCTCGACAACCCGGTGAACTACTTCACCGCCGCCGGCCTGACCGACCGCTCCACCGCCCTGGGGAGCCTGCTCGACGGCATCTCCAACGGCATCCAGACGATCCAGGCGGCCTCGAAGGGCATCGATAGCATCACGAGCATCGTGAAGCAGATGCAGTCCGTGGTCGCCCAGGCGCAGTCGAACGCCACCACCAACCTGCCCAAGCTCCAGGGCACCCAGGCCCTCGCGACCTCCGGAGAGGCCACCGCCACGGGCAAGAGCCTGCACGACACCGCGCTGGCGAAGACGCTCGCCGGTACCGCCACCCCCGCGAGCTCGTCGGCGACAGGCATCGTCGGCATCGACAACACCAAGGCCGACACGCTGCAGCTCGCCGCCGGCAACACGGTCTACAACGTCAGCCTGACCTCCGGCACGGTCAACGACCTGGTGAACAACATCAACAAGTCAGGCATCGCCACGGCGGCCATCGACAGCCAGGGCCAGCTCCAGATCACCGGCACCGGCTCCGACACGCTGACCGTCGCCGCCGGCAAGCTCAACACCACGACGGGTGCTCTCACGGCCGACGCGGGCGAGCTCGCCAAGCTCACCGGCGGCGCAGCCCCCACGGCGGCCGGCGGCACCTCGGCGCAGCGCTCGGCCCTGGTCAGCCAGTTCACCGCCCTACGCGACCAGCTCAACCAGACGGCCAAGGACGCCGGCTACAACGGCACCAACCTGCTCACCGGCGACAACCTGACCATCGCCTTCAACGAGAAGACCGGCACCGCGCAGTCGAAGCTGTCGATCCAGGGCAACGCCCTCACCACCGACAGCCTCGGCATCGGCAAGTTCGTCGATTCCGCCACGACTCAGTCCGGGGCCAACGTCGGCATCCAGAACAACGCCGACCTGGGCAAGGCCTCGGACGCGCTGACGAACGCGCTCGCCAGCCTGAAGTCGCTGTCGTCGAACCTGGGCTCGAACCTGTCGACGGTCCAGAACCGGCAGGACTTCACCAAGTCGATGATCGACGTGCTGACGACCGGCGCGGCGAACCTGACCAACGCCGACATGAACGAGGAGGCGGCGAACTCGCAAGCGCTTTCGACGCGCCAGTCGCTCGGCATCTCGGCCCTGTCGCTGGCCAACACCGCCAACCAGGGCATCCTCCAGCTCCTGCGCTGATCCCGCGCCCCACCGTCCCCGGCGCCACAGACGGATCTCTCGCCAGTCTACGTGCTCTCGGCCGGCCGCACCCGCCGGCGGAGACCGCACGGTCCCCATCCCGGCCTTCGTGGCCGCCCGGAGCGTCCCCCGTGATCCCGAGATTCCTCACCCTCCCTGCGACCGTCCTCGGGCTGTCCCTGGCTGCCTGTTCCGGCGAACCGTCCGAGTCCGAGATGCTCCAGGCGGTCACCAAGTTCACGTCGACTCTGTACCAGCAGCAGGCTGCGGCGATGGCGTTCGTCGTCGGTACGGGGCGCGGAAACCTACCGGCGATGCCGACCGTCACCGCCTTCCGCAAGCTGGGCTGTCAGCCCGTCGAAATCGGTGTCGGGCATCTGTGCGAGTTCACGGCCACCCTGAGCGGTAGGGGGGAGGCGAAGGACCGCGCCCGCTTCTTCAGGGCTGCCGATGGCGCCCTGGTGATGTCGGTCAACTGACCCGGAGGTAGCAGCCATGACCCGCGTTCCCGTCACCGCTCGCATCATCAGCGCCGGCATCCTCGCGGCTGCGGCCTCCCCGACCCTTGCGGAGACCGGCTTCACCATATCCGGGCCGGCCAAGCCATCGCGCGGTGGTTCACGGATGCCGGGGCCCCGACCTGCACCGATGCGGCCGGCTCGTCGCTCGCGGACGCCGTGCAGCACTGGTGCCGTACCGACTCGGCGATCGTCTGCGTGTAGCCAGAAGGGCGATCAAGCCGCTGCCCGCCGAGCGGCGACCTAACCACGAGCGTCAACCTCGATCCAGCAAATGCGACCTCCGTGGTGTTCCTGAGGTGGCTGAAAGACCCTGCGGGCAGCGCCGAGGCGATTGCAGCCGCCGTATTTCGGGACGGCCCGGAAGGCTGTCGGGTCGCGCGCAGATTGCCCGGCATTCAGGCCCGGCCAGCCGGATAGGTTCTCATCCGAGGCGACGCCGCCACGCGACCTAGAATAAATGCCGAAAGAATACAATGACCGTACTGCACCACAAGCTGACAACTCGATACGACAAAGCTTCACCGCTGGACATCGACGTTAATGCGCCCGTAGTCCGCATGCTATGGGCGCGGCGCGTCATCAGCAATTCGATCCTGAAAACGCTATCGGGACAGAATTGGTTATAACTATTGCACAGATTCATGATCGTGGATTTTAAACTATTCAGATTCTTGTTAACGGCAGGATAACAATTCCGATTTTGAAGAGCGATTAGTGTCTGTATTTGCGAGGAAACTGCTTTGACAATTTGAGAGGCGCGAGGCTTTTGCACATCATCCAGAAGCTGCGCTCTTCACCATCCGTATCGCCTCTGACCAACTCCGCTATGATCCCACGCACTTGCCAGCCTGAGCGCTCATAAAACCGCCGTGCGCGTTCGTTGCCGACGAGGCAATGCAGCTCAGCCTCCCTAATACCGTCGTCGTAAAGGCCTTGTTCAGCTGCCTTCATGAGGCGCGGCGCGAAGCCGGAACCGCGGACCGCAACGTCAAGGAAAAATTGCGCGAGCAGCGAGCCCTTCCAGGCGGCAAATCCAATGATTTTTCCCTCAGCCTCGCCGAGGATTACGTTGGGCATCACATTGGCTAAGCGGTCCAGGAAAAAGCTTTCGCCTCGCGCCTCACGTTCAGTATACGGCATATACGGCCCGTGAGTCTCGTGCCAGACGCGGTGGTAAAGAGCAGCGACCGAGGGAAGATCATCTTTACCGGCAGAACGAACCATTGGCGCCCCATCATACCACAATTTTAACAATAAAGTCAGATATTTATTGTGAATATATACTCAGTGGGTAGAGAGTAGTCGTACTGAACATGTCCCTCTTGTCATGGGTGAGCGTCCGCCGCGACCTACACGACCTCTTGGCCGACCTTCCACGACGCAGGGTGACCGCGGGGCGCCCACGGTCTCATTAATTTCGAAGGTAAGCTTCGGGGCCATGCCAGGTAGGCAGCGCATCGGGTCGGGTCGGCGGGATTACGGACCCGCGATTTCGAGTAGCCTGGCACGCACGTCCGCCCCGGGACGCGCAAGATCCACCGTTGCAAACCTGACGCGATGCCCTTGGATCGTCACGCTCTCGTCGATGTGGCGATCTAGGGACGGATGGAGCAGTACCCCCTCGGCGACGTCCGAACGCGCGTCGCCCCTCCCGGCCTGGGACCGAAGGTAGGCGTACATTTGGTACAGGTGCGGACTCTTGAACGACTCGCCCCCGTAGGGACGAGAGGTCAGGATGCCGGTGAACTTGGTATCGATCACGATCCGGTGCCCCGCGCTCTCCAGGACCACGTCGGCCTGCATGCCTGGGAGAAGCGCGGCAAGACCAGGTGTGGGCACCGCTATGTCCCAACCAAGGCCGTGCTGCACCCGCACGTTCCGCGCACGCCCGAGCTCGTGCCGATAGAAGCCCGCCACCGCCTTCTCGAAGATCCTGCGGAGCAGCCGCTCGTCGCGATCCAGGCGCGTGAGTTGGACACCGCCCGCCGCCTCCGCTGGGACGAGGAGGTCGAGCGCCATCGTAGCGACCGCCACCATCAGGCGGTCCTCGGCATCCTGCCGTGCAACCTGATCCCTTGAGGATTCCGAACGGGTCGGGCGTTTGCCGCCTACGCCCTGCGCCGCCAGCGTCCGCGCGAGGGCGCCGCAGCGCCGGGACAGGTCCGGCTTCGGGACGACAGCCGCCATACGTTCGAGGGCGGCCCGAACGAGTCTGTTGCGCGGCGTGTCGTTGGTCATTTCCTCGAAACGGCAGGCGACCAGTCCGCGCCGGAGCAGCGAGCCGCTTTCCGTCGACAGCCAGTCGATCCGTCCGCGTACCCTCGGGAGCGTGGCCGCGGTCATCAGGTACCCACGCGACAGGCTGCGACGCAGGCGGCGCTCGACCACGGTCGCGAGCAGGATCGCCAGAAGCTCCGGCAGCTCGGTCTCCTCGTCGACGTCCGCATCCGCCCGATCCAGGAAGCCGGCCAGGTCCGCGGCGTAGACCAACAGCATCCAAAGATTGCGGACGGGTATCCCGACGTGGCTACGCCACGTCGCATGTCCATCAATGGTCGATGCGACTCTCACCCCTCAATCCTGCAGGCGAAGCGCGGCCGTTCGTTCGCTAGCCTTCGTTGGGTCGTCGAACCAATATTCCGCGAGCAGTGGCGCCACCTCGGTGACGATGGTTTCGTCGTACCATCGCCGCCAGCCGTCCTCGGACTTGGCATCGTCGCCGACTGGGGTCACGAAGCTGTGGCCGACCTGGAACTGCGCCCCCAGCGCTCGATCCTCGGCGATTGCGGTGTTGAGCGCGTCCATGCGCGCCCCAATCTCGGCGACTAGTGCCGGCGGGAGCCCGCGATCAATGCACCATGCCCGCCACGGCGGGCCGAGTTCCGGCATGAGCGTGAGGAACGCGAAGCGACGGCGTAGCGCGAGGTCGACCAGCGCCAGCGACCGGTCGGCGATGTTCATGGTGCCGACGATGTACAGGTTCTCCGGCACGTAGACGCGCTCATCGATCGATCTCGGGTAGGCGAGGCGCAGCGCCTCCTCTGGACCGCGCTTCGTGGCCTCGACCAACGTCAGCAGTTCGCCGAGGATCTGCGCCGGGTTGCCGCGATTGACTTCCTCGATCACGAGGACGAAGGGCCGTTGCGGATCTGCGGCAGCTGCCTGTACCGCCTCCATGAAGGCCCCGTCGGCTAGCCTCAGCCCACCCAGCCCGTCCGGCCGCCAGCCGCGCACGAAGTCTTCGTACGAGAGCGATGGTTGGAACTGCAGCGCGACTAGCCGTTCGGGGTCCTTCGCGCCGATCAGAGCGTATCCGAGCCGCTTCGCGAGCCAGGTCTTGCCCGTGCCGGGAGGCCCCTGGAGGATGAGGTTCTTCTTGCGCCGCAGGAGCTCCACGGCGGCCTCGATGCGGTCCTTCCCAAGGAAGCAACCCTCGCCGAGGATGGATTGCGCGTCGTAGGGCGCTGCGGGCGCCGCCGACCGTTCCGGCGAGGGCGCCGCGTCCTCGCCCGGGATTCCGTCGACTTCGACGTTCTGCTCGGGCGCAAGCCGCCACAGCCGCTCAAAGTCCTCCGGCAGCGCCGCAGCGTAGTCCTCGCCGTCGTCCGTGAGGACCAGCCGACCTCCGTCCGCCGAGCCATCGAGTTGGACGAGGCCGACCAACCTCGCCCAGTTGACGATATGCGAGCCGGGAAGCGTGGTCGTCCAGGTCGGTACGAGATCCTGCACCCGTTTGGCGGCCTCGCTGTGCCGCAGCTTGCCCGGCTCGCGCCTGACCATGAGAAGAAGATGGCCCATTCCGAAGACCCGCCCCACAAGCGGGGCTCGAAGGACCTGCACCGGGTCGCTGGCGATCAGGAGTTCCTGGCCGCGCTCCGTCGGCCGGTAGCTGCCATCCTCAAGCCGGATCAGGCCAAGGCCGCCCATCGCCTGGGAGATCATGCCCGGTGCCGACCTGGCGTTGAGCTGCGATGCCTCGTTCAGGACGACGTCGATCAGGTCTTCCCGGGCGATGCCCTGTTCGGCTTCGCGCACCATCGCGACCAGCAGGTTGACGTTATCCCTGACCGTCGCCAGCGACCGGCGCTGCGCGTTCGCCGGCAGAAGGGAGAGCGGCGGCAGCGCATTGGCCTCACGTTGGGTCGGTGGCAACGCCACGGCGCCGTCATCCGCCCGCGACACCTTGGTCTGCCACAGGAACCAAGAGAAGATCGACTGGTCTACGCTCTGTTCAATCGTCGCCACCGTGCCGACAGCCTCGCGGATCCGCTCTCGTAGACCCGGGTGCTGCGCGACGTAGCCCCCCGTGAAACGCAAGGCCCCTAGTGCACGCTGGACCGCGAAAACGCGGCCAGCATCCATGAGGCAGGTCATGTCGTCCGGGAACATGGAGGCCAGCAGCCGCACCAATCGCGCCTTGGGACGTCGCTGCGTGTAGCGGGGATAGACCCAGCCCAGCACTTGGTCGAAGAGCGCCTGAAGACGTAAGCCGCGATCCTCGACACCCAGTTCATTGAGCGAGGCGCGCGCATCGAACAGGAGGTCCGCCAGCTGCATGTCCTGGTAGGCGTCCACGACGGTGACGGCTTGGCCCGGCCCGATGCCGGAGACGTCCGACGCGTCCCAAAGCATCCTCTGGAACTCTGGCTCGCGCCACGCCGCCCGGTCGGCATTGCGCACCCTGTGGACTTGGCTCGCGTAATTCTGGCGCCAAGCCCTGGCCCAATCCTCGTCCCTGTACGCGGCGAACTCGCCTTCGTAGAGGCCACGCAGTTCGGCTGGACCGAGGCTATGCATTTCAACTCCCTTTCCCTAGGGCTACCCTAGATTATTGGGACCGCCAACGGTTTTGGCTCGTGATCCCCTCTCCCGGATGGTGAACGAGGATCGGCGGCCTGTGGCTGACCCGAGCCATCGCCCATGAATTTCGCGACCGGATGCGTTTGGTCGGCCCGGACCACGGTCGGGTAATGCGCTTGAGAACGGAACGCGCCAGTCGGTTAACAACTGTCTCCTCGCTCCGCCGACGAGAGCGAAAGGCGGCGAAGAGCCTGCCCACGTGCTGCGACCGATCGTGCCGGCTTAGCTCTTTTGATCCCTTTGATCGGCTAAGGAAGCAAACCCGATGCGTCGTGCGAGCCACCAGGAGGGGACGAGCGAAGGAGGCGACACGATGTGCCGGTTCTGCCAGCATCGCGCGATTTTAGGCCGACTGAATGATCTCCATCTTCGAGGCTATGTAGTCCTCAAGAGCGACGAGAAATGCCTGCGCGTCGGTGGATGATCTGCGACGGACGGCGCACAAGGCATGGATCTCGAACGTGTCTTCTGCCCTTTCGGGAAAGACGCGAACGAGATCACCTCGGTGGATGGCCTCGACGGCCAAGAAATCCGGAAGCCGGCCAATGCCTGCACCTTCCGTCAGCGCGCGTGCCAGCGCCGCGGGCTCGCAAATTGCGCTTCGGAGGCTGACATCCAAGTGCTCCCAGCCGCCGTCAGCCGTGCCGTATGACCACCTCACCGATCGAGCGTCGCCGGAAATCAACACATGATTCTCAAGGTCGACCACTCGGGCCGGCGTCCCCCGAGCGGCTAGATATCTAGGGCTCGCGCAGGTCCACATCTCCGTGGTCATCAAGTGGCGGGCAATGGAGTCGCCCTCAGGCCGTGGGCCGACGCGCAAGGCGAGGTCCACGGGGCCGACTGGAAAACCGGGATTGTGATCGTCGACGTCCAGGATCAGACGAACGTGCTGGTTTTGTGCGATGAAGGTCGGTGTCATCGGTGCCACGAGCGACAGAGCTACCGAAGTCGGTGCGCTGACCCGCAGCATCCCCGGCGGATGGCCACGGAACTCGTCGAGGGCAATGGTCGCCTCTTCGATGTCTGATAGGATGCGCATCGCGTGAGGACGAAAGAGCAAGCCAGCGTCCGTGAGGCGCAACTGCCCGGCCGATCGGTCGAGCAGCGCAGCGCCGAGCGCGGCTTCGAGCCGCGAGAGCGAGCGACAAACCGTCGATTTCGATAGGGAGAGCGTGCGTGCGGCCCCCGATACGGTGCCGAAATCCGCAAATCGGGCGAAAGCCCGAATATCCGCCAACTCCACCACTCGACCCAAATCCATACCGGCGCATCCGTCCGGTTCATATCCCGTATGGCACCACGCCGATATACCGCTCGCCGCCCGGGCATGGGGATCGAGCTTCAGGAGTCTAGGGACCGAGCTGACCGGCGCGGTCGGGCGGCCACACGGTAGTGAGGTCGGGCCGGCGGAAGCCGTCACTGCCCGCATTGGCGGGCGGTCTCGGCAGCTTTCCGCAAACCCTGCTCTCGTGCCGCGCCACTCGCGATGCGACGAAGATCGAGAGGAATTAATCGTTGTCGATCTGGCGCCCGAGCAGCGCGATCGCCTTCTCGTAGACGGGTGCCGCGTTCCAGCCCTGGATCGCCGCGAAATTCGGCTCGCCGGGCTGGTAGCCCGCGCCGGCCCGCCAGCCATGGGCCTTGAGGAAGTTGGCCGTGGACGACAGGGCCGCACCGACGTTGTTCAGGTCACCGGTGCCGTAGGCCAGCACGTTCTTCGGCAGGAACTGGGTGTGGCCGACCTCGCCGTGGGCCGCGCCGCGGGTGTTCGGCGTCAGCAGTCCGCGATCGACCAGGGTCAGCGCGGCGTAGAGCTGGTCCGTGAAGTACTCGGAGCGGCGGCAATCGTAGGCGAGCGTCGCCACAGCGGAGAGCGTGTTGACGTTGCCGCGCACGGCGCCGAAGCCGGTCTCCATGCCCCAGATCGCCAGGAGCGGGCCCGGCGGCACGCCGTACCGCTGCTCGATCGAGTCGAAGAGGGCCGCGTTCTGCTGCTTCAGGGCGCGGCCCCGCTTGACGATGGTCGGGCCGCCGCGCTTGGCGAGGAACTGGTCCAGCGACAGCTTGAAGCTGTGCTGGCCCCGGTCCGCCGAGATGGTGGCGGTCGAGTAGGTCGTGTTCTGCAGCGCCGCGAGGCTGGCCGCGCTGGCCCGGCCGCGCGCCTCCTCGGCGAATTGCCGCTTCCACGCATCGAAGCCGGCCGCGGTGTTGCCGCACTGCGCGGCCTGCACCTGCCCGGCGCTGAGAGCGATCCCGGCGATGGCCGCGACCGCGAACGCTTGTGGCCGCAAATTCTCGATCACGCGAAACGCTCCTTAGGCATGTCGTCATGCCACGCGGCTGAGCCGATACCCGCCCGATCTTGTCGAAATGAAGGCACGGCGACATGGCCTTCGCTTAGCCGAAGCTTTGTCGGGTTGGAAAATTGGGCAGCAGGTAGATTTTCGGGGCGGAAGGGCAAGCGGACAACAAAAAAACCAACTGCCCGGCGTGCACGCTGATGCGAGGCTATGGGCTGGTTGATCGAATGAGCCGAAGCTTCCTAGAGTCAGCCGTCTTGGCCTTCTCTCCTAGAACGCATCACGCATCGCGCGATTGAGAGCCTCGAAGCCTTCTGCAAGCTTACGCCTCGCCGGGGCAAGCGAGGGGATCATCACGCCGAGTACCTCTTCGTTGTCATCGGATCGAGGTTCTCCGGCGACGGCGGAGGCAGCCGCTTTTGGGAGAATAGCTGCGGTGGAAGCGGGGACCGCCGAAGACGAACTGGGATTCCGGGATATGGCGATGCGATGCACTCTACCTGGACGCTCTCTGGGAGCAGCCATCGCGACCAAGGGCTCTTTCCCCGTCTCGGGAGCAGGTCGCGTCTCACCGACAGGCCCGTCCCATGCGCGCATCGACCGATCAGGTCGCAGGGCAAGAGCACTCACTATCCGGCTGGGCGGCAGGGGCGTCACCAGTTGTGTCGGACCGAGGGCCGATATCTGGATCGCGACCGGAGTCTGCTTGTAGGAGGCCAACGCCCCCTTCGCTTCGTGGGCCCCGGGAGGCGCGAGGGGCAAAGACTGCGTGGCTGGGGGCGCGGACAAGCGCGCCACTGCCGTGACAGCGGCAACTTGGCCAGATCGATCCAGGCGAGCTCGTTCCATAGGAGCTGCAGCCAAGACCGGCACCCCATCTTTTAGGTCAGGCCAATCCCTGGCTTGTCCCACTTCCACGGATGCGGGGGGCGCGGACGCCTTGCCCGCGAGGCCCGACATGGCATGAAACGACGCGAAACCGAAGGTGCCGGCCCCAGCAACAGCGACGAGCGCCACGAACACGCCGCCGAGACCGCAGCCTTCCCCAGCAGTCTTTTGCCGCAAAGCGAGGAGCGGTTTCAGGGCAAGGTCGATCATGACCCGATATTCGATCCCACAGATGGCCTGAGGTTTGCTGGTAACAGCGAGCTGACCGCCCCGCAGCGACCGACGCCCCCTGGCAACACAACCGTTCCTGAACCGGCAATACGGCGAAGATGTGCTTCAGGATGGATCCGGAGCGCGCGATCAATCGAATCCCGTAATGTGTAGTGCCTTGTCCCCACCACCTCCGTAGGGGGCCGCGCTTGGAGGGGGCAATGTTCGCCCGGGGCGGCACCGAGCATGATCCTGCCCTGCGATGGTTCAAAACGGCAGCTGGTCTTGCCGGGCGCCCCGCCTCGGTAAGCTGTGGACAAACAGGGAACCATGCTGTTCGATATGGCAGGTCCGGACGTTGTCGACGAAACGCGACTCGCTCTGGATGGATGCGGGTGGTGCGGCTAAGCTTATGCGGATTCGCCCGCGGAACGGGCGTATCGGCGGAGATCAAGGCCTTGGCGTTTCGCTACATCGGATCGAAGGCCCGCGTGGCACACGCCATCCTCGAACATCTGGGGACGCCGTCCGGCGGTCGGTTCGTGGACCTTTTTTGCGGGACCGGCGCGGTAGCCGAGGTGGCTGCGCGGGCCGGCTGGCCCGTGCTCCTGAACGACCATCTCCATGCCGCCACCGTCGTGGCCGGAGCCCGCCTGACGGGGGCCGAACAGGTCCGTTTTCCGGGGTTTGGAGGATACCAGGCTGCGGTAGCGACCCTGAACGCCACAAAGCCGCGAAAGGGCTTCATGTGGCGGGAGTACAGTCCGGCGTCCTCCCGAAGGATCGGGATCGAACGCCGCTATTTCACCGAGTCCAATGCCATGAAGCTGGATGGCATGCGCGCCTTGATCGCGGCTTGGCACGAGGCAGGCAAACTATCGGACGCAGAGCACCGATTGCTCCTGGCCGATCTCGTGGGAGCGGCCAACCGTGCCGCCAACACGGCCGGGACCTACGGCTGCTTCCTATCTCGGTGGCAGGCGCAGGCTCTGCAGGAGGTCCGTCTCGAAGCTAGGCTTTTGCCTGAACGCATGCCGACGTTCACGACCAGCACCCGGAACGCGCGCGACGTCGAATGCCGTCCCAGCGACGTCGCCTATCTCGACCCGCCGTACACCAAGCGACAGTACGCTGCTTACTACCACATCCTTGAGACCCTGGTCCTCGCCGACGAGCCGCAGGTCGAAGGTGTCGGCGGGATCCGCCCTTGGCGGGAGAAGGCATCCGATTTCTGCTATCGGAGGAAGGCCGTGCGAGCGCTCCGCGACCTAGTCGCCGGCCTGCCGACGCGTACGGTCCTGCTTTCGTACAGCGATCAGGGCCATGTGCCGCTCAGCGATCTCAAGGCAGCCTTGGCGCCGCTCGGCGAGGTAACCCTCGAACCCCTGATGACGATTGGCCGGTACCGGCCGAACGCGGTCGCCAGCCAAGCGGGTTCCGAGGTGTCCGAAGTGCTGATCCGCGTGGATCGGTCGGTCCCGACGCTGAAGGCCGCGGCATGATCGGCACGGCGACCGCAGAGGAGCGACAGCTAGCCGGCCCGCGGGAAATCCTCCGGCGTTCTGCCGAACGCTTGGGTGGATCCGACGAAGCGAGGTTTCAGATCCTGGAAGCCGGCGCCAGCCGCCTTGGAGGATTCGACCTTACCGCTTTCCAGTCCGCCTTCGCATGTCGTCCGGTGGCATCTGTCGGACGGCTGATGGATCTCGGCCGGGATCTCGTTTCGTCCATAGACGGATCGGGCGTACCGCCAGCACTGGCCTTGAGCTCGCTTGCCCGCGAGCCCTTGACCAAGTCTCGCCAGCGCACCGACGGCGCCTATCATACCGATCACCGCCTGGCCCAGCATCTCGCCGACGCCGTGCGTGACTGGCTCAAGCCGGGTGCGCTCGTGCTCGATCCGGCTTGCGGGGCGGGCATGCTGCTTGCCGCGGTGGCCCTGGCCGCGTGCGGTTCCGACCGGATGCTGGCATCCGAATGGATGGCGTATAGCGTACATGCCGCCGACCTGTCGGCGGCGGCCCTCCGCGGCACGCTTCTCTCGCTGGCCAGCCTCACTAACGACGTCGATGCCCTGCACGCGATGCGGTCGCGCTGGCAGGTTCACGACAGCCTTCTCGTCCCCCGCGAACGCTGGCTTGCGCTCGCCCCTGGGGGCTTCGACGTCGTCGTGGGCAACCCACCGTGGGAAAAGGTGAAGCTGTCACGACATGAATTCGTGAAGGGTGCGGGCGTCGCGCGACACTACGGCCAAGACTTCCTGCCGGCGGATCTGCACGGATACGACGCGGCGCGCTTGACGGCCGCCGGACGCTCGGCGCTTCTCGCCGCGCGCTACGCCACACTCTCCGACGGCGAGCCGGATCTTTATGTCGCCTTCACCGAGTTGATGGTTGGGCTGACAAAGCCTGGGGGACACGGCGCCCTCCTCGTGCCGGGCGGCCTGATCCGGTCCCAAGGCACGGAAGGGCTCCGCCGATTTCTGTTGCGCAAGTCGTCGGCGATGCGGCTCACGGTGTTCGACAACAAGGCGCGGTTCTTCCCGATCGATACGCGCTTCAAGTTTCTGGCTGTGACCTATGCGGCCGCGCCTCCGGGACGATCGGCCAAGGCGGCGATCGAGCTATGCCATGGGCACGGTTCGACGCGGGGGGTGGAGGTGACCCCGCCCGTTCAGCTCGCGCGCAAGGTGTTGGAGACCATCAGGCCAGACCTGACCATCCCGGAGGTTCGTACCGACGCCGAATGGCGGCTGTTTCTCAGGATGCAGAAGACGGGCGAGCGCACCGACGCCCCTGGATCCCAGTGGCAGCCCCAGTACCGCCGCGAGGTGGACATGACCCATGCGCGCGCCGACTTTTTGTCCGCCGCAGGGAAGGGAAGGCTGCCTGTCGTCGAGGGCCGCATGGTCCAACCCCATCGGTTCGGTGCCAAGGTCTACGTCGATGGACAGGGACGTGCGGCACGCTGGTCGGCAATGCCTCCCGGGGCGTCCACCGTACGGCCCCAGTTCTTCATCGACGCGGAACGGGTCGCCAAGCCCTCCCTGGAGCGCTCGCGCAGCGTCCGCGCAGGGTTCTGCGACATCACGGGACAGACGAACGAGCGTTCGATGATGGCGGCCCTAATCCCGCCGGGCGTCCTGTGCGGCAACAAGGTCCCGACCGTCCTTTTCCCGAATGATCCGGGGGTTGCCCGCCTGCAACTGTGGATCGGCATCGTAAACAGCCTCGCGTTTGACTGGGCGATGCGCAGAGTGGTGACGACCACGGTCAATTATTTCCTGTTGGGAGGTTTGGCCCTGCCTCCCTTGCATCCGACGAGCCTGCCCGGTCGCAGGCTGATTGAGATCGTGGCGCGGCTATCGGAGCTCGACAGGGCCGGGCCCCCGTCCCCGACGATGCTCTGGCGGATCGCCGAACTGCGTGCGGAGGCGGACGTGCTCGTCGCGCGTTCCTACGGCTTCACCGTCGACGACATGCTTCTCGTGTTCGACGATTTCCCGCTACTGGATCGAGGGCAGCCGGCCCTTCCCGGAGAGCAGCGTTCGACTGCGACACGGGATCTCGTCTTAGCCAAGTGGTCGGACAAGCGTCGCGGCGATGGTATAGACTGGGCGGCACGCATCGAATCAGCGCGAGGGGCGGGAGCGGTGCCATACGTTCCCGCCGAACTCGCCGAACATGAGGTTGGCCTACGGGATGCCAAGTGAAGAGAGACAAGCCGGGACGGTCGCGACGGCCGTTCGGCGCATCCTCGCGCGCGAGGTCCTGCCGGGCGACGTGAGGAAGTTCAAGGCCAAGTCGAACGATAAGAAATCCGGTGGCGGTGCCCGCGACATCCGTCTTCGGCCGCAGGATGCCTTCTTATCGTTCATGGCACGAATGTTCCCGAAGACCGAGACTGTCAAACGCAAGTTGCACGGAAAGAAGGTCGAGGGGACCGTGCGTACCGGCGAACTCCATTGGTTTATCGGCCAACCCGGCGATACTTCAAATGAACGACGGGCCCCTATCGAGGTTTGGGATCCGACCGATGCTCGTCCGGGCGAGGTTCGCCTGGCTAAGGTCCATCGGTATGGCCTCGACGACCAATTGGAGGCCCTACAGTTCGATGAGGATACGGATCGCGTGTTGCTCCTCTTCGTTCAGATGACCGATGGACGGATCGAGCCCCGATTCGTTTCGCATGCTCACCTGAACGATCCGGATTGGGAGCCCGAGGCCAAAGCCTTCCTTCTGCGGTGTTTCACGGACACGCCCCCTGGAAGGGCTGCGCAGGGTTGGATCGACTTCGAACATGGCGACAGCTACCCCTCGCCGAGGCGTTGAGCATGTCCGGATCCCCCGCTCCGGGCGCCGGAACGGCAATGGCGTCCGGTCCGTCGCCGACATGTGCCGAGGTGCTCGAATTACTGTCCGCCCGCCACAACGTTCTTCTCGCTGGCGCGCCGGCTACCGGTAAGTCCAGGCTGCTCGCCGAGGTCGCTGCGTTCTTCCAAGCCGGTGCGCCGACGCGGAGCGTCACGCCCATCTATACACGCAGCGGTGCAGCGGCCATCCGCCGACCGCAGGCGCCTTCGACCACCCTGGTCATACCGAGCCCGAGCAGGACGGACCGCAAGGTCTTCCGAACGACGCTCCACCAAGGGAGCAAGAACAGGGACTTCATAACCGGCATCGTTCCAAACCTTGGGGCTGGTGCGGCCACCCAGTTCAAGGTGCACGAAGGGATTCTCTATAGGGCGAGCGAGCACGCCTTGACCTCCGATGGTGCTTCCTTGCTCATCGTCGACGAGATCAACCGCGGGCCCGCAGTTCAGGTATTCGGCGGCGCCATCGTCGCCATGGAGGGAGAGAAACGGCTTGCGCCGGACGGCTCGCGTCGCCCGGAAACGCAAAGCTTCGAGCTTCTGGATCCGGCGTCGGGGAACTATCGCGAGTACGCGTTCCCGCATCATCTCTACATTCTCGCCGCGATGAACCAGGCAGACGTTTCGGTCGAACCCCTCGACGTCGCTTTCCTGCGACGCTGGGCGCCGTTCCCAATGGAGCCGGACGCAAACGTCCTCAGGGCGCACTTCAAGCTTCAGCCTGGCGCCCCCGCTCCGCCAGCGACCCCGGCTACGGCCACCGACGCCTACGAGGCGGCCGTACGCGCTTGGGCGGCCGTCAACGACCGGATCGCCCTCGGCCGCGGCCCGGAGTTCAGGATCGGGCACGGCGTGCTGATGTCCGCAGGGGCGCCAGCGACAACCGTGGACGGCGCGCTCGATCACCTCGCGATCGCCTGGAGAAGCGTCAAAGCCCACGTGGACGAAGCCTTCTTCGGCGATATCCGAGGCGCAGCAACGGTTCTCAATGCCGGCGAGGATGGCTCCAGTCGGCCCTATCGCCTTGAGCAAAGACAATTCGGCGAGATGCCCCGTGCCATGCTCGTGGGGCCGACCGCGCCCGGTCGGGCAGAAATCTATCGGATCCTCTTGTCGGTCGTCGAAGCCGATTAGATGGCGGTCCGTTTGCCGCGGCGCTGGACGATCTCGGAGTACGGCCCGCCTCAACCCATCATTGGACAAATCGCATCGGCCTCAGGGATTGATCCTGCGCGGGTACGGGGATTGCTGGCTGATGCCGGCGAAAGAGTCGCTGGCGCCTTGGGATTCGAGCGATCCCCACTCCAGGTAACCGGAGGCTCGATCCGGGCGATCGATTTCGCTGGCCTCCTGACGCCCGGTGGCGGCATCGAAATCGAGGTCGTCCCTAAGTTTCTTGACCAGAGCGGGTCGTGGCGAGAGGACTTCTTCCTGATCGCGGTGCTCGCAACGCATGGGCACGTCTTCGACGAAACCCTGCGTGCCTCGACAGCCCGCGACACGGATCTCGCGGCTTTGGTCGGGCGGGCCTTGGCGTCCCTATACTGGAGGAACCATCGACGGCCGATCCGGTCCTACGAGACCGAAGCGACTTGGGGCGTGGAGCTAGAGGGGGATTACGACCCGGCGGATCTGCTTTATCCCGAGGCGGAGGGGTATGCGCAGGCCGTGACAAGTCTCAGCCGTCGCAACCATCACAACCGCACAATCGCCGCCGCAGCTTCGGTCCTGGCGCCCCTCGTTCAGGATGCTGAGATCCGCGCGAACCTCGAACGCGTGATCCGCCATCTTCCGCGTCAGCCTCCCCCACGTAGGGGCGAGCACAAACGCTTGCCGAGCAGAGCAAGCGCATGGCGGTCGACCTACGAACTCGCGATTGACGTCATTGATGGCATGGGCGGCAGCTACTCCGCCGGCAGCCGGGAAGCGCCTGGATATGTCGTGGCGACTTGGCAGGCCTGGGAGAGCCTTCTGACTATCGCGGCCCGACGGGCATTCGGTTCAGGCGTTGTCGGCGTGCAGCGCGAGTTCGAACTTGGCTCCAGTTCGAGGCCAGGCGGCCATCGACGGCAGGTCAAGGTGGCGCCCGACCTCGTGATCGACGGTACCCGCCCCTTCATCATCGACGTGAAGTACAAGGGCCAGATACGACTGAAATCGAGCGCCGTGGCATCAGCGGATCTTTACGAGGCGCTGGCGTTCGCTCGCGCCACCGGGATCCGGCACTGCATCCTTGCCTATCCTCATATCCAGCGGAAAGATCGATCTCCTCAGGTCGGAGAGGTCCGCCTGTCGGAGACCATTCGCGTACATGACGTCACGGTGGCAGCGGTCGAAGTCGCGGTGGCGGGGATCGCAGCTCCGGGCGGCCTCTCGCTTTTCGCCCAAGGCGTCGGAACCGGCATAAGCCAGATACTCCAAGCCCTCTAATCGAGTCGCCCACTATGGTGACCATATACGCCTCGGAAGGCTCTTTAACGACATCCACGATGCGGACAGTATTTTCCTCTGCCATCAACTTTTCCAGACAAGGCGAGAACAACGTCGTTCAATAAATTCTGAGTTTTAATAAAGCCACCCCACGAAATACTTCGTTCAACCCGAAGAAAAATAGTACGATTGGGACCTTAGCGCACCCAAAGACTCATGAGGAACGTCCGGCCTATGACGGAAAACAAATAACTGGCTTCCTGCCGCAGGTGGCTCACAACTGTGTACCCCCGTCAGACTTCGGCCACGACATCCGTCGTGCTGCGGCAGACCGCCGACTCGATTCGGTCGTCAGCCTCGTGCCTCCAAGTTGATGACTTGGTCGCCGGGCCGAATCATCGAGGTCCGGTGGGTGACCGCGATGACTGTCAGGCGGTGGGATACGTAGCGCAGGCCATCCATGATCTGCCTCTCGGTATCGTCGTCGAGCGCCGAGCTCGCCTCGTCGAGGAGGAGGATAGACGGTTCGCCGTAGAGGGCGCGGGCGATCGCGATGCGTTGGCGCTCGCCGCCGGACAGCTTGAGCCCGCGCTCGCCCACGACCGTATCGAACCCGTCCGGCATCGCATCGATGCGCGCGAGGATGGAGGCGCTCGCGGCGGCGCGGCGCAGCCGGGCGGCGTCGTACGGGCGGCCGAGCACGATGTTCACGGACAGGGTGTCGTTGAGGAGCGTTACGTCCTGCGGCACGACGCCGACATGCGCGAACCAGTCCTCGCTCGTCACCCGCGCGAGATCGAGGCCGTCGGCGAGGACGCGCCCGGTAGTCGGCCGCAAGCCCTTCAACAGCAGGCGCAGGACGGTGGACTTGCCGGAGCCGGTCTCGCCGACGAGGAAGGTCGGCGTTCCCCGCCGGGCGACAAAGGACACGCCCGAGACACCCCGTCCGTTCGGGTGTCGGAAGGTCACGTTCTCAAAGGCGACGATGCCCTCGGACGGACGGTAGGGCAGCGGATCCGTGGGCTCGACTTCCTCGGGGGCGCCCCACATCGTCGCGAGGGGACGGAAGCGGGCGGCGGCCTCCACCGTCTCCTTGATCGCTATGCCGATCAGGTGGAACGGCTCGTTCAGCTGGATCAGGAGCGTGTTGAAGAGAACGACGCCGCCAATCGAGATGAGGCCGGCCTCGTAGCGCGGCACGAGGATCAGGAACGTGACAGCCAGTTGCGAGGCCGCGGCGACGCCCAGGGCGCCGCAGAAGGCGCTGCTCACGATGGCGTAGCGCCTCCACTGGGCGAAAGCCTCGCCCGCGCTGGCGGTGAACCGCTGCGTGACCCACGCCTCCCCGCGCGTCTGGCGCAGCGTGTCGATGACGGCGACCGCGTTGCCGACGAGGCTCGCGTTCGCCTGGCTCCGGTCCATGGCCGCATTGAGGGATCCTCTCACGCGGCCGACGCGAAGGTAATCCACGGAGACCACGACAGCCCCGTAGACGAACACGATCAGCGCGATGTCCCAGCTCACGAGCTTGCCCAGCAGGAGGACGCTGAAGGCGATCTGGACGCAGCCAGGCAGCAGGCCTCCGAGCCCGAGCTGCGTGATGGTGTTGAGGGTCTGCGTCCCCTGCTGGCGCGCTGTGCCGATCTCGGCAGCGTTGTGCTCCAGGAAGAACGCCGGCGTCTTGCGTAGCAGCCTGCCGAAGAAGGCCGTGTTGGCGATGAACGAGAGGCGCTCGGCGCACAGGAAGATCAAGAATCGCGACCCCATCCCAAAGGCCTTCGCGCACCCGAACAAGAGTGCGTAGGACATGAGGATCGGCAGGACATCGGTCCGCTGCCCTCCCTTGGCGAGGTCGTCGACGGCCCGCGAAAACAGGTACGGCGCGGCGATGGCGGCCAAGGCCCCGACGACGGTGGAGGCGACCACCACGAGGATCGTTGCGCGAGCATCGCGCCAATAGCTGGCAAGCAATTTATTGATAATTGTAATCATTCGAATATGATTGGGTTACAACCGGGGGAGATCGACGCGATGTCTCTGCTGTCGCACGGCGTGAGATCTCGCGACAAGTCTCCCGCTGTAGCCGCATTGGTGCGTCCGGTCCGCCTCACCGTCGGAAGCGAGCCACGTTTATCCAAATGGAGCTAGCGACCGTGGTACCGGGAGCGTCGACAGCCCGATCCAGCCGGCCGGGACCGATTCGTCGGCCTTCGCTCGCGGAACAGAATTTCCAATTCTGTTCAAGC
This sequence comes from Methylobacterium sp. D54C, assembly GCF_053345595.1. Classification (NCBI taxonomy): domain Bacteria; kingdom Pseudomonadati; phylum Pseudomonadota; class Alphaproteobacteria; order Hyphomicrobiales; family Methylobacteriaceae; genus Methylobacterium; species Methylobacterium sp. D54C. The sequence continues at coordinate 147,157 of NZ_JBKFAK010000011.1, forward strand.
TCCTGCGATCACTGGGCAAACCCTAGAACACCAAAGCTTAACGCTTGCTTCCGGGGGCGCCATCTCCTCGACGGCATGGTCCCTTTCCAGGGCGCGGAACAGAATTGGAAATCCTGTTCGCCTCAAGGACGCGCTGTGATGGTCCGCAAGATGCCGGTCCGTGTCTTCTCCCTCCACACGCTCGGAGGGCGGCGCAAGTACGTCAACCACGGCGAGAGGGCTCGCTTCATCGCCGCGGCCGCCACCCGGCCTCCACAGATCGAGACGCTCTGCCTGATGCTGGCCTGGACGGGATGCCGTATCAGCGAGGCGCTCGGGACGACCTACGGCGACTTGGATCCCGACTGCGGCCTGGTGTCGGTGCGCTGCCTGAAGAAACGCCGCGACGGCATCGTACGCGAGGTGCCTGTGCCCCGGGCGTTCCTAGACATGCTGGCGCACGTGCATGGCGCCGGCCCCTCGACCGCGCGGCTCTGGCCCATCGGGCGCACGACCGCGTGGCGTCAGGTCAAGGAGGTCATGGAACTCGCGCACGTCGGAGGTCACGCCGCCTCGCCGAAGGGGCTGAGGCACGGCTTCGGGGTCCACGCGGTGCGGTCGGGTGTCCCGCTGAACTTGTTGCAGCGATGGCTCGGTCACGCCGACATCGCGACCACCTCCATCTACACGGACCTGATGGGCCCCGAGGAGCGGGAGGTCGCCGCCAGGATGTGGCCTTGCCCGGAAACGCCTGCCCCCGAACTCTGATCGGGCATACGAACGGAACGGCGCCCCTGGGAGGCGTCCGATGATCCCCCGGCGTCAGCCAGGGAATGCATGGGGCTACCCCGGCATCGCCCTGTTCGCCCTGGGCATCACGACGATGTCGGCACATGGACAGGTAGCCGGCGGGCTTGCGACCGCTGGCCCGGCGAAGGCTGCAATCGAGCAGTGGTTCGCCGGGGGCCGCGACATCGTCTGCACCGACGTGAACGGGGTCGATCAGGCCTGTGATGCGGGCCGGATCCTCGCCCTGCGGGCTTTCTATGACGACGCCGGCACCGGGTTGGCCTTCGTCGCCTACACGCCGGCTGTCGGCAACGCCGTGTCGCTGGCGGTCGGTCAGTTCCGGCGTGCAGGACCGGACTGGACGTTCGTCCGAAAGGTCGAGGGCATCTACGGCGAGGGGCCGACAGGCGTAACCTTCGACAAGGGCACCGCGAGCTTCTCCATGGCCGCCTTCATGCCGGGGGATGCCCGCTGCTGCCTCACGGGCACGCAGCGCTACTGGATCGACCTCGCTTCGGGTCGGGTGACGGCCGGTGCACGGGTCGCCGCCGGTGGGCCGCCGCCAAACCCTGCAGCCCCTGTGGTGGGCGAGTCGAAGGGCACCGCGTACACGCATAATGGCAGCCTCGTGCTGGTGGACGAAAGGGCCGGTGAGATCCGGTACGACGACCCAAGGCCCGGCATGCGCGGCGTGGTCGGGCAGGGAACGCTTCTCTTCAAGGGGACCTTCGCCGCGGGCGGGCCTGTGTCCGGCACCGCGTACGCCTTCAAGGCCGGCTGCGAGCCTGCCCCCTACGCGGTCACCGGCACCAGGAAGGGGTCCGATATCGTCTTGCGCGGGATGGCGCCTCGGCGTGCCCCCGACGACTGTGCCGTGACCGGAATGTCCGCCAGCGGTGGCCATGCCGTCCTGCGCTTCCGCGAGTACGGCGACCTGTGATCCCGAATTCAATCGCTTGAGGCCGCACGATGGCAAGATGGAATGTCCGAGCCCAGGTCATCGACACGGGCGTCGTCGAGATGGGCAGCGAGTTCGTCATCCATAACGGAGTGAAGGTCGTGATGCCGGACGGGAAGCGCCACTTCCTCGGCCGGGTGATCATGCACAACGAGATCGACAGCCTGTTCCGGGAGACGCAGGGCGAACTCGTCCACCTCTTCCTCTCCGGGCGCGGGGAGGGGCACATGGCGCTCCTCTACGGCTTGAAGACGAACCACGAGGATGCCTACCGCAAGGAATCCCCGTTCGCGCCGGCGAAGATGGCATTGGTCCTGGCGGGGCTGTGCGGTCTGCCTCTCTGTTTGCTCCTCGTCGGCTTCCCGCTCGTCGCCGTCTGCTGGCTCGTGTTCATGCACTACCGGCGCTGGGATCCCCCCGCGAAGGCGTCCTTCGAGAAGCATGCCGTTAATGCCGACCCGTCAGCCAGTGCTTCGAACGCGACTCTCGGGCGATGGGCAGCTTGATCGACAGAGCGGGTGAGCGCGCTGGGCGACACACAGCGGGCGTGAGCTGCCGTGCGTCCGCATCAGCGCGCGAGGTGGCTTCGCAATGTCTTCACACGGGTGCCAACGAGGCGCGCCGCCTTGCGAAGCTGTTCCTCCGTGACACCGAACAGCCGGGCGTAAGATTGGCGGCTGGACCGGTCATGGATGTCGAGGTGGGTCGGCTCGTCCTGGGATGCCATCGCTGCCTCCTCCTCATCGCGCCTCTTATGAGGATGCCATGATCACATCCGGACGAACGCGAAGTTGGATGCCCGGTTGCCATCCTGGCCGCGCATTCGGCGCGTCATGCACAGCCTTCAAACACGAGGCCCCGAACCCTAGCCACGACGTCTCGGGGACCGAACGGCCACTTCCCCCCGGGACCTGATATCAGATGGGCGGCCGTTGGCCCGCGGCATGGTCTGGCGCGACCTTGCAAAGGCGCCCGACGTCATGTTGGCGGTGCGCCCCAGGTTGAATTCTGACCGGTCAGATGCTCTCGCTCGGTCGGGCGGTGTCGGTCCGCTTGCGCTGACGATGCGTGCGCCCTTCTGCATACGCTGCATCGTTGATGACCTTGAGCCTCGCCTTCTCGCGCGGCTTGCTGGTGCCACGCCGCTCATTCCTCAGGCGCACGATCTCGGCCTTGAGTTCAGGCAGCGGGGGAAGCGTCGCGGATTGCACGGCTGGCTCCAGCAACCGCTGCCACGCCTCCATGACCGGCGTCTTGAAGGCGATCATCTCAGCGTCCGTGTAGTGGCGCGTCATCCCGTTCTCGTCGCGCGTGGTGACGGACCCGAGAGAGAAGTGGTCCATGACGTAGCCGATGAAGGTCAGGTGGTGGCCGGCCACCGAGAGCGCCGTCGAGAAACAGCGTCGGACGTCGTGCGGACTCATATCGGCCCCGGGAATGGTCGGGAGCACCTTCGTCAGGGTTCCCTCCTCCAAGTGCCCGGCCTTGGAAGCTTGGCCGAGCTTGGCGTCGCGCCGTGCGGGGAACAACCACTCCGAGCCCGAGGCATTCACCCCATTCCAGGCCAAGTGCTCGCGAACCCGCTCCCATGCCGGCGGCGGCAGCGGGACCGTATGGGCGACCGTGCCGTTGCCATCCTTGTGAACCTTTCGATGGCCGACGCGCCACAGGCCCCAGCCGGGTCGCCCGTCCCAGTCACCGAACTCGTCGACATGGGCGCGCACCACCGTGAGCCGCCGTTGGGCCGACCATGCGAGCAATTCGAGCGCCGCGCCGATGACCGGGTCGAGGGCGCCGCTGCGTGCCGTCGCGACCACGAGGCCGAGTTGCTCCACCTTCGGGAAACGCTGGCGCTTCTTCACGTTGCCGAGCTTCGGGGACTGGACATCGTCGAGCGTGCCGCTGACCGCGACGCCAGACGACTCGCGGTTCGCCGGCCTGTAGAGCCACTTCCACATGCGCTTGCTCACCCGCGCGACGTCCCGCGCGGTGGAACGCTTGCCCTCCTTCACCAAGCCCTGGACGACCTTGTCGACATCAACGTCGGTGATGTGGGCGACCCGACGGTCATCGAGGGTCCGCATGGCCGGGCAGCCCATGATCCCGAGGTAGTTCCGAACCGTTTCGGGCGACAGGTCGCCCACGCTCACCTCCGCCTCCAGATGGACTCCCCAAGCCGCCCGGGCCTGGCGGAATGTCCAGGATGTCAGGCGCTCCTCGCGAGGACGGACCAACGAGCGCCCAGGCCGAGGGTCCTTCGGGTCGTCATCCCCGTTGCGCTCCTGCGACCTGTCCACCCACAGCAGGCGGTCGTGCAACTCCTTCATCCAACGGGCGTCGGGTACGCCGTAGTCGGACTTGACGTGCCAGTGGATGTTGCGGCTGGCCTCGCGGGCTTGGGCGAGGCTCCAGATGTCCACCGGACCGATGGTGACCCGATGAGGCCGACGCCGATGCTGCACGCGAGCCTGCCACACGCATCCCGAAGGCTGGACCCTCAGGACAAGCCCCTTGCCGCCGATGTCGACGATCTCGCGCCTCTGCCCCTCAGAGGCGTCCCGCCGGGCCTTGTCGATGGTCGACTGGCGGATCTCCTTGCGCTCACTTGCCATGGCGTTCCCTGGGCTACTGGTGGCCCCGAGCTCGGACAGCCCTGGGACAGCTCGATAGAATCAAGCATCTCGCTGGATCGCAACGCCTTTCCTTGCGTTTGGCCGAAATCGCGATGGAAGCTAACTCGACTTAACTTCCATTTTGCACGATATAACAACGATTTACGACCGGCACCATGCGCCGCTTTCCCTTGGGGGGCTTACGCCCGAAAGAGGTCTCAAGGCAATAGGGAACACTGCCTTCTAAGCGGCAGGTCGTAGGTTCGAGCCCTACCGGGGTCGCCAGGTCTTTCCGTGTGGCCCTGTCATCCGCCCCTACGGCGCGGCCGGCGCGGCGGGGTTCGCCGCCTCCTGCCGGTCCGGCAGGCTCCGCTTCCAGCGCGCCCGCAGGACGGCGGGCCGGAGGCCGTGCCGCTCCTCCAGGAACTCGGCGTCCGTGATCCGGTCCGTGCGGAAGTGCCGGAACGCCCCGCGCAGCTCGCACCAGCCGGCCACCATCCGGGCCTGATCGAAGAACCCGACGATCACCGGCCAGATCACGCGCCGGCTCGGATCGCCGCGGACGTCGCGGTACTGGATGCGGATCTTGCGGCCCTCGCGGATCCAGGTCCGCGCGCGGGCGACGTCGATCCCGTCCGCGGCCTGCGCGAACGCCGTCGGCGTGCCGATCGACGGATCGGCGATGAGCGGGCGCAGGCGCTCGGGGACCACGGCGGTGATCTTGGCGATGAGATCGCGCGCCGCCTTGGCGAGGACCGGCTCACCCCGTCCCGCGACCCACTGCGCGCCGAGGACGGCCGCCTCGATCTCGTCGGGCGTCAGCATCAGCGGCGGCATGTCGAACGCCTCGCCGAGCACGTAGCCGAGCCCGGCCTCGCCCTGAATCGGCACGCGCTGGCCGACGAGGTCGGCGACGTCGCGGTAGACCGTGCGGACCGAGACCTCCAGCTCCCGGGCGATCGCGGCGGCCGTCACCGGGCGCGGCGAGCGGCGCAGGATCTGGATGATCTGAAACAGCCTGTCCGCGCGCCGCATCCACCGACTCCTGCTGACAGAATGCTGTCAGCAGGGCGTCCCTACAAGTCCTCCCGCCACGGCCATCCCGCGCGCCGTGCCGACAGGAACCGCGCCATGATCACCCTGTACCACGCCCCGCAATCGCGCTCCTCGCGCATCGTCTGGCTCTTGGAGGAGATGGGGGTGCCCTACACCATCGCGCCGGTCTCGATCTTCCGGCCGATGACGGGCGAGGGCGTGCCGGACGCCGCCAACCCGCATCCCGACAAGCGCGTCCCGGCCGTCCTGCACGCGGGCGGTCTGGTCACCGAGTCCCAGGCCATCGTGCTCTACCTGGCGGAGACGTTCCCCGAAGCCGGCTTGGCGCCGGCGGTGGGCGCCCCCGAGCGCGGCGCGTACCTGACGTGGCTGGCCTGGTACGTCGCCGAGTTCGAGCCCGCGCTGTTCGCCGGCCTGACGGGTGAGCTCGCGGGATCGCCGCAGAAGCGCCGGAACCACGCGGCGGTGGTCGACCGCCTGGAAGCCGCCCTGGCGCGCGGCCCCTACGTGATGGGCGCGCGGTTCTCCGGCGCCGACATCCTGATCGGCAGCGCCCTGGGCTTTGGCCGCGCGGCCTTCCCGGCGAGCGCGGCCCTCGATGCCTATCTGGACCGCTGCCGGGCGCGCCCGGCCGCCCTGCGCGCCGCGGCGAAGGACGGCGCGTCGGGGCCGCAATCCGCCTAGGGCCGACGGGGCGCCGCTCGCGATTTCCGGGTGGCCGGGAGCGGCCCGCGCGCGGCGGTTCCGAGCGGCTCCGGCGACCGCGGGTGTTCCGGGACACGCCGGGCCCGAAAGCTTGAGCGTACATCGGGATCACACCGCGAACACAGTCGCGAACCCGATGGAGACGACGATGACCTGGACCAACCGCATCGCCCTGGTGGCGACCCTGATCGCCGGCGCGGTCGCGCTCGTGACCTACGCGCAGGCCCTCAGCCTGCCGGCCCATTTCGCGTGAGCGAGACGGCCCCGGCGGCACGTCCGCTGACCGTCGCCGCCTGAGCGCGCGCCGAACGGTTCCGCGGTGCAGCGTGACTCTTCGCACCGCACGCGCCCGGCCGATCCGGCATCATCATTGCAGACGAACCGACCGGGTCCGGCTGAGGACCCGCCGCTTGATGAAAGGAGTGCACGACATGGTCCTGAAGGGCTTCTCCTACGCGATGATCGGCGCTTTCCTGGGCGGCCTCGCGATGACGGTGACCGGCTCGGCCGGGGTGCTGATGGGCTTCTGAGCCGCGGCGGCCCTCGGGGCCGCCCGGGGACGGATTACCCGACGGACGGCGTGAGCGGCGGGGCGAGAGCCCCGCCGTTCCCGTATGCGGGGATCGGACCGCGCGACGAAGCCGCCGATCCCGGCCGCTCCGCCCCGGTCAGGCCGCCCCGGTCAGGCCGCCCCGGTCAGGCCGTTTCCTTGCGGGTGACGACGAGCGCCCAGATCGTCGCCGGGATCCATCCGATGATCGTCAGGTGGAGGATGATGCAGAGGATGCCCTGAAACACCTTTCCGCGCAGGAACATGGCGAGCCACGGCGCGAGAAAGCAGATGAGGATCATGATCATGGGGGCAACGGGTCTCCGCGTTCGTGAGCGAACACGGATCGCGGCGGCTGGTTCCGGACGGCCGAGCTTCCGCCGCGGCCCGGCCTAGGCGCCGGACCGCGCGCTCAGATAAGCCCTGAGACGCGAGGCCCGACCGGAGCCGTCGATGCACTCGATCCCGCCGCCCGTGTTGAGCGTGTGGAGGCAGCTGCCGGGCCAGGCCGGGCCGGGCTCGATCCGGTCGAGGATGGTCTGGGCGAACCCCTCCGGGTCGAGCCGGTCGATGCGCGCCAGCGACAGGGCGCGTCCGTAACCGTGGGCGCAATCCTGGACCGGCCGGATCAGGACCCCGTCGCGCGCGACGATCCGGCCCGCGGGCCGGGCGAAGGACGGGTCGACCAGCACGGGATTGGCCGGATGCGGCGCGTACGGCCCCCGGAAGTCGGGCGCGGACCAGAGATACAGCGCGTCGTGGTGGCAGCCCGATCCGGGCGGGGCGCCGACGGGCGCGTCCCGGACGGTGGCGAACATCCACCAGCGGCCGCCGTGCTCGAGGAGCGTCGCGTCGCTCGCGACCACGCCGGAGAGGAGCGTCGCCTCTTTCACCCAGCCGCCCGGATAGCGGGTCGCCCGGTAGAGATCGACCGTGCCGGCCGCGGAACTCTCCGGCACCATCCAGACGGAGCCCGCGCGCGCGAACACGAACGGGTAGGAGAGGTGGTGCGGCTCCTCCAGCACCGGGACGGGCGGCCCCTCGGGCCCGTCCGGCCCGAAGCGGACCGCCGAGATGATCGCCTTGCCGGTCGCGTGCGGAAACTCCTCCACGAAGACGTGGGTCGTCCCGTCGACCGCGAGGGGGAACGGGTCGGCGTAGAAGCGCCGCCCGTCGTCGGGCAGCACCTGCCAGCCCTCCGCGGGATGGCAGCCCAGCGCGACGAGGTCCGGCCCGCGGAGGGTCCGCCACCCGGTGCGCCAGTGTGGGGCGTGGTAGCACAGCCTGTACAGGCGGCCGACGAGGCTCCGGGCGACGAGCCGCGCCGGCCGGGACGCCAGGATCCGCCCCGGACGGGCGGGCGCGGCCGCGGCCGCGCCGGGCGTCGCCGCGAAGGCGCGGCCGTCCGACCGGGCCCGCAGGGCGGCGGCGACGAGCGTCGCCGTGCGCGACAGGGCATCCTCGAACGAGACGGCGATGGAACCCCGGTAGTCCGAGCCGAGGCGACCCGCGGCGACGACGGTGCCGCCTTCGAGGAGGTCGAGCTGCGGGACCCGGCCGGCGAGCAGGCTCGCGAGCAGGCCGGTCTCGCCGAGGCCGCCGTCGTAGGCCACGCGCCAGACCGGGCAGGCGGCGGCCGCGTCGCCGCACAGGTCGAGCACGAGGTCCGGGGTCCCGGGACGGGTCCAGGCCGCGAGATCCGCGGGCGGCACGGGCCCCGACCCGTTCGGCGCCAGCCGGAAGATCAGGGCCTCCAGGCGGAACAGCAGGTCGGCCTGTGCCGGCCACTCCTCCGGACCGGGCGCGGCGTCGACGCTCACCGCCGCGATGCCCGGCAGGCCGGACAGCCGGTCCAGCAGCGCGACGTGCCAGCGCCGCGGGTTCGCGCCGTCGAGGCGAACTCTCACATGCATGGCGCCCGGTTCCCATCGCGCGGTCGTCGCGACGACGACTGTCGAGTCCATCTATTTTCCCGTTGGTAACAGGAGTCATAACTTCGGATCGAGGCCCGGGACGCGCGGGTGATCGGACCCTCGATCGGGATCCGCGGGATGAAAAGCTGTCTCGCGGCAGCGGGGGCGTTCCGGCACCTTGCCGGGTCGCCCAGGCCGGTGTCGGGATCCCGCGGGAGCGACCGGGATCGCCGCCGCGCCGTCCGGCGGCCCACCGGCACCGGGTGTGGCGCACCCGTCACACCCGGTGCCGACCCGACATGTCGATGCAACCAAAACGCCGCCGCGTTGTTGTCGCGCTCACCCGCGTAATGCGCGCTGTATTTCGGCGCTTCGTCGCGTCTTGAAGGATGCTTTACTCTGGCATTTCGGGCCTTCGACAGGCGGTGTGACCTCAAAACTACAGCTATTTCCCCCGGTGATCGGTAGCCACACCGCCAGATCACACATTCGGGGAACCGACATGACCAAGCTCCTGGCCTCGCTGGCCGCCTTCACGGCCCTCACCGCCGCCGCCTCGGCCGCCGACCTGCCGCGCCGCGCCGCCCCGCCGCCGGTGTTCACCCCCGTCCCGGTCTTCACCTGGACCGGCGCCTACTTCGGTATCAACGCCGGCTACGCCTTCGACGCCAGCGAC
>NZ_JBKFAK010000110.1:0-499 GCF_053345595.1 Methylobacterium sp. D54C
GACCCGAGCCATCGTTGCCCTGGCCTCCGAGTACGGGCGCTATGGCTACCGTCGTGTCACCGCGCTGCTGCAAGCAGACGGCTGGCAGGTGGGCAAGGACCGGGTTCAGCGCATCTGGCGCCGCGAGGGGCTGAAGGTCCCCAGCCGACATAAACCCTGCAGCCGCCTATGGCTGAACGACGGCTCATGTGTGCGGCTGCGCCCGCTCCACCGCAATCACGTCTGGAGCTTCGACTTCGTGCAGGCCCAGACCCACGACGGCCGCAGCTTGCGCATCCTGACGCTCCTCGACGAGCACAGCCGAGCCTGCTTGGCGTTGAAGGTGGCGCGCCGCATCAACAGCGTCGGCGTGATCGAGGCGCTGGCCGACGCGATGTGTCTGCACGGCATCCCGGAGCACATCCGCTGCGATAATGGCCCTGAGATGATCTCGAAGGCGTTGCGCAAGTGGGTCGCCAAGACTGGCTCGCAGATCCAGTACATCGCGCCAGGATCCCCG
>NZ_JBKFAK010000111.1:0-498 GCF_053345595.1 Methylobacterium sp. D54C
TCTCAGCGCCAAGGCATCCACCGAATGCTCTTAAGGCACTTGATCGCTCTCGTGATCGATGTCCGTCGCTGATCCGACAGCCGTAAGGCTGGCTGATCAGCGCGACACGGTCACAAAAAGACCAGTGGCAGATCCGTTTCCGGACCCACCACCGTATGCTTGCCGAACATGACCGCCAGGGCTGGCAGATCTCTCTGCCCCAACGGCCACATTCCCTCTTCACGATGTCACTGATGTCTTCGCCAAACAGCACGTCCAGCCGAACCTGACGGTCCTCGCTGATCATTGCTGCGGCAAACGCAATGTCCGGACAAGCTCGACGCTCAGACACGACGGGCGCGTCAGCGGAGCTTGATCTGTCCGGTACGAGAAAGAGAAACGAGGACGGCGCGTGTCCCGCCAAGGGGCTCTGACTGAGCCCTGATATCCTAATGACGCCGTCCGAGGAGCGGACCGGATAAACCGGTCATCCTGCTGTCAGCATCCTTAGAAAGGAGG
>NZ_JBKFAK010000112.1:0-464 GCF_053345595.1 Methylobacterium sp. D54C
GCGGGCGAGGACCCTGGCTCACTTGCGGGCTTGGTGGCCCCAGAGGCTAACGGTCTCTCACCCGCCACCGCGCCGAGAAGTATACCCGACGCGGGATGGATCAAGTTACAAGAGGCTACTGCATGGTGGCGGCCAAGGGTAGCCGGAAGGCCAGATCCGGGAAGGTGACAGGCGCAGGTGGCCGATAGCCCAGCGAAGAATGCGGTCGGACGCGGTTGTAGGTGGTTTGCCATAGACCAATCACGATCTGCGCCTCCTTCAGCGAGTAGAAGATCTCTTGGCGTAGGCACTCGTCACGAAGCTTGCCGTTGAAGCTCTCGCAGTAGCCGTTCTCCCACGGGGATCCTGGCGCGATGTACTGGATCTGCGAGCCAGTCTTGGCGACCCACTTGCGCAACGCCTTCGAGATCATCTCAGGGCCATTATCGCAGCGGATGTGCTCCGGGATGCCGTGCAGACACATC
>NZ_JBKFAK010000113.1:0-464 GCF_053345595.1 Methylobacterium sp. D54C
GCGGGCGAGGACCCTGGCTCACTTGCGGGCTTGGTGGCCCCAGAGGCTAACGGTCTCTCACCCGCCACCGCGCCGAGAAGTATACCCGACGCGGGATGGATCAAGTTACAAGAGGCTACTGCATGGTCGCGGTCATGGGTAGCCGGAAGGCCAGATCCGGGTAGCTGACGGGCGCAGGTGGCCGATAGCCCAGCGAAGAATGCGGTCGGACGCGGTTGTAGGTGGTTTGCCATAGACCAATCACGATCTGCGCCTCCTTCGGCGAGGAGAAGATCTCTTGGCGTAGGCACTCGCCACGAAGCTTGCCGTTGAAGCTCTCGCAGTACCCGTTCTCCCGCGGGGATCCTGGCGCGATGTACTGGATCTGCGAGCCAGTCTTGGCGACCCACTTGCGCAACGCCTTCGAGATCATCTCAGGGCCATTATCGCAGCGGATGTGCTCCGGGATGCCGTGCAGACACATC
>NZ_JBKFAK010000114.1:0-456 GCF_053345595.1 Methylobacterium sp. D54C
CGAGCAGGACGATCGCGGCCGGCACCAGGGCCTCGGGCAGGTCGCGGGCCAGGGCGCGGCGCAGCTCCTGCGGGTCGGGGTGCGCGCCCGGCGCGGGCACCGCGTAGGCCACGAGCCGCGCGGGGCCGTCGGGTCTGCGGCGGGCGAGGACGGCGGCCTGGGCGATGCCGGGCTGCGCGCGCAGGGCGGCGGCGACCTCGCCGGGCTCGACGCGCTGTCCGCGGATCTTGACCTGCTCGTCGGCGCGTCCGCGGTAGTCGAGGGCGCCGTCGGGGCGGCGTGCGGCGCGGTCTCCGGTGCGGTAGAGGCGCGCGCCGGGCCTTCCGAACGGGTCGGGCACGAAGCGCTCGGCGGTCAGGCCGGGGCGTCCGAGATAGCCGCGGGCGAGGCCGGTGCCGCCGATGTAGAGCTCGCCCACCACCCCAACCGGCACCGGGTGCAGCGCGTCGTCGAGGA
>NZ_JBKFAK010000115.1:0-456 GCF_053345595.1 Methylobacterium sp. D54C
CCACCACGGTGCCGTCGTGGGTGCGGCCGGGCCGCCGGGCGGTGTGCGGCGCGAGGGTGAGCCCGTTCGCCCGCAGGATGCGCAGCACCCGCTTGGCATTGACGCTCGCTTCGCCGCGCGAGTGCAGGGCCCGGTTCACCAGTGCGGTGACGCGGCGATAGCCGTAGCTCGGGCGGGCATCGACGATCGCGCGGATCGTCGGCAGCAGCTGCGCATCCTCAGGCTTGCGGTAGGGACCGCGCGGCTGGGCGGGGCGGCTCAGGCGCTCGGCCAGGTGGGAGCGGGCCACGCCGAGCGTGTCGGCGACCGCCTTCACCGCGAACCGCCCGTCGAACCGCCCCAGGAGCTGAGCGGCGAGGTCGGTTTTTTTGTGCGGGCGAGGTCGAGCGCCTCCTTCAGGATCTCGACCTCCATGGTCTTGCGCCCGAGCAGACGTTCGAGGTCGCGCACGCGCCG
>NZ_JBKFAK010000116.1:0-449 GCF_053345595.1 Methylobacterium sp. D54C
CTCGCCCGCACCGCGAGCGTCGCGTATCTGGGCCTCGACGTCGTCCAGGACCTGCTGGACTACGCGAAGCGCCGCTGTCCCAGGGACTACCGCTTCGCCCGGAACACGGCGCTGTCGCTGCCGGTCGCCGACGGCAGCGTCGACCTCGTCTCGGCCTTCAGCGTGTTCACGCATCTCCTGCACACGGAGTGCTACATCTACCTGGAGGAGATGCACCGCGCCCTCAGGCCCGGGGGCCGCGTCGTGGCCTCGTTCCTCGAGTTCAGCATGGCCTCGCACTGGGGCGTCTTCACCAAGACGGTCGGCGAGCAGCGCACCAGCACGGTGCCGCACCTCAACACGTTCATCGAGCGCAGCGTCTGGCAGACCTGGGCCGACCATATCGGCTTCGACAGCGTGACGTTCCTCGACGGCACGGCGGCGCCGTGGCCGTCGGGCGTGTATCTGGG
>NZ_JBKFAK010000117.1:0-439 GCF_053345595.1 Methylobacterium sp. D54C
GACGATCGTGAAGCTGTTGGCCGATCACGTGGCGGCTATGGGACCAAGGCTTGCGTGATCGCTGACGGCGCCGGCCGCGCGATCGCCTTTCGGATCGCACCGGGGCAGGCCCATGAACTGCCCCACGCGCTGCCCTTACTCGGTCACTTGCCGGGCATTCCCCAATGGGTCGTGGCGGATCGGGGCTACTCCAGCCAACGCTTCCGGCAGCAGTTGCGAGAGGTCGGGGCAACACCTGCTATCCCGTCCAAGAGTAACGAGGCCCCCGAGCGCTGCCCGGACTGGATCTACACCAACCGCAACGTCGTCGAGCGGCTCTGGGCACGGCTCAAGGAGTGGCGGGCGGTTGCCACGCGCTATGAGAAAACCGCCTCCAGCTTCACCGGAGTCCTCTGCCTCGCCGCAGCCCTCGATCACCTCAGGTGACGACAGGCTCTAG
>NZ_JBKFAK010000118.1:0-433 GCF_053345595.1 Methylobacterium sp. D54C
CAGGGCGGCGAGATGCTTCAGGCAGACCGTGGTATCGAGCAGACGCCCGACCTCGTCGGCGCTCAGCACGTCGGGCAGGGTGCGGGGATGGTTGAGGCGGACCAGCCTGCGGGCGAGATCGGGGCGGTTGACCGTATGGACGAAGAAGAAGCGTAGGGCGGAGACGATGGCGTTCATCGTCGGCACGCCGAGGCCGAGTTCCTGCTGGGCGATCTGGAAGCGGCGCAGGTCGTCACCGGTCGCGGTATCGGGCGATCGCCGCAGGAAGGCGGCCAGCCGCCCGACGTCGCGGATGTAGTTGCGCTGCGTCGCCCGGGAGAACCGGCGCAGGGTCATGTCGTCGATCAGGCGCTGACGCAGCGAGCCGCCGGCAGCGGCGGGAACGGCAAGGACGGTCATGGGATGGCTCCGCTCGAAGGGAGCCGGGATCGTC
>NZ_JBKFAK010000119.1:0-427 GCF_053345595.1 Methylobacterium sp. D54C
GGGGCATGGCCCGGGAGGCGAGCACGAGGGACGCGGGACGCCGCGGGAACCCAGGTGTCGGCCAAGTACGCGCGGGATCCGATCCCCGCGGCGCCCCGCGGCATCGACCGGGCATGGTCCCCGGCCGCTGCCGTCTGTCTCGTCGCGGCGTCTCCGACGTCCCGGTCCTGCGACTCCCCGTTAGCGGTCTCGGTCGAGGTGCGCGCACGCCGTGCCCGCAACCCCCGGAACCCGCATCGGCGCCGTGGCCTTCCAGCCGTTCCCCGCCTCGTAGTGGGCGGGTCCGCAGGTCGCTCAGGTTCGGCCCAGAGGCGGGTCGGCGCGGGGGCATTTCCTCACCCCGCCGGGCACAGTGCCGCCCGGTCTCACGCCCGCGTCCGAGGCACGCCCCGCACCGGTCCGCCGCCCGGGGCGATGGCGGCTGAGA
>NZ_JBKFAK010000012.1:0-153080 GCF_053345595.1 Methylobacterium sp. D54C
CAGGCCTACCTGACCGACGTCATCACCCGCATCGTCGCCGGCCATCCGCAGAGCCATATCGACGACTTGCTGCCCTGGGCCTACGCCCCGCAGCCCCTCAAAGCCGTGGCCTGAGAACGACGCTTACGGCGTGTGCCGCCCTTGGAACCTTGCACCAGGTTCATCGCACCTGGACGCGACCAGGAGCCTTCGAGCCCCTGGACCCTGATCCTCGCGGAAGGCCAACCCTCGCGCCGGGGTTGGATGCGGCGTACCAGCGGAGCGGTGGCCCGCCTACCGACCGACCAAGCCAGCTTGATCGCTGTGCTCGCTCCGGCAAAGGGTGGGTCCTCGCCATGCTCGCCTGCTACGAGCAGACTGTGCGTGGCTCCGGTCCCGGCTGCGCCGCCCTTGCCTTCGACTGTGCGCAGCGATCATGTGGTAACGTGGTCGGGACGAAGGGATGGCCACTCTCGATCGAACTAAGGGATTGGCCTTGGAGGGGCGCGTCACCAACGTAACCGCCGGTTTTTGGAAGAAGGCCGCTTATTTTCTATGGCCGCGATAGGCACTGAGCCTCATTGTCGACGTACAATCGGCCATCGACCAAGACACACTAACCATTATCTGGCTCCCGCAATTATACTACGAACGGCACTGTGATATTTAACGAGCTCAAAAACCTGACATCCAGATAAATCTGACATTTTATTTTGATGAAATGTCGCTCTCGCCAGAACTGTTCAATTCTATGATCTCTTTAACGCGAATGATTCGCGGACCACTCAAACGAAGTACAAAGAGCGCTTCCGAAACCAACCTCTCATCACGCTGACGTTGTTGCTCGCATGAGGCAGTGAATTTTTCGCCATGGACGAGACTGTTTCTAACCCTGCAAACGCCGATCTCGAACAGTTCCACGACATTCCTAAGCGGCTCAGGATTTTCGGGGAGCCACTTGAGGCCCTGATTCATCAATTTCCTTGGCGGTTCATGGATAAGCGTATCCGCTTTGCCCGAAGCACAAACCACGTCAAAGAAGTCGGAGCCAAGCTCACGAGCAAAGGCATTCCAATCCGCCATGGCGGAGGGATTAGAGCGAAGAAATCCGCTACGCTTGAGCGCATATTCATACCGCCCGAATTCCCTGGCGAGATCAGTTGCATCTTTATAAGGATCACTCATCCGTCTGAACTCCAGGACGTTGGAGTTTTCTGAGAGGAGCATCTGGGATGATGCATTCCCCAGTGTCATCGCCGCCTTCGCTGATGATGAGCTCTACTTTGGGTGAATTCAAGTCGACGCGAACGGGAAGGCCTGTCCATTCGCAGTCATCACAGCTTGGCCGTTCCCAGACTGTCCCCGGCATCTCGTCAGGCCGCGACTCTTGTGGCGATAGGTGCGGCGATCCACACTTGGGACATTCCTCTGGCACCAAGCGGCTGACCCGCAGTAGTAGGGAAACTCCAAAACCGATCGCGTGATCCACAGTGGTTTGCGCCGCCTCCGCGTCGTGCCAAGTCGCGCTTTTCGCATGCGTTAGCCAATTGGAAAAGGTCCATGCCTCATTCAATAATGACTTAAAGAGACGTCTGCGCTCTTGCTGGGCTTTCCCACCTAAAACAGTGTCAAATATCACATCGATCCAAGCGCGGAAATTGGCTTTCTGTGGCGGCGTTTCTACAGGCCACAGTATGAGATCCTGCGCCGCGGCGACATATGAGAGCAATAGTTCCCGGCATTGCACCCCGATACCTTGATAATCAGGAAGAGCTTTGGCCTGACTCAGAGACTCGTCCAGGCGATGCAACTCATTGAGCACTGGGGAAAAAATGATGACATGCCGATCTGATCTGTTCTTCTCTTCCGTGCGCGGAATCCGAACACATAACCCCATGTGAAACGTGACCGCGTAATCCAAGTTTGGAAATTGTGTTTGAGAATAGAGATTAGTGGGGTTCGTGATAATCCACCACCGTCCATCGCTGGAATGTACATCCCAGACATCATGTTTATGACCAGCCACCGTTTCCGAATAAACTTTCTGAAGAAAATCGATGGACGCCTCGGGTGATTGCCCCAAGAAGTAATCCTCTACCGCTTTCCGTTCATCTTTGGTTGATGCAAGCATTAGAAGATAATCTCCTTGTCATATCCTGTCGTGTATCACGTTTATGCTTCAAATGACGACCCTATAGCAGCCCTTGTCTTCCTTCATCAGGGTCGTTCGTAAACGTCTCAATATGCAAAGCGTCGCCGAGAGATTTCGGCGGATCTACGTTCTCAAATACAACGACCTGCGCATGCTGTTTCAAGCTAGCCAAGTGGTCGAAGAATCGTTCTTTTAAGTCGGTATTTCGAAGCTCCTGCTCATCAAGCTCAAGGCTATCGCCAGCCTTCTTCATAGGGTCACGATAGGTGAGCAACGGAGTATCAAGTACGAGGAACCCTGGGTGTGGTAGGCTTCGCTCACGGCAGAAGAGCATCAGAGCGACTTTGAAGGCGGCGTGGGTGATGGCGCGAACGCCCTTTCCATTATTTCGCCGCTCCTTACCATCGATGATCAGGTCATATGTATTAAGATCAAAAACGACGTGTTTCTGACCAGGAAAGCCCCATGCAAGCAAAACATCTGAAATAGTATCGGAAAAATCTTTGGCTGTTTCTGTTGACAGGCCAAACTGGATAGTTGTATCGCGCTTTGGCGGACGCGACGCGCTTATGGTCTCCTTCTGCGCGACCAGTCGGTCGCGCTGGTCAATTAAATTGAGCCCATGACGGACATAATCGCGCACAGGAAGAATGTCGCTCAAGCGTCGCTGTTGCATATCTGCAGCCGGTGTCGCGTTTTCCAGTTTACGTTCGACCGCTGACAGCTCGTCGCGTTGCTGACGGATGCTCCTGGCAAGCCTTTCGCCTTCGATTTCTGTATCAGCTACAGTCCTTTCGAGCTCTTCGCGCTGCTGCTCAATCTTCCGAATCTCGACCTCTGCAGCAAGGCGCACGTCCTCAATGTGAGCAAGCTCGTGCGAGTGGCTTTGCGCTGCAGCGGGAGCGCCGCAGACTGGGCATTCATCCTTTCCGCTGATTCCAAGCAGAAATCCTGCCTCTTCAATTGCCTGAAGCCGAGATACATCGCTAACGTATACCTCTCTAAGCTGGGAGAAGCTTTCCAAGCTCAAAGACAGCTCAACAGCACGCCGTTCCGCCAAAGAAATTTCATTCGATAGTCGCCGCTTTTCGTCAAGAAGTGATCTTATCGAGGTACGGGCAGTAGAAAGCTCCGTTTCAATCTCCTGCAAGGACTCAGTCAGCTTCGTGTCTTGCTCCCCCAATCCGTCGGGATCTCTGTACTTCTCAGATATATCGGCGTTCAGCTGATCTATCATGTCTTGAAGCACTGCTGCCTTTGCGGCCCGCCCCGTTCTAAAATCTTTGGGCTTTACGACGGGCACAATAGCCCCATCGTCCTCTCCCGTGAGGAGGAATTTGAGTACATTCCGCTCTCGGGTCTGATCACCGCGGTCACCGGATTCCGCTGGCGAATTTTCAGATTGGATGGAGATCTCATTTGTGAGTACTAATGGAGCGATATCTCGAAAGGTGAGATTTCCGTGTGTGCCTGATGCATCCAGAGAGACTTTACGGCCAGACGCTCCCATCTTCATCAACAAGAATGACGATATATTGTTGGGACTATTGGCGTCGTGCCTGGGCGCCAGAACTCGCTCGACATCACCACTATGGAGCTTGAATGCGCCGCCTGCGATGGCGCGCTCCAATGAGACACGATCATCGAGCGAGAATGCTACGTCGAGCCAAACTTTACTGTAAGGATCCCGCTCCCTGATGCTGGGAAGTTCGCGTTGACCGCCGAGCATAAAATCTAGGGCCTTCAGTGCGAACGACTTTCCCGTGTTTGATGCGCCATAGACAAGAGAAAGGCCATCGTCGAATCCTAGGATGCTCTCCTTGTTATTTCTGCCGGTAAACCTCAGCCGCTCAATATGCCATCTCCCGTATGTCATGCGCGACTACCGGGCTTCGCTTCGCCTTGGAACTCTACCGACCACCGTCCAATCTTTTCAGTGATGACTTCATGCAAGTGCTCTCCGCCTCGTTCTTCAAGATATGCGACGAGCCAGGTGGCGCGACTCTTCAGCGTTTTCCCGTACTCCGTACGTATGAGTTTCACGAAGGGAGCAGCTTGGTCGAGAGCTGCATAGACGATTCCTGCTTCGCCATATTTTGCCTCGATAAGGTGAAGGCTCCGCATCAGCATTAGGCCTTGCTCCACGAGGGCTCTGCGCACGAGTAACTCGCCATCCCGATGAGGGACGGTTGGATGCAAGCTTCTCGGACCAGAAATATCACCAGTGTGTACCACTAAATGGTCAAGCCAAGTCAGCTCTTTTAAGTCAAACGCACGCGGAAATGCCGAGTTTAGTATCACGACGCTTCGCACACCTGTCTCAAGTGGGCTGTTGAATAGTTCGGTGCCTAGAACATGCGTCATGGCTTTTTCTTCCAGGACATTTCGCCGTCATTAACAAAATGGTGACACATGCCTTGCTTCACGGGAACGTGAGCGTATTTTGCGAGTGGACCGGCGCATGTAATCGTACCCGCGTGGTTCATCACCGCATCGACACGCGATAAAGTGTCAGCCGCTGACGCCTTCCATCGATCGACGACGCCGAAGCGGACGTCCTTGCGAAAGCCAGAAATAATGTTAACCGAAGTGTTGTCTCGATAGAATTTCTGAAAAGCGTCTGCCTCGAAGAAGCGCTCACGTTGTCTCCGTAGGTCAGATCCGTGCTCGTCGTGGGCGAGAACTGCAGTATGGTCGACAAAAGGAACTTGGGCGCGTTCCCCATATGCTTCAACTAACTCAACGATGTAGCGCATTTCAGTAGCCTGAACGTCTTGGGGGACAGCTGCGGCTGGATAGCTCCCCGGATCCGCGCCGAATTTCTCGATCAAGAGCGGTTTAACTGCAGGATCATCGATCATGTCGTCGATGGTGACGACACGGACGTTGCTGAAATCGAAGGAGTCGATAATATCTATCAATGCAGCATCCAGTGGGACGGTGATTTTCTTGGTTATCGAGTTTGCGCAGACGGAAAGCCATTCTTCGATCAAGGCCTTCTTCATTTCACTTGGGCTATCGACCAATAGTTCCAGTTTGCGGGCTAGCCCTTTTGGTGCAACAAAGTAAAAATTGCCTGGTACTGAAAATTTCCCCCGAGATGCCCAATACAGAACTTTACCGATGGCGAGTAAGCCCTGAGATCGGCTGACGCCTTTTCGGTATTGCTTGCATTGGTAATTGTCCCATGGTCCATCATGCCGCTGGTCTGTGGCAAATCCAACAACATCACGCCCCATATCGCCTGTGCCGGCGAAACGTTTGACCTCGATGTAACCTGATTTTTTCTCAACCCAGGCGCGACAAAAAATTTCAAGTTCGTCGTCGTCCATGAGGAGTATCAACCGGTCGTATCTGACATCTCCTGCCATTTAGACAATGCTCCCCCCACTTACGGTAGCAACCCCATGGCTATTATGCAACCGGTGAGGTAGTTGAGTATTTTCGGTCGGACATTGCGTTATTGGACATGCAAAGCTTTGTTTTTTATTTGGGTTCCGCGTAACCGTTCTACTCACGGCGCCCTGCTGCTGATGTCTCTCAGTAATCCGTTGATCTCACGCCTTCGCCAAAACACTGGCGTCTCAACGACGAAAAAGCCCTGATCTCGCGCATCGAGCAGCGCCGTTTCTTCGCCCGTCGCGCGCCTGATATCCTCGACCTGAAGAAGGGGGCGCGCTTGCTCGACGAGGTTATCGCCTGAGCCGTTGACCTGGTTTGAGTTCACGTTGAAGCCGCGAACCATGATCGACGTTTTCCCTGAACGATGCTCAATTTCTTTGAGCGTGTCACTGTCGGGTAGCCCGCGATATAGCGTGTGGGCAACAGCCTTCTTCCAGATACGCGCTGTCTCACGCCCATACCGCGTTTCGATCTGCGCCGCGGCATTCTGGAAAACGCCGAGGAAGTTGATGCCGCCTTGCCGGTAGAGCGTCAGCACCTCGTAAAAATTCGAGACATAGAGCTGCCCCCATTCCTCACCGACCACGAGCGCGCGGAGTGGCCCTTGCGCATCTGCGAAGCGCTCAATGACAGCCGCGGTCATCGCGCCGACGAAGGTGCGGCTTGTCTCAGAACGGGCCGAGCCGATGACGAAGAGGGCGGTACGCTGGCGCTTCATATCGGTAGGATCGAAGGAATTGCGTCTCGTGATTTCGCGCGCTGCCATGCCTGGCTGGAAGCCTTGCAGCCGCTCGATGATGAGGGACGCATAGGCGTTCCACTGGTCGGGCGAGACTGTGAGTCCAGCGATCAGGCGGCACATGCCAGCCTCATCCTCCATTCGCCGATCGGAGGCCCACAGCATGAGGTCCTCGGCGATCTCGCCGCGCGGACGGCCCCAAAAATCCCACAAGCCGCCGGGTGAGCAGGACCAGCGATCGGACGCGTAGAGTGCAGTCACCTTGTTGTAGAGCGTGAACATGGTCCGTACGCCCTGACTGACCCAGCGGTTTTTCGCTTCCGGGTCCTGCGGCACGAGAAAGCTCGCCGCGTCATAGGCCGCTTCACCGACGGTGCCGCGCAGGGCGGGGTTTGCTGCCGTTTCCAGCAGGCGCGTGTTGATGTTGTAGCTCTCGGACGGATAGCCGTGCAGCTTGCCGGGGTTAATGAAGCGCACTTCATAGCCCTGGCGCTTGAGCGTCACCCAAGACACCCAGGCCAGCTCGCCATCCTTCGGATCGGTGATGATCTTGGTGAGGTGATCGGTCCTCGGCGAGACCAGATTCACACCGAGGAAGCGCGTCAGCTTGCCCTTACCGGCCTGTGCGTCGATCGCGACTGGCTCTGTGCCGTCATAGATGAGCGGCGAGCCATTGATGAAGCCAAGCTCGATGCCGCGGCGGATGTGGCGGTAGGCGGGAACGGGCAGGGTCATAGTAGCCCCGAGCGTTTGAGAGCTTCGAGATCATTGAGCCGCGCGTCCCCGAGCTGACCGCTCGGGTTCGCATCGAGCATGGCGCGAAGGCGCGCAGCGGCGATTGCCTCCGCCCGCACTCGTGCGATCCGCGCCTGCTCAGCATCCTCCCAAGCGAGCCGCTGGGCCGCCTGGGACTCAAGGCTGAACAGGAACTGGTGAAATTCGATGAACTGGCGCACGCTCATTTGCGCAGCTCCTCCTCATCATCCCAGGTTGCGAAGCGGAACGGCTGGGGCTGAGGCTGCTCGTCCGACACAGGCGTGACCGAAGGTTGGGCCTCGATCGTGCGAACAGGCCGTGCCGGTTGCTTAGGTGGCAGAAGCGCCTGCATCGCCGCGGCTTGCTGCGCGGCTTCTGCCTTGGCCTTCTCGATATGGTAGCCGACAACGAGCGACCCGAACGCGTAGCCGCCAAAAACAAAGAAGAGCCAGTAGTCCTGCCTGATCTGAAAACCGAACAGACCGGAGGCGAATAGCGCAAAGCAGGGAGCAAGGGCTGCGCCCAGTAAGCCGCGCGCGACAAACTCGTGAGCCTCCTGCGGCGTGATAGTTTGCCCGAAGAGCGTGACGGGTTTGTTCCAGGCCAGTAGGCAAACACCGGTCATGATGATCGAGAGAAAGGTGACGATTGCAAAGACGAAGGCGAACAAGAAGGTTGCCATTGTGATAATCAGAGCAAATCCAAGCATGGCTCCGTTGTCCTTGTCGTTTTGCATGACCGCTCTCCGTTATTGGATAGCTAGCGATTCAGTCTCAGCCCGAGTGAAATCTCGCGCTTTTGGGCTGGACCCGAATCAAGGCCGCGGGAGAATTTGAAGAAGCGCCCAAGCTCGCGACGCAGTTCGAGCAGCTCTTCGGCTTGGCGCTTGCGTAATTCTTTGAACATCACCTGGAGGCGGGCGCGCTCGTCTCGCTGACGATCGATCAGACGCTGACGCTCTTCGGCCTGCCGCTCGCGGCTGGCCTTGGCTTCGGCCTCGTTCTGGGCACGCACTTCCTGATATTTGCCGGTGATACGGTGCCAGATGCCGACGAGGCCCTTTGGCAGTCGTGCTGCACGGACCTTCGTTTCAGCATCCCAGGTGAGCTTCTGATCGTGCTCAAGCTTGCCGCGTCCATCACGGTGGCGGAGCGTCATCTGCGCCTTAGCATCGCCAAGCAGCGCCGATGGCTTCCCGAACTTCTCGCGGCTCTCTGCGACATGACGCTTGAGCGCGGGCGTCATTCGCTCGCCGACCGTCTGCCTCGTCGCCTCGACGGACGGCAGCGCCTCCCCATCGCCGAGCCGAGCTTTCAGATCCTTGGTCTTGAGGCCGAGGACGCGCGAAAGCGAATGAACCTCGCCGTCATGATCGATGATGACATGACCACGTCGGTCGCCACGGGCGAGAAAGCAGCCATGCTCTTCAAGCGCGCTGGAGAATGCGGCTCCGCTATCAGATGCCTGCCAGCAGGATTGTACTGCCGCCTTGAGCCAGCGCGGGTCCTTGCCGTGGCGCTTCGCCTGCTGCCATTCGCCAAGCGTGAAGTTTTTGGGATCGCGCATCCCCGCCTGAGCGATCCCGCGCGGCATATCCCAGCCATGGTCGAGATAGAGATCGCGGGAGAGGGCTACGAGCTTGTTCTTGAAGAACGGCACCGGGCGCGCCGTCATTGTCGCGGCGTCGATCCGGCTCCAAACGCCATGCGCGTGCAAGCGCCCTTCCTTTTCGTGGAAGACAACCGCCCGCGGCTGGCCATCCAAGCCTAGCCGCTTCTCAGCCTCGTCAATCGCTTTGACGAATTCCGCTTCACTGACCCGCGCGCTCTCGGGCGGACTGAATGACAACGAGAAAAGATACTGGCGGCATTTGGTGCCGCGGCTGATCGCTTCGGCTTCCTTGAACGCGCCGCGCAGATTGTCAGATGCGAACTCGCGCAACTCGTGGACGCGCACATGCTCGTTGTCGTCGGTACGCAGAAGGTGGGCGGCAAGGTCCTGTCCGCCGCCGCGCTGCGAGCCTTTGAGGATCATGGCTGCGCCTCCGGCTTGAGGCCGAGGCTGGTGAGCAGCAGCGCACGGATTTCGTGGAGGTCAGCGAGTGCCTGGGCGAGCGCTGCCTCTGTGTCTGGCGTCACCGGTAGCGAGCCGGTGTTCGCCGCATGGGCGAGCTGGTTCAGATTGCTGAACACACGTGAGCGCCCGAGTAGGGCAATCAGCTGCGCCAGCGCCCTTCTATCGGCGATCGAGATGCCGCTTTTTCGTACCCGCGCCGGGACCGGTTGCCCCAGCAGCTTGGCTTTGACGTAGGTGCCGAGCGGAGCGCCCGCGGCCTCAGCAGCCAGGCGGGCGCGCTCCTCGGCACTCAGCCGGAGGCTGAACGGGGAAGGAGGCTTTTCCCGCTTCGCGCGCTTGCGCTTGGTGGTTAGCTTGGCCGCTGCCTGGGTGTCGAACGCGCCGCTTAGGGACATGGCGGCACCGGCAAATCATGCGACTTCCGGTGCTCAAGGGTGGTGCTCCATTCGGCCAGCGTTTCGAGCAATTCGTTCGAAAACCCGCCGTCAGGGCGCGCCATTCCTATTTCACCGCTATAAACATTCGCTAAGACCTTGAATGGAGGGTCAGTTTGCGGTTCCAAATCCTTTGCCGTGCCTGTAACGAGGTTGGCCGGCGAAGGTTAATTTGAGTACTGCGCGGCGATCCTCGGTCCAGACGGTACTCCAAAGACTTCAACGACTTGCGATGAACGCCAAGGCGGTCCTTGAAGCGCCTAACAAAACCATCGTTTGATGAAACGCCAGACGATGGGGGCAGCGGCCAGCGTCGGGAAAGCGAGATGGATGCCGCTGCGTCGCTCGTAGCGGATGGCGAGGCGGCGGAACTGGGCGAACCACGCCAGGGTGCGCTCGACGACCCACCTGCGACGTTTCAGCCGCTGGCTGCTCGCGATCCCGCGCCGGGCGATGTGGCGCTGGATGCGGCGGCGGGTCAGCGCCTGACGACAGCGGCGGTGGTCGTAGGCCCTATCGGCGTGCAGCTGCGATGGCCGCCTGCGTGGCCGTGCCCAGTATGAACAGATCGGCGGGACGGCATCCACGACCGCCTCTAGAGGTCGGCTCTCGTGAACGTTGGCACCCGTCAGCTTCAGCGCGAGGGGATGCCCTTCGCGTCGGTGCGGACGTGGCGCTTTGTGCCCGGCTTATCCCGATCGGTCGGGTTCGGGCCTGTCGCCGCGCCCCTTCGTTTGCGGCGACCGAGGCGTTGTCGAGGGAAGCTCGACTGAAGTCGATGCCGTTCTGGCGGCCGAGCCGGTCGAGAAGGGCGTGTTGCAGGCGATCTCTCACTCCGGCCCTCTTCCAATCCCGCAGACGCCGCCAGCAGGTCATGCCCGAACTGCAGCCATCTCCCGAGGCAGCAACTCCCACGGCGTACCTGAGCGCAGCACGAACAGGATCCCCGTCAGCGCCGCGCGGTCAGAGGTCCGAGGCCGACAGCCCTTCGGCTTGGCCCGATCAGGCGGAAGCAGCGGTGCGATCTCGGCCCGCACGCCATGGGAAGGAGCGGTCTCGCCATCTCCTCCCAACGCGCCAACCCCAGTTTTGCTAGAGGCTCTAAAGTCAGCCGGTCAGGTCAAGATCCGGCGGACATCGGAACGCTACGCTACGCCCGACGCCGGACGTCGCTTCAGCGACGCGAGCAGCCGGACCAAGTGAAAGCGCCACGAGTTGATGAAGCGCGCATTGATGGTGTTCGGTAAAACGATCGCCATCATGATCGCCGAAGCGGTCGCCACCCGTCTGAGCGGGCTATACCAAGATGGAAACCGGCCAACCGCACATAAGGCCTTCTTCACGGACACCCTCTTTCCGGACAGGATGTCGTGAGTGATCTCGTAGATGTTGTGGAAGTACATCTGGTTCGGAGGCTGGACGCTGTCGACCAGACCTCGCTGCCGCAAGGCCGATTTGAGATGCAGCACGCGGTCGCTGAAGCGCCGTTTGTGTAGCTCCAGCAGAGAGAGCGAGAGCATGCTCCCGACTCCGGATTTGTTCTCCCCATGGATCCGATAGCATCCGAGCGGCCGTTTCAGGCTGACGATGTCCCCGAAGAAGGGGGCTGCTGACAGGATGACCCCGTCGACGGCCGAGTCGTAAGTGGCCTCCCGCAGCAACTCGCAGACATCCCTCCGGAAGACGTTTCCCGAGGTGGGAGGGGACACATAGGTTCCCGCTTCATTCACGAACTTCTTGAAGCGGTCGCGTTCCCGTCCTTCCAGCAAGGACGGGAAGGCGGGTGCGATCATCGATCCGGCCTCGTCGATCCGAGTCAGAGGAAATTGCAGCTTCGCGATGTCCGCATCGAGCGCGCTTATGATGACCGCGAGCGAATTCGGCAAGAGTTGATCGTCCGCATCGAGGAATAAGACGAACGGGGCGACAGTTTTATCAAGTCCCAGAAGGCAGGCGCTGACCTGTCCTCCGTTCGTTTTGTGAAAGGCTCGCACTCCGCTCGACTGGATGACCGTCCAGGACCGATCGGTCGATCCGTCATCGACGACGACTATCTCGCAAGATCGATTGTTCTGTGAGACGGCGCTCTGAATCGCACAGTGAACGTATCTTTCGTAGTTGAAGCAATTGATGATGATCGCCAGGACGGGATACGTCGGGCCTGATATACTCTTCTCAGCTTTCGAGATTGAGGACATGAGTTTCCCGCTGAGAGTATAGTGTGGCTAATTGCTTCGATGATCTGCCGGCCTCGCAGCTTTCTTGAGCGTCTAGGTAAGGTCTCTGTCCGATCAAATCTGAGATGCGTCGACCGTGAAGTGCTGCGAGAGGCCGATACTGCCTCAAACGTCTCGCGCGGCGATTTATTCCGCAGTCGAAACCAGGCTCAAGCGGCCACCTGAGTCGTTCCAGTCTGAGCTTCGCAGGGTGACTTTCGCGATCCGACGCGGTCTTGTCAATGACGGGTGCAGCATCCGCAGATCCGCCGAAGGGAAAATAGCCACTTCAGCCTGATCAGCTGTGGCGAACTTCAGGATCGCGTCGCAAGAGCGGTCGACCTCGTCGCTTCGAGGCTGGTGGCGGTGTGATGGGCGGCCTCGAGCGCATGTAGTCAGGCGCCAGATCACCATGCTGACACAGCGGGTGGCTCGCCCACTCGTTGCGCCACGACACATGATGCAGCAGACGGTCGACGGGCGGGGTGGCCGCGACAGGGGCGTCGAACACTTCGCCCCATCGGGCAAAGCCGCGGTTCGAGATCTGAATCATCGCGCCGCGCTCGTTGCGCGCGCTGACGAGTTGGAAGAACAGATTGCGCCCGCCCGGCACCTCCGGCGGGCGGCGACCGACGGCCGTGAAGTTCTCCGGTGAGCGCCGCGCTCCCTGATCGCCCGTCGGAGCCGGGAACTAGTCAGCGTAGAATGGGCGGCAACGCGCTCGCGCAGATAGGCCTCGAAGGGATCAGGATGATGCTCGCGGGGTTGGCGCGGTTTGTAGGCTGGTGGCTTGAGGCCGTGGGCGATGTCCTTACGGGCCGTCTTGCGGTCGACGTTGAACTGCAGGGCGATGGTGGTGACGGACAAACTCTGGCGCTGCAAACCCGGACCGCTGGGCCGGCGGACGTTCGAGCTCGGCTTTCGCGCGCGTGATCCGCCGTCCACATCGAGGGTCCGGAGCTGTTCGGGGTAAAGCCTTGAGGCGAAGGCTATCTCTTGGGTAGGATGAGAAATCAGTAATCGCCTCGCGATTTGGAACGCCGCAAATGATGAAGTCCGAGTGGGCCCGCCGAGATTTCCTGAAACTCGGTCTTCGAGAACTGCCAGTCTGGACGACGGCATCCCTGATCGGAATCGGTCGCGCCAGCGCGGCGACCAATGTGACTGCAGACCCGACACAGGGGCGAACGCTCGTTTTCGATGAGCCCTTCAAGGAGATTAACGGACGGATCTGGAACGGCGGTCCGAAGGCGACGACCGGACCTTCCGGATACTACGGCCGCTCCGCGTTCGCGCCCCTCTCCGGAGCAGAAGGTTTCAAACCATACGAGATCATCGAGGACGCGGAGGCCACGGGTGGCACTGCTCTTCAAATATCAGCAAAGTATATCGGACGGAAAATGTCCGTCATAAATTATTACGGAAACGATATATCCGACTATCAATGGATCTCGGGAAACCTGCAGGCCGGGAGTCGGAGCGGGGTTGTCTCCGTCGGATGGGCGCGAGGCTATTTCGAGGCCAGAATGAAATTTCCAAAACACCCTCTGACTTGGCCCGCGTTCTGGTTGCTCAATCGGGACGGTATATCAAATAAAAATAGAAGTATAGAGGTCGATATTGTCGAGCAGAAGGGTTTCGAGCCCAATCTCTACGGCGTTTATCTGCATGAGTGGGGCCAGCCTGACGAGCATAATGAGGGCAGCGGTGTTCCGACACCGGTTGATATGACTCAGCAATATTGCCGCTACGGGGTCCTGATTCAGGATGGAAAATGCATCCCCTACTTTGAACGCAAGCCTGTCATCAATCCAGCAACCAAACAGGTCAACATCTGGACATTGACGCGCGCCTCCGAGATGGCGAAGACGGGGGATGTCTTCTGGCCGCTGCTCACACTCGCTCTGCGGACAGACGTTCAGGTGCCGCAGCTGACCGAAGCTCAGAAGCTGGTCCATATGCAGGTCGATTATTTCCGCGTCTACAGTTAGTTTGACATCATGTCCCCGCGCCGGGGCGCGACTGCCCGGCTGCGAATGGCCCACGCACCACGGTCTACAACCGCTTCAATCGCTGGTCGCGGCGCGGCTTCCGGAGGGCGATGCTGGCCGCGTTGGCCAAGGCCGGGTGGTCCGGCGATGCAGCCGCGCTCGACAGCAGCTACGTCCGGGCTCACCGGTCTGCCCATGGTGGGAAGGAGGGGCGAGGGCACAGGCCATCGGCCCGTCGCGCGGCGGTCAGACGACCAAGATCCACGCGCTCACCGTTGTCCTCGGTCGGCCCGGCGTTCGCCTGCTGACGCCGGGCAACGCTAGTGACGTAACAGCCGCCCTAGCGGTGTTGGCCGAGGCGCCCGGCCGGATCCGCCGCCTGAGTGCCGACAAGGGCCACGATGCTGATTGGCTGCGCACCGACCTGCGCGGGAACGGCATCACGCCCGTCATTCCGGCTAAACGCGGTCGCATGCGCCGGATCCGTCATGACAAGCCCCGCTATCAAGACCGCTGGCGCATCGAGGCAGCTTTCAACTGACTCAATGACTTTCGTCGCATCGCCACCCGCAACGACAAGCTCGCCCGCGCCTACGCTTCAACCCTGGCTTTGGCCGCCGTCGTCGCGTTCCGGTGCTGATCGAGTTCAGATTCTAGAGGCGCACGTCACGCTGGTGATGCAGGCGAGGACGCGTGCGGGCATCGAGGCGATCGTGCCGCGTTGCGACGTGATAGGCCTGTCCCGTCTCCTGGCCCGCAGGCCGGGAAGAGCAGAGCAGTCGGCCTGGCTGCTGCCTCGCCTGTCCATCCGGGTTCGGCGGAGAAGGGGAGACAACGCCTCTCCAACGCTTCGCCGCGAGAGCCGATTCGAGCAACAGTGGATCGTGGACAGCGTGGGACTAAGCGACCGCGTGCACGGCTTCTCGGAACGTGCTCGAGATTATTCGGCAAGCACCAGGAGTGAGTAACCTCCGAGCACTCTGACGGTCAGATCCTTGCTCAATGCGAACAGCGCCCGACGCGGAACACTCATCAGACGGCTAGACAAAGCTTGATTCGGAAGTTCGATGCGACTTGCCGTATAACAATAATCAATCACATTGTATCCGCAGTCACGCAGAGTGGCGAGTGCGGTGTCCTTGAAGAAATAATGGAGGTGACCGACGCTGGACCGGAGGTGCAAGATCGGGTTGCTGCGGAGCAGTGATTGGACCGAAAGATCGAGGGGAATATGGAAAATCTTGACCTTTGCGAGCGGTCGGAGCTGCTTCGCGAAGCTGATGTAATCCTCGACATGCTCGATGACGTCGATAGCAAGCAGTACATCGAAGGGCGCGCCAGGTGCGTCGAAGACGTCGTCCAGGTAAAATTTCGTGCGCGCCGTTTCCTTATCCTTGGCGCGCCAGTACGCGTGCGGCGAAATCTCGTATCCGTACCCTCGCGAGTGATCGAACATATGCTCAAGATTTAAGATGACGTCGCCGGTCCCGCACCCGACTTCGCAGATATTCTCAAAGCGGATTCCGTTTTTTCTGATTATGTTCCCAATCTGCGCCGCCTTCCACGGTGCGTCCGCTTCGTGCCAGTCGGGATTATTTTCAGCGTAAATCGAGTTTTTATAGATCTCAAGCACGGCGGTTACTCCACTAGGCCATGGCAGGCGTATCGTAACTTTCCTCGGACGCCCTCAGTCGGGATAACTCGCCGATCCGCTGAATATTCGCGATCGTAGAATCGAAAATGATGCGAGCATGCTACGAAAGGGATCGCACCTTATCACCATCGAGAAGCGGGGTTCGGCGTAAAAGGGACATGAAGGTCTCGGAAAATGGCGCAAAGCGCGATGCGGAATCCTGGTGTGTCTTGATCAATCAGAGAACGGATTCTCGGATTGCGTCGGCGTGAACGTGGACCACGTTCTCGGGACTGAAGCGATCAATATGTTTTTTTCTGAAGGAGGAGAAGGATTTTTCAAAATCTAAATTCTCGCAGTAGTGAATCATCGCTCTGACCAATGCGTCCTCGTCATCTGGAGGCACGAGACGCCCGAGGCGTTGATCGACCAAGATGTCGCTCGGACCGAATTCGCAATCGGTAGATATGACGGGCAGCCCGCACCGGAGCGCTTCGCATATGGCGAGCGACCAGCCCTCCCAGCGCGACGTGGCAACAAACACATCACTGGTATCCAGTGCTTGCTGGGGGTTCTCGGGATGGTGCGCGAGTTTGATAACGTTCGACATGTTGAGTGCCTGGATCTGCGCGGTGAGGGCCGCCTTATCGGAGCCATGACCGACCAGATTGAGGCTGACATCTTTTCGGCGAGCGTACAGCTTCGCAAACGCCCTAATCAGGATATCCTGGCCCTTCTGAAAGTCGTAACGCCCGACATTCACGAAGGTTACGAGAGTCGAATTTCGCCGCATATCGGTGCTTGACGGTTCAAAGCGTCGAACCGGGTTCGGCACCCAGTACATCGGGCGGGTGCAATTGAAATCCTGTTTGAACGCTTCAAGTTGTCTTGGAGAAGTCCCGAAGACCGATCTGATGCGGCGAAGGACCAGATGATTGAGAAGGAAGAAGTACATTGCTGATTTAAAATTCGCGGCTTCCCGTCTAGGATTGCCATGGAGGTGCATGGCAACGCGCTGCTGGATTCCCAGGCGCGCGAACCAGAAAATGACGGTCGGCTCGATCTGCGGAACGATCACCAGATCGTAGCGCTTCTCCTGGATAACAGACCTGAAGGTTCGAAGGAGATTGAGCCGCGAGTTCACCGGCCGAAAGACGCTCCGGTAAACCCGTGGCTCTGGCGGATGGTTCTCATGCTGCGAAAGCCTCAGGACATCGACGTCAAACTCTGCCCTGAACCGTGTGGCAAGCTCAGTGCAGATCGTATCGACGACACGCTCGATCCCTGCGAAGACGGGTGTCCTCGGCTGGATATACAGGACCTGAAATTTGCCCCTGTCCTCAGATCGCATCGACGCAGGTCCCATTTCACGATTGATTCTGAGCGTCGAGCGCGGATTTGCCGACGATGCGAGGGCACGGCTCACGCGCGATTGAGAACGGCGCCGATCACGTTCGCGCCGGCACCGATCAGGCCGTTCACCGCGTCCGACAGCTCGTCGACGGTCGTCCGCCCGGCCTCGGCGACGATCACCACGACATCCGCTCGACGGGCCGCGACCCGGGACTCGGCCGAGACGGAGAGCGGCGGCAGGTCGAGGATGACGTAGCCCCCCCGGCGCATCTGGTCGATGACGCTCTGGAAGACCGAGGAGCTGAGGGAGATGCCGGTGCCGACCGCCGTGTACGGCGACCGCGACGGCAGGACCGAGACGCCCCCGAAATCCACGAACTTGGCGAGGGCCAGATGGCTCGGATTGATGATCAGGTCGGCGAGACTCGCGCCGACCCCGGCCTTGGAGTCCGGGGTCAGGAAGAAGGTTCCGGCGCCGTGGATATTCGTGTCGATCAGCCGGGCGGTCCGGCCACCTTCCTGCAGCAGGCGCGCCAAGCTCAGGCCGATCAGGGTCGTGCCGGTGCGCGGGGTGCAGCCGACCAGGGCGATGACACAGTCGGACTCGTGGCCGCGCGCGGAGAGGGCCAGCTGGATCGACGTCCGAAGGTCGCGGACGCCCGTGGAGAATTTGACGTTGAGGAACCACGGCGCGTTGACGTTGCGCAGATCCACGGTCTCGCGGCGCCCCTCGGCCGTCTTGCGCAGGACCTCGGGCATCACGGCGAGGCAGGGGATGCCGGCCCTCTGGACGAGATCCTGCGGCGTCCGGATCCGGCGGTCGAAGGCCTGCAGCAGCGCCACGGCCAGGAAGCCGCCGACGAGGCCGATCATCGCGCCGAGGCCGAGGATCAGGGTCTTCCGCGGGGCCGAGGGTTTGAGGGGCTGCAGCGCCGCGCCGATCACCCGCGCGTCGGCATCGGGCGTCGGCGCGTCCGGCAGCGTGCCCTCGGTGACGGCCGCCGCGGCGGACCGCGCCTGGGAGGCGAGGGCATTGACGCGACCCTGGAGGAACTCGGCGCCGTTCTTGGCCGCATCGGCCTTGGCAGCGATGGATTGCAGGAGATAGGCCGAGACGGCCGCGTTCGCGACGCGCCGCGCCAGGTTCGGGTCTCTGGACGTGTACGAGACCTCGACAACGTACGACTGTCCGACCCGCCTGACGGTAAATCGCTCGGCGAAATTCTCGAACTTCCTCTGCTGCAGGATGGCTGCCGTCGACGGCGGGGCGGTCCGCAGCCCCGACAATTCGGACGCGCCCGGGCCCGGCTCCTTCGGGCTCTCGGCTTCCGGAGGACCGAATTCCGGATTGTTCGCCAGCTGGAGACTGTTGAACACGTTCGCCAGCAGCCGTTCCGAGCGGAGGACCTGGAGCTCACTCTCGGCCCGGCCCACATCGAGGCTCGGCATCAGGGCGCCATCGGAGGAGCCCGAGCCCACCGGGCGCCGCGGCTCGAGCAGCAGCACAGCGGTCGCCGTGTAGAAGGGGGTCGCGGTCACCGTGTAGAGCGCCGCGCAGCCGATGCAGAAGACCACCCAGACGGCCACCGCCAGTTTGTGCCGGCGGGCCGCCTTGAGGGCCGCCGAGATGACGGCCAGCGGGCCGTCCTGCACGCCGATGGAGGTCGTCTCCGGAAAATGGGAGACCGATTGGGACTGGTCCGGCGGGATCCGGTTGGTGTTGTGGATGTTCATCTCACACTTTCCGTCGGATCTTCAGGGCCCGCTCGGGCTCCAGCCGTCCCAGGAGCACGTCCGCGGCGCCGCGCAGATTGCCGCGCAGCCGGCCGCGCCGGTCGATGAACGGCTCGGGGGCCGCGAAGCGCGTCACGTTGCTGAGAACGTTGCGGGTAATCTGGCCGAAGACTTGAGACAGGGTCATCGTGCCCTTGCGCAGCATGTATAGCGGGTTGACAATCTGCGAATAGCCGAGCCGATCGCCGGAGATGCGGCCGCCTTTCACACCCATATGGACGCCGCGGGCCTCCATGCATTTGACGAGCCGGCCGCCTCGGGCCGCCAGGGCCGCGCCGAAATCGCGGTCCTCGAGCCAGCCGTACAGGACGAGCCGCTCGTCGAAGCGCAGCGTGCCGATGGCCGAGCGGCGGAACGCCATGTTGCAGCCGTACGGGCTGAAGGCCTCGATGGGCGCCGCCGGCTCGACCGGAGCCAGCGCGGCGAGCATCCGGTCGACCTCGGTGAAGCGCAGTCCGGGCCCCTTGATGCCGTCCGCGACGACGTCGCCCGTCAGGCCGACGATGTCCGGCTCGTCTTCGAAGCGCTGCGCGGCTGCCGCGAGCCAGCCGGCCTCGGGGACGAAGTCATCGTCGAAGAAGACCACGATATCGATCGCCTCGGGCAGCGCGGCGAGGGCGGCATTTCTCTGAGTGGCGAGGCCGGGACGCCCCGTGACCACCGTCACGCCGGGCCACGCGGCCGCCTCGCCGGCATCGTCCGGGGTGACGCAGGAGATCAGGATGGCGGCGGGCTTCAGGGTCTGCCGATCCAGGATCCGCCGCAGCGTGCCGGTCACCACCTCGGGACGGCCCAGCGTCGCGATGGCGACGGCGATGCTGGGCGGGGTTGGCTGTGCCGCGGATCGCGCGGCAGGGCGCGCGGCAGGGCGCGCGGCCTGCCGCACCTTCGGCGCCCGCATGAGATCGAGGTAGCCCTGCGCCGAAGCCTCCCACGAGAAGAGGGCGGCCTGATCGCGACCGCGGCCGATCAGGTCCGATCGCAGGTCCGGGCTCGCGGCCAGGGCGCGGATCTGGTCGAGCCAGCGTTCCGGCCGGTCCGGCGGAGCGAGCAGGGCCGCCGACCCGCAGATCTCCGGCAAACTCGCGCGGTCGGTCGAGACGACGGGGCAGCCGCGTGCCATCGCCTCCAGCGCCGGAAGCCCGAACCCCTCCGTGAGGGAGGGGAAGGCCAGGCACAGGGCGCGCTCCATCAGGTAGGCGAGGTCGTGGTCGGTGACGAAGCCGAGGTGGCGGACATTCTCGCCGCGCCGCAGGTCCTCGGCGGCGTAGATGGTCGCTTGGCCGCCTGCCACCACGAGGTCGAGCCCGAGTTCGCCCAAGGCGGGCGCCAGTTTGAGCAGCAGATCGAGGTTCTTGTGGCGGGCGCGGGACCCGAGGGCCAGCACGAAGGGGCGCTCCAGGCCGTCGGCGTCCCGGTCCAGGGCCGCCGGCGCCCGGACGGCCTGTCGCGGATCCCAGGCGTGCACGTGCTCGTGCCCGTTCGGGAGCACGACGATGTCGGAGGCTCTCACCGAGAGATGGTTGGCGATCTGTCCGGCCGAGAAGCTGGAGACGGTGGCGATCCGCGCGGCACGGCGCGCCAGAAGCGGCTGGAGCGTCCTGTAGAAGGTCCGGAACGACGCGCTGTAGCTCTCCGGCGCGTTGAACACGTTCGCGTCGTGGATGCAGACGACTTGATCGGCCTTCAGCGCGGGGGCGGTGTTGCAGAGGTTGAGCAATCGGCCGGGCCAGGCGCGCGGCAGGACGAATTGCTCCCAGGCATGCCCACCCGCCGGTCCGACGGTGCGGAGCGGCGTGCCTGCGAGACGGGGATCCTGCGCGTCCGGCACGGACAGCAAGGGGGCGCTCTCGCCCCGAGCGGCCAGGGCCGCGCTCAGCGCCCGGGTGACGTTCATCGCGTAGCGCTGAACCCCGGTCATCGGCTGGGTGAGGAACCGACCGTTGATTCCGAACGATCCGACTGCCGTCATGCTGTCGCTCTACTCCTGTCGGAGCCCCGATTCGCGGATCGAATACGAGAACAAGAGTGTTCCACCTTTCGCGTGAGCGGCGCGGTCGGACCCGCGATCCCAGGAACCGGGATCGCGCATGACCCCGCGCGTGCGCAGAATTCGCGTACGTAATAGAGGCAAAAATCCGGGACGCTAATTATTTTATAGGCAGCATTCTGATTCTCGACAGGAAAATCCAAGTTCAGTAGCCGAGGCCCGAACGCTGCATTCGACGACACGGAGAGACCTCAGTTCGCGCCAGAGGCCTGCCGGCGCCACAGGGGCGGCTCCGCGCATGCCTCGGGCGCGGGCTCGCGGCGGCGGACGAGACGGGACGTGGCCTCCCTTCGAAGGGCGCGACCCGCGTAGACGGCCTCGATCACGGGAAGCAGGAACCGGCCGGCCCGCGGGAAGAAGCGGAGAAGCGCGCCCTCGCGCCAGAGACTGTCGCGGATCTGCTGCGCGGGTCGGGCCGGCCGCGGTGTGGCGTACTGCGCGCTCAGCTCGACGCGTCCGAAATCGCGGGATCTGCCGCCGAGACTCAAGGTCGAGACGGTCCGGTCATCCGGCCAGATGATTGCCTTCTTCAGGGCCGCCCACGCCCGCGCCGCGTCGTCGGGGATCGCCGCGACGCTCTCGGAGCGAAGATCGTCGATGTGGGCCAGGACGCCGGTGAAGAGGTCCGGCCGCGTCGATGCGATCCGCGCCTCCCAGCCGTCGTCCTGAAGATTGGCCCGCGGCGGCGATCCCGGGACGGCCTGGGCGAAGGTGCGGACGCTCGGCAGGTCCGGTTCCAGGCAGGCCTCGATCAGGTGCCAGAAGCGCAGCACCGACGTGCGCGCGTCCCAGGGCTTGTACCAGTCGCTCTCGACACTCAGGCCGAACGTGCGGCGGAAATGCGGTGTGGCGAGGCGCTTGTAGTTGCAGCGGGCGAGCTGGAGCCCTGACCACGTCCGCTCCGGCAGGCCCTCCTGAAGCATGCGGACCGTGCTGCCGTAGAGCCCGGTATCGACCAGCACGCAGTGGCGCGCCGGGCCCGCGCAGGCCTCGAGATGCGCGCGGAAACGGGCATCCTGTTGGGCGACCGCGGCGTGAAGGCGGGCCACGCTGGGCTGGTTGCCGGACAGCAGCGCGGTGAATGCCCCCTCCTCGAAGGGCTCATCCCAGGACGCCGGAAGGGCCAGATCGTCGCGTTGCGCCAGCGCCGCCGCGATCTCCGCCATCGACCGGCCGCTGAATTCCCGACCGAGTTCGGAGAGCATGCCGGGGCTCGGCGGATCGAAGGCGGTGCGGGCGGCCACGAGGCGCGAGACCATCAGGGCCGCGCGCGGGAGGTTCTGCGGCAGGCTGGTTCGCTGGAGGAAGCGCTCGTAGACGAGTTGCAGGCGCAGGCCGCCCCGGGCGCAGAACAGGAGGACGGTCCTGTCCGGCGCGAGGAAGCGTTCCGCGAGCCAGAGGCGTAGGCAGAACTCGGCGAGGATCGGGCCCAGCACGCGCTGGCCGAACGCGACCGCGTCGTCGCCCGCGGGGCCGCGTGCGGCGTCGGTCGCGCTCACGGCCCGATCCTCCTGGCCCCGCTCCGGGCGGCACCGATCCAGTGCCGGTGCATCACGCGAGCGCGGACGGCATCGAGGCGGCGACGCAGCACCACGTGGCGCGGCCGGAGCAGTTGTGCCGTCCTCAGGCCCGCGGCGGCGGCCATCGTCACGTCCGCCAGCGTGTCATCGCCGAGGTGGAGGATCTCGGCGGGGGGCACTTTCTCGCTCCGGAGAACGACATCGAAGAGCGCCCGTGTCCGCTTGGTCGCGTCGTGGTCGGCACTGGTGTAGATGCGCGCGATGGGATGGTCGGGAGCCAGCGCATTCAGCAGCTGCGCGATGGTCTCGCCGCGGTGGTACGTATCGCTCACCGCGATGATCCTGCCCCCGGCCCGCGCCCGGCCCCTGAGCCACGTCATCAGCCGGGTGTTCGCGCGCAACTGCGCGCGTTCGACCGTGATCTCGGCCCGATACAGGATATCCGCGGCCCGATCATCGAGACCGAGGACGCGCGTCATGGCCGCGAGCATGTCGGCGAAGCGCACGTCGCCCGAGGGATTGGCCAAGTCGAGCGCCCGGTAGGCCGCTCGCTGCACCTCCAGGCGCGCGGCGTAGATCGCGCCCGGTCGGCGCACCACGCCATCCTCCGCCGCGAGCAGCTGCGACGCGACGGCCGCGATCTCGTGGAAGCGGCAGCGCTCGGACCGGTGATCGCGCAGGAGCAGCGTGTCGAAGACGTCGCAGGATACGATACGGGCTGCCGTCTCGGGTAGGTGCATGATGGCTAGATCTCTCCCGATCGATGGCGATCGAACCTGATGTCTGCCCGCCGGGCCGCGCCCGGCGGATCCCTTCTGCAATGACGGTGCCGTATCGGCACCACGCTGCGCGCGATGTCCATCCTCCAACGAGTATAGCAACAATCTGTCCCGTCCGACATCAATGAAGGCGTGCTGCTACGGCCATAAGCATTGACGAGGCGACCGCGCACCCCCGAAAAGGCGGGTTGATCGGCCCGACCGAGGGGGAATCTCCAGGAAAGGGGGCCTTAGTGGAGCTTGGCGGCGCCCAACAAGACCGCCGTTCGGAGTAGGTCCGGGGGATCAAAGGTACGACCGCCCGCGCTGGGAGGGCGGGCCGGCGCCGTAGGCCGCGACGGATCGACCGACAGGCTCAACGTGCCTGGATGTCACCTTGATCTCGCGCCTCATGCGAGGCTCAACACGTCCCCAGAGCTCCGAGTCGGGCCGGAAGGTGACGATCATCGATCAATTCCCGATCACGGAGTGTTGATTTTTGTCTCCGAGCCAACGTGAAGTGCGCAGAGCGTCAGCGATTAAACTACCAATTGGACTTGGATTTTTGCTGCGGCTTCAGATGTCGATTGTGGATTTCGGCGGGATACCGTGCTAGCCACATCCTGTCGGGCGCTGCAGACCGTGAGATACGGGCGCGCTGAACGACGAGCGTGAAAGACATTTGTCGTGGTCACGGATCCCAAGCTCGCAGTCATCATTACCTGTTACAACTACGAAAATTTTGTCGGTCGAGCAATTCAAAGCGTTGTTGGGCAAGGCAATGACTCTTGTGAGATCGTCGTGATAGACGATGGATCGACGGATGACTCGTGGTCGATTATCCAGCGGTCCGGTGTCGCGGCGTTCCGGATCCCGAACGGCGGTCAGAGGGCGGCTTGCCTGTACGGATTGGCCAAGGCCCGGGCCCCGTTTCTGCTCTTTCTCGACGCGGACGACGAGCTTCTGCCGGGTGCTCTCGACCGTATTCTCGCGGAACTAGATCCGACTGTCGCCAAACTTCAGTTCTGTCTGAGGTGCATCGACTCGACTGGGACGATCCTGGCGGACCCATACCCCGCTCTCGGCGCGTTCCGCGGGCAGGACAGGACTGTCAACGACATCCTGCGCTCAGGCGTCTATCAGACGCCGCCCACGTCCGGGAATGTCTTCCGCCGCGATGTCTGCGATCTGCTCCATCAATGCGCGTACGACCAAGCTGTCGATGGCGTGATTCTGTTGGCTGCCCCGTTCATGGGCGAGATCGTCAGTCTTTCTGAAAGTCTTGGGCTCTACCGTGTCCATGGCCGCAATGACTCGGGTCTGGGCCGCGTCCCGCAGGCGGCCACCGTCGAGCGGGACCTCCAGCGTTTCCAGTCACGTCTGAGGCATCTGCGCGGTCTTCTTCACGACTGGCGTCCCGGAGTCTCCCTCGTCGAGCCAGAGCAGACATACTATTTTCAGTTCCTCGAGTTCTGCCTGGCGATCCTCCGGGGTGTCCGGTACGGTGGCAGGCCGTTCCTGGGCCTGATCAGATCCGTCCTGATCGAGCCGCGTTCCCTGAAGTGGAAAATGGCGAATGCGCTCTTCGTAGTCGCGACGTTTCTCGCGCCCGTTCGGTGTGCGCAGGCGTTGCTCGCCTTCCGCTTCTCGCCCAAGCGCCGGCCGGTCCGACAGATCCTGCGCGCCACGATCGGTGCGGGGCATTGTTGAAAATCAGTAGTGCGCCGGATTTTTCTGTTGCGCCCGGTCGCGCTTTTACACCTAGATGGCTCCGGAATATGTGGCGGCTCTCCTGTTCGGCCAGGGTCGTATCTCCCGCCTAATCGGCGCCGCGGCTTGCATGGAGTCCAGCGCAGGCCGGGGCTCGGATCCGACACGAGCGCTCGTAAGTCATGCGTATTCTCCATCTGCTGAATCACACGCGCCGACTGAACGGCCATGTCCACGCGGCCGTCGATCTCGCGTGCCAACAGGCGCAGGCCGGACACCGGGTCGCGATAGCCAGTCAGGGTGGGGATTTCGATGCGCTGCTCCGGTCCAACGGCGTCGAGTCGATCTTCGCGAGCCACGCGCGCACGCCGGCCCGGATCCTGACGTCGTTCCTCGGATGTGGCGGTGTGCTCCGGCGTTGGCGTCCCGATGTCGTCCACGCCCATATGATGACCAGCGCCGTGCTGGCTTGGCCGACCTGCAAGCTGCTGCGCGTTCCCCTCGTGACGACCGTCCACAATGAGTTCGAGAAGGGTGCCGTCCTCATGGGCCTTGGGACCAGGGTCATCGCTGTGAGCGGCGCGGTCGCTGCGGCAATGCGGAAGCGCGGCATCGCGGCTTCCCGCATCGACGTCGTGCTCAACGGGACCATCGGCTCAGCCCGCATGCGCGGTCGGTCCGAGGAACCGCAGACTCTGGATCATCCCGCCATCGTCTTCGTCGGAGGCCTGCATCCCCGGAAGGGATTGCCCGATCTGCTGCAGGCCTTCGACAAGGCGTTCCCCCACAATCGCGCCATGCGGCTCTACGTCGTCGGCGGCGGTCCTCACCGGGACGCCTATGAGCAGACCGCGCGCGCGCTGGCCTGCGCGGATGCCATTACCTTCGCCGGGCCGCGGGACGATCCGTACCGCTGGATGCTGGGCGCCGACATCTTCGTGCTCCCGTCCCACGCCGATCCGGCACCGCTCGTGCTCTCCGAGGCCCGGGAGGCGGGCTGCGCGATCGTGGGCACCGACGTCGACGGGATTCCCGAGCTGCTCGACGGGGGAAGGGCGGGCATTCTGGTCCCGGCAAACGATCCGGACAAGCTTGCGCAGGCGCTGATCACGCTCACGACCGATCCGAGCGCCCTGGGCGCTTTGAGAGCGAAGAGCCAGATCAACCTGGATCACCTGCGGATCGCACGGGTGGCCGACGAGACCTTGACCGTCTATCGGCGCGCTGCCGGCCTCGCGGGGTGATGCGCGTCCCGGTGCGCGGAAGCCGGACACGGCTCCCACAACGCACCGCGGGCGCGGCTCGATCGCAAGCTAACCAAATTAGCTAGATTGATGCCGCCGCCGGATGCTGGTTCAGGACTGCCTTGCAGAGCGTGTCAGGATCGGAATCGCCATGTTGCTCAGATCCGGATCCATGTCGTGACCACGAGGCACGACGTCGTTCCGGGCCGGTGTGGCGCCGGTCAGTCCTCCGTGGGACACGTTCATGCTCGCCTCTAAGACGCTGCGCGGCGCCGGATGGAGTGTCGCCGCGCGGATCTCCGCGCGCGCGATCGATCTCGGCACGCTGCTCGTCCTCGCACGGATCCTGTCGCCCGCCGATTTCGGCCTGACGGCCATCGCCGCGTCCCTGATCTCGATCGTCGAGATGATCCTCGAGATCCCGCTGGTTCAGGCCCTGTTGCGTCTGCAGAAGATCGAGAAGTCGCATCTGGATACTGCATTCACGCTGGGCCTTCTTCGGGGCGGAGTCATCGCCGTTCTGATGATGGCCGCCGCTTGGCCGGTCGCCCACATCTACGACGACGTCCGACTGATCCCCATCACGCTCGCGCTCGCGTCGGCCCCGATCGCGCGAAGCCTCTACAGCCCGGCCATGGTACACCTGTTCCGCAAGATCGACTTCCGTGCGTCGTTTCTCGCGGATTTTTCCGGCAAAGTGGCCGCGGCCCTGATCTCGATCGGGTCTCTCTACTTGGGAGCCGGCTACTGGGCCCTGGTGATCAATCCGGCTGCATCCGCGATCCTGCCGACCATCCTGTCCTACGTGCTCGCACCTTACCGACCGAGGCTCTCCCTGGCGCGGCTGAGTGCCTTTTCGGCGTTCACAGGCTGGTTCACATCCTCACAGATCCTCGCTGCCTTCAGTTGGCAGTTCGATCGCATGTTCCTCGGTTACCACGTCGACAAGGCCGTACTCGGCCGCTACGGGGTGGCGAGCGATTTCTCCGTCCTCCCGACTCAGAGCGTCATCGGTCCGGCTATGCGGCCGGTCATGGCCGCGTTCGCGACGATGGCCGATGACCGCCTCCGCTTACGAGCCGCCTTCCTGAAGGCGGCTCGACTCACGATGATCATCGCGCTCCCGGCCGGCGTGGGCATCGCACTGACCGCCGACCAGATCGTGAGCGTCATCCTCGGTGCGCAATGGATTTCCGCGGCGCCCTATCTGCGATGGCTGTCGCTGGCCATCATGTTCACCGCCTATTACCAACCTGTCTCGACGC
The DNA here is from genome assembly GCF_053345595.1 of Methylobacterium sp. D54C. Lineage (NCBI taxonomy): Bacteria > Pseudomonadati > Pseudomonadota > Alphaproteobacteria > Hyphomicrobiales > Methylobacteriaceae > Methylobacterium > Methylobacterium sp. D54C. The sequence continues at coordinate 27,073 of NZ_JBKFAK010000012.1, forward strand.
TCTGCCTCGCGATGGACGAGCCGAACGTGATGCTCAAGATCACGCTCCTCGAGTCGGTGGTGAAGGTCTCGAGCATGGCAATAGGATTTTATATCGGCGGCGTGATGATGATGATCTACGCGCGCCTTGCCACGGCCCTGTTTCACTTCCTGATCAGCGCGATCTACGCGCGGCGTCTCGTCGATGCCGGTGTGGCGGGGCAGATCCGTAATCTCTGGCAGATTGCCCTCTCCTGCGCGGTGATGGCGGCCGCCGTCCTCGCGCTGCAGACCGTCTTGAGCCGCGCCGATATCGGGTTGGTCGGCCTATTGATCGCCACGGTCTTCAGCGGCGCGGCGGCCTACAGCGCGAGCATGCTCCTGCTCGGGTTTCGCCTGCAGACCCTGCGTCCTTGAGGCCGATCTCGAAGTGCTGGCCGGCGAATAACGATGAGCGCATCAGTGTCATTGGTCTGATACATGAGACCGCCCGCGCTGAACTTGAATCGGCCCGCGCTCCGATGTCTCGGCAGGGGGGGCGGCCGCGCGGCAGATCTGAGATCTATAAATCTTGGCCAGGCTGGCTGCGTCTGCTACGATTAAATGCGGCTCTCGGGACTCTGTGGTGCAGGTACCGTGGGCAGATCGCGGCGCGCAAATTTGTACTCAAGATTTGGATCTGGTCGAGGAGAATTTGATGCGTCTGCGTCTCATTGCGGCGGCCTGTGTTTTGCTGTTCGGCAGCCCGCTCGCGCATGCGGTTGCCGACGAAGCCGGTCGATACGTGCTCGGCCCACAGGATCATCTGACGATCCGCGTCTACGATCTGCGTCGCAACACCGGCGAAGCGTACTCGTGGACGGCACTGAACGGTCAGTTCGTCGTGGCGGCGGACGGAACTGTATCCATGCCGCTGATCGGCCAGATCAAGGCCGCGGGCGGCACGCCGATCGACCTCGCGAACGCCATCGGTGTCGCGCTGAAGCAGGTCGCCGATCTCGCTGAGAAGCCAGCGGCATCGGTCGAAGTCGCAACCTACCGTCCATTCTACATCATCGGTGCGGTCCAGCAGCCTGGCAAGTACGAGTATCAACCTGGCCTGACCGTACTGCAGGCCGTCAGCACGGCTCAGGGCCTGATGCGCGGCACTGACCCACGCGGCATTCAGCGCGATGCGGTCACGTCGCGCGGCGAGTTGCGAAATCTGGCCGCGGAGCGGGTCGCTCTGGCCGCCAAGTTGGCCCGTCTGGAGGCAGAGATCGGGGGCGCGGAGACGATCGCGTTCGGGGGTGATGTCAAAGGCACAGTGGACAAGACGTATGCGGAGCAGGCCGTTCGCGGTGAGCAGCTCCTGTTCGATACACGCCGGAACGCGCTGAAGGCCGAGATCAAGGCGATTGAACAGTCGATAATCATTTTCCAGAATGAGATGAGTACACTGGATAATAAGTCCAAGACGCTGGACCGCCAGATCGAGCTCAGCCGCGGCGAACTCGGCCTCATCAACGATCTGGTCTCGAAAGGACTCACGATCGCGCCGCGGAAGCTCGCTGCCGAGCAGAGTCAGGCCTCGTTCGAGAGCAGCCGGCTCGACGTGCAGGTTGCCATGCTGCGCGCTCAGCAAAGCCTCACACGCGCCGAGCGCGACATGATCGACCTCAAGGCCCGTTTTCGCCGCGAAGCGCTGTCGGAGGCCGCAGATGTCCGTCAGAGGCTCGCCTCGATCGACGAGAAGGCGCGCACGGCCGAGCGTCTCTCGGCCGATGCCGAATCCCAGATGGTCGGCAACACCGATGACGCGTCTGAAACCCTGAGTGCGCGCTACGAGATTACCCGGAAGCAGGGGGTGAAGGCGGCCACATGGCTCGCCTCGGAGGAGGCCGTCGTCGAGCCCGGCGACGTCGTGCGCGTGACGCTCGTGCGTCAGCCGGCCGACAGATCCGGTGAGACGCGGCAGTCCCCGACTCAGCGCCCCGGATCGGCGGACACTCCGGTGAGCCGCGGTCCGGCCGCGTCGGATGGCCCGCACCGGCCGACCGACAGCGCCAAACGCTGAGATCGCCCGTGCGGGCGCGTCGCATCGATCCGGGCGGCGGTCGGGCACGCTGTCGCCTGACACAGGCCCGGCATGATCGTCTGGCTGGCGATGCGTGGCCTGAGCGCCGATACCGATCCGCCGCCGATCATGCCTGGACCAGCCTGACATGAGCTTCGAACCGATTGGTGCCATCACGGTCGTCGTGGGCCTGTTCTGTCTGCTGTTCGGCCGGGAATTGGTCGTGATCGCGTTCGTGGTCATCTGCAATCTGGGATCGGCCGCGGCAATTCTGCTGGGCGGCGCCAATGTACAGCCGGCCCATCTCTTCCTCCTGTTCCTGATGATCGCGACACTGTTTCATCGCAACATCTCGACACGGGTCCTGAGTTCGTTCCGCCTGCCTGAACCGGGTTTCTGGCTTCTCTGTCTCACTCTCTACGGGGTGGCCAGCAGCTATATCCTGCCGCGGCTCTTCGCGGGTGAGACCTATATCGTGCCGCTGGGAACGTCGTCACACCTGATCACGAGCGACGGTGTCGTTCCCCTGGGACCAGTATCCAGCAATTTCACGCAGCCGGTCTATCTCATCGGTGATCTGGCTTGTTTCAGTATCATCACCGCGTTCGGTTTCACGAGGAACGGGCTCGAAACGCTCGCGAAGGCGCTCATCCTCTACGCGGCCGCCAACATATGCTTCGGCATCATCGACGTGGTGACCGCGGCCACGGGCACTCAGGACGCCCTGCAATTCATTCGCAACGCTCAGTACACGTTCCACGATGAGGAGAGTGTCGGCAGTATGCGGCGAATCATCGGAGCTTGGCCGGAAGCGTCCGCCTTCGCGGGAATGACACTGGGAAGTTGCGGGTTCACCGGCATGCTCTGGCTCTGCGGCCGCAAGCCCTCGGTCACGGGACCCCTGGCGCTGATCTCGCTGCTGTTCGTGATCCTGTCGACGTCCTCGACCGGTCTGGTCGGCGCCGGGGTGGTAATCGCCCTCCTCTACACGATCGCGATGCTGCGGTGCAGCACGCATCGGCAGGACCGTTTCAGTGCCGGTCTGGTGGTCGCAGGGCCACTGGTGTTCTGCGTCCTCGTGCTCCTGGCCCTCTCCGTCAGCGGTGTGGCAGAGCACGTCTACGATTACGTCGATACGCTCGTCCTGAGCAAAGCCGAGACAAGTTCGGGTGTTCAGCGCTCGGCCTGGAACGCCTACGCTTGGAGGAACTTCGTCGACTCCAGCGGCTTGGGCGTCGGCCTCGGGACCAATCGCACGTCGAGCTTTCCCCTCGCGGTGCTGTCGAATGTCGGGATCCCCGGCGCCGTCTTCTACGCGCTGTTCCTGGCTTCGGTGTTCGGCTTCCGGCGCGGGGCGCCGCGCACCTACGCGAGCGATATCCGTGCTGCCGGCCGCGTCGCCTGCCTCTGCCTGCTCTCCGGCAGCATCATCGCAGGTCCGACGGTCGATCAGGGCTTGATGTTCTATATCTTCGCTGCCACCGCGTGCGCCTATCCTGCGAGTCAGCCGGTCAGCCGTATCGGTGTTTCCGCGGCCCCGGTCGATCCGGCCGCAGCCGCGATACGGTCGCGGTTCGCTGAACCAGCTTGCCAGTCGGCCCAGAACGCATCACTCGGCACGTGAGGGCGGCCCTGGATACCGCCGGCCCGGCCCGGCGGCGGGGCGTTGCTGCCGTCCGGCACCGGAAGCTGCTGTTCCGCGCCCGCTCTGGGAGAAAACCGCGGTCCGCGCCATCGCGCCGCGACAACCGTGCGAGCGGTACGGAAATGGCCCCGGGGTCCGTGGGGAGCGCTCGAGATATGCTGGGTGCATCCGTTGCATCGAATGCATTGATCAAATGGTTCATAGGCATCTGCCGTTTTCGTTGTTGACTTTACCCTGCTGAAGGGCTGCCATTGCTGCCTCTGTCAGCCGAATGGCTGGAAGCTCCCGTCTGCCGGTCCAAGGCGTGTTGCAGATGCGTAGTTCGACCGTCAGGCGGTGTTTCGGTCCGCGCGCCATAGTGTGTTTGCAAATTCTGCTCAGTTAACGATAGTAGTGACTGGGTTTCGCAAGGAGCCTATGGTATCGATCCGTAAATCTCGATGAGATTCGAGGTGTCGGCGATGTTCACCGTGCTCCGCGCGGCCGACCATCATGCTCCGGCATCATCCTCCATCGCCTGACGCCGTGGCCGATGCAAAGCGAATCATGACCGTTTCTTCAGCCTTCGATCGTCATGGGCACTCGGGAGACGAGATTTTCGATGCGATCGTATTAGGGGCCGGTATTACAGGCCTCGTATCGGCTTCAATTCTTCACGATCTCGGCTGTCGAAATATTGCCGTCATCGACGAATTTGAAAATATCGGCGGCAATCATATCGACCGATCCATCAATGGATATACATTCGACATCGGAAGTCTAATATTTCAGGACGATTCGCCGCTGCTGAAGTATTTTCCGGAGTTGCTGGAACATTACGTTCCGATCAAGCCGACGTGGGGAAAGCTGACACCCCAGGCTTTCGTCACTTCGTACCCGCTGTCGATCCGGGACGACATCGTCCGGGCCGGTCCATGGGGCATCTTCAGGATCGTGCTATCGGCCGCTTTCTCGCGCGTGGCGCGGCGCAGAATCGGGAATGCGCGGGAGTTTGCTCGTTACTGGATCGGTGATTATCTGCTCAGAAGGTCCGGCCTCGAGAGCTACATGAAGCGGTTCTTCGGCGTTCCGGCCGACTGGGTCGATCTGGAATTTGCCGAGAAGCGGATGCTCTGGATCAAGGAGCACGCCAGCCCGCGCGTCTTGTTGCGCTATGTCCGCCGGCATCGCGCGCCGGGTCCGACCAACAGGCAGTTGGCGCGACCCCGCGAAGGCTTCAATGCCCTCTACGAAGTGGCCGCCCGGACCCTGCGGCAGCGCGGTTCGGTCTTTCATCTGGGCGAGCGGATCGAATCGATCACACGGCGCGGGACGCAATTCGATGTCCGCACCGGTGGCCGCCGTTTGACCGCCCAGCGACTCATCTCGACGATCCCCATTGCGCGGGCGTTGGCCCTCTGCGGAGTCCGAGAAGATCCCGGTCTCGCGTCGGTAACGCTGATCAGCCTGTATTTCAGCTTCGACGGGAATCGCGGCTTCGACTGTTCGATCCTCTACAACTTCGCGCATGACGGCGCTTGGAAGCGGCTCACGATGTATTCCGATTTCTACGGTCGGGTGGAGGGGCGCGAGTATTTTGGAGTCGAGGTCATCGCTGGCCACGCGAACGATTCCGTGACGATCGCCGAGCAGGATTTTCGGGCACATGTCGCCAAGAACGGGCTCTTCGCCGGTGATCTGGTTTGTGAGGGCAGCCAAGTGGTGCCCTGTGCCTATCCCATCTACACCGGGCAGGCCCATCAGCGGGTGTCGCGCGCGCTCGCCCAACTCGCCGACCTCGGGATCGAGTCGTTCGGACGACAGGGCGGTTTCGACTACCAGCCGACCGCCCGTGTTTCGACGCTCAACGCGGCGGCTCACCTGATGCCGACAAGGACATCGGACGCTTAGTCGAGTCGATTCGGCGGGCGGGCGCCGCGCGCCGCCCTCTGAGACCGGGGCCTCCCCCGCGTCGGTCGTGACCTCGGCGGTTCGGCGAGGAGGCCGGGGCCGCCGGCGCGGGGCCGTCTCACTGGACCAGATAGGCGCGGCTCGGCTCACGCGGAGGACGAGGGGCCGCCAAGCGCTCGCGCGCGAGGACCCCGTCGACGAAACGGCTGATCTCGTCCGCGAAGCGGCCGACACCGAAGTCGGCAGCGCGGCGGACGAGGCGCTCTGGCTCCACCCCGATCGCCCGACAGCGCTGGACGGCATCGATCAGCGCGTCGACGGACTGCTCGTGGAAGAAGGTGCCGGTCACGCCGTCGATGACCGTCTCGGTGACACCACCCTTGCCGAACGCGACGACCGGCCGGCCGCTCGCCATGGCCTCGACCGGGACGATGCCGAAATCCTCTTCTCCGGGGAAGATCAGGGCTTGGCACCGTGCGTAGTGGTGTTTCAGGACCTCGAAGGGCTGCGGACCGAGGATCTTGATGTGCGGACCGGCCATGCTGCGCAGTTCACGCAGCATCTCGCCGCCGCCGATCACCACGAGGGGCTGCCCCAACCGGTTGAAGGCCTGGATCGCCAGTTCCGGCCGCTTGTAGCGGACCATTTCGCCGACCATCAGATGGTAGTCACCGCGCTGGCCATCCGGAGCGATCTCGAAGGCCGCCGTGTCCACAGGCGGATGGATGACCTTGGCTTGGCGTCGATAGTAGGTCTCGATGCGTCGCGCGACCGTGTCCGAGTTGGCGATGAACTCGTGGACCCGGCCCGCCGAGACCGCGTCCCAGTTGCGCACGTAATGGGCCACCGGCGGCATCAGCAGGCGCGTGAGCAGCCCCGTCCGCTCGCGATAATCGTGGTACATGTTCCAGACGTACCGCATCGGTGAGTGACAGTAACAGATATGAAGCGCGTCGGATGGCGGGATGATCCCCTTCGCCGGACCCGATTCGCTGCTGATGATCAGATCGTATCCCCGCAGATCGAGCTGCTCGAGGGCCATCGGCATCAGGGGTAGATAGGATTTGTATCGGCTGGTCGCGAACGGCAATCGGCCGATGAACGAGGTCCTGACCCGGTGCGCCCTGATGGTCGGCGACATGGATTGCGGGGCGTAGGCGTGCGTGAAGATGTCGGCTTCCGGATAGAGGTCGCAGAGCGCCTCGACGACCTTCTCGCCGCCGCGCATCCCGATGAGCCAGTAATGGACGATCGCGACTCTCATCGCTCGGAACCTGCTTCCCCGATCGCCGCGCAGCTCTCACCGAGTCGCCCGGTGGATGTCCGATCGGTCGCTGGCAGGCAGCTGCTCCACAGGCAAGGGACCATGATTGCGCTATTCTCAGTCTTGATCGGAAACGTGCGCCTTCGGCTGGACCTGTGTGGTTCGAGCCTCGGGAGCCGCGGGGATTGATGACTTTCAGACGGGATCGACGGGTCTCACGCCATCCGCTGCGGATGGACGTTGCAGGCAGGCCTGGCCGACTTGGCGGGTATGCTCCGGGGCCGCATCAGGCTCCGCGCTCCCACCCGTCGGCCGAACAGGCGCAGACCACCCGGCGTGCCGCGCCACCCGGCACTCTGTTCTCTCTCGGCGCATGCATCATGAGTGGCCCCAATCCGTACTGGCTCCGGCATTGTGGCCGCTCCTGCACGTTGGATGCCGCTTAGCCATCCGCAGGATACTGAGTTCGCCCATCCGGGTCACGCTGCGGAACCCGCCGCCATAGGGATTAGTCCCGCGGCATCGCAATAGGGCCACGCACGCACGGTCCGTCGCGGCGCGGCGGCCGATGCCACCGATCCGGCACGCGTCTCATCCCGCTGACCGCGCCTGAGGTACTGTATCGGAAGTCCATCCATAGAGCGCGCCCCGCACGTTGTCATGATCGCCCTCGGCGCGAAATTGATTTCGTCGCGCCATTCAGCAACATCCCGGTGATCGCCGCCGCAGCGACCTCCCGGAATGCCTGCGGCGGGACGTCTGGACATTGCGCCGCGATCCCATGCGCGAGCGTCCCGGTCCGGACGGGTGGCCCGCGCGCGCGGGAGAAGCACAGAGCTGCAAGTGGCTCAGCTCTCGACCATCAACCGTGGGAACGCGCGGCATTCCTCGGGCCGGACGAACGCAGTGCACAATGATGGGTGAGCATCCGGCCAAGGTCGGTGTCTCGTGACATTGCTTGGATTGCGGCATCGAGGCGGATTCGTGGCCGGGTCGAGAGGCAGAGGCCCGGTGCCACTGTGCTTCATCCTGCGGGATCGAAATCTATTCTTGCATTTTTGGGCGGAAAATATACTGGCATTTAGGGTACGGTTAAGCTTGAAACAGGCGCGATGATTTGATATCCGATCGGTAACAATTGATTAACCGTTGCTGCGCCTGGCGGCCACCTGCCGTCACGAGGAGCCAGAACATGCTGCGCGACGTCGGCCCACCGCTTCAGCCTGCCTTGCGTGCGCCGCAGTACGGTGTCGAACTGGCGGACCAAGTGGGCGATGCCGCGGAGGCTGTCGCGGAGGCCGTTCTGCCAACGGCGCCGTTCGTGGCGCGCGGTCTGCGGTTGGGCTGGGCGGCCAAGCGCGGGCTCGACATCACGGTGGCGGCCACGGCCCTCTTCCTCTTGCTGCCGTTGCTGATCCTGATCGCCGCTCTCGTGTATGCCGGTGATCGTAAGGCGCCGATCTTCCGCCACATGCGGGTGGGCCGGGACGGTCGCCGCTTCGGGTGCCTGAAGTTCCGCTCCATGGTGACGAATGGCGACGCTGTTCTGGCGGCGCATCTGGCCGCCAATCCTCTGGCCCGGGCCGAGTGGGCGGCGACGCACAAGCTCAGCGACGACCCGCGCGTCACCGCCGTCGGCTACGTACTGCGCAAGACCTCGCTCGACGAGCTGCCGCAGCTCTGGAATGTGCTGCGCGGCGAGATGAGCTTGGTCGGTCCGCGCCCGATCGTGCCGGCCGAAGTCGCCCGCTACGGGCGGGCATTCCCCACCTGTTTCGCCGTGCCGCCGGGCGTGACGGGGCTGTGGCAGGTCTCGGGCCGCTCCGACACGACCTATGCCGAGCGCGTCGCGCTGGATCTGGACTATGCCACCCGGTGGACCTTGCACCGGGATCTCGCCATCATGCTGCGCACGGTTCCCGCGGTTCTGGCGCAGCGCGGGAGCCGATGAGGCGCGGGTGGTCCCCGAGCCGCCCCGCGCCGGGGCACGGCGTGCTCTGGCCCTGCGCGACGGCGCAGCACGAACCGCGCTCCCAGATCCGGTTCGGGGCAGCACTTTGCTGGTCCTACAGATGAGGGCCGGATCGGATTGTGGCGGGTGCCAGCGATGACCGAACGAGACCCGTACCGCCACGAGGATCCGATCTGGTACGATCGGATCGAGGCGGATGAGCCGCCTGGCGTGATCCTCGATCTGCTGGCGCACGCGTTCGTGCCGATCATGGCGACTCTCGGTGCGGTGCGAGCGCTGTACTGGCTACCGACTCGACTGTGGTGCCGGGCCGCGCGCTCGATCCTGCGCGATCGGACCACCGCTGCGAAGCGGCTCTGAGCCGAGCGCAGCATCGTCACAGTGAAGCATCCGCCGGGCTCGAGCGGCCTGTCGTGATACGTCATCCGCCGACGGACCCGCGACGCGGCCTCCAGCCGTCCGAGCTCCGGTGAGCGTGATGCCACACTGAACGCGCATCTGAGCGTCCGTTCACCGCCCACCTCTCGGGCACGCAGCCCGGTTATGTCCGGAGCATACCGAACTCGGAGCCGCGGCGCCGGTTGTGGGAGCTTCATCAGGTCGAGATTGACAATATTAACGCTATGAAGTAGCGCTATTGACCATTCTGAAAATTGATAGACGTGATGGATCCCGAACGGGATCAGATGTCATTTGCCCATATCGAGTGGCGAGTGCTTGTATGAGGTTCTCGGAGGCAGGGGCTGCCATTCGGCGCTGGCACTTTGGCTGGCCGCCGCGCACGCGCAGGATGACTGCCAGCGAGCGCTCCCTCTCGGTCGGTGCCTGCCAAACGTGCGGGGCGAAGGTGGAGATCTCCAACGCATACTGCGTTCCCTGCGCCACAGAATACGCCGACTGCGATGTCGCATATTTTGATCGATGGTTGCTGGTCTTTATCTGGGTTGCTGCAGGTGTGACGCTGTTCGGCGCAATCTATTTTATGTTGAGACTCTTCGGTGTTGTATCATAGAGATGTTGACGGTCCTTCGTCGCTCGGCTTTCGCGTCATCGCCGACGTCGGATTGTGGAGCGGTCGGAAGGCTCACCGATCGGAGCGGAACGGCGCAAGCGGCATTCCCAGGATTCGGTGCGCGATGCCGCGCCATCGATTCCAAGTCTGGGACGTATAGGTCCCTGGTCAGGAAAGGTGGCACGTTCCCGGTATCGGATGGCGATCACGTCGATGCGCCGGCTGTCAGGTTCGTGCACGCTCCTGTCCCGGACCCAGGCCCCTGGCTCGGCGATCACGGGTGGGCCGGCGCTCGAGCGTTGGTATGCGGTCCGTCCAGCGCGATATCCCGGTGGATGAGAGATCTGAGTACCTCTATCGGGTGATGGACGCTGGCCATTGCTCGGTAGAATGGCTGTGGGACCCGCTGTTCAGGGCGCGATCACGGCTGACGATACAATCGAGCCGGGTCTGAACAGGTTGCGGGTGAGGGTGAGGGCAGGATGCGCGGCTTGGTTTCGACTGCGACGCTCTCCGGAGTGCTGGCGCTTGTCTTCAGCATGCCCGCATCGGCGGCCTCCGATATCACGGTCGCTGCCATCGCCACCGGTCGGCTCTATGTTGTCGGGACGACCGATCGCCCGCACACGGCCGTGATTTTGGACAAACGGTTCAAAACCGAATCCGATGAGAACAGGAAGTTTCAGTACGAGTTGGTGTACCATCCCGCCAATTGTGTGGTTTCTGCCGCAATCGATGGGACGATACATGAAGCGGTTGTCAGCAATTGTGGGCAGCAGGTGGTGCCCGGAACTTGGCTGGACCCGAAGCCCGCGATGACGAGGCCGACGCCTCTGGAGCGGGTGCTCTCACCGACGGTCGAGGTGCCCTCCACCGTTTTCTGCCCCTCAGTTCAGACAGAGCGCTCGCAGGATCCGGCACGCATCGAGCTTGCTGACCGCACGCCGCCGGTCTTCACCGTCGTGACGGGGATGAATTTCTCGCCGCGCTACTGACGCTTGGCCGCAGGTGTGAAGCAGGCGGAGAGGATGGGTGCGGCGCATCGTCGGGATCCTCCCGGAAGGAGTCCGCGAACGGACTTCTGCGCGGCGTCGGCTGACGGAGCGCACGGCGAAAGCGATGGCCGCTTCGCCGGCTTGGGGGCCGTAGTCGGGACCGGCGTGGCGGGTGAGAACGCACCGAGGCGTGCCGGTCGATACGGAGAACTCGCCGTTCACTCTCGAGCCGCGTCGAAGAGCGACGTCAGCATCCTGAGCATACGCTCTTCGCGGCGGCGTGTCCGCCCTTCAGGAGCGCCGCCATCGCCGCTTCGCGATTGTACTCCGACATGATCCTCTTGGTGGCGAGATCCTTATCGAAGCCGGGAATGTTGTCTTTCTGTGTGGCCGAGGCTTCTCCGACGCCGGCACCGTTCGACATGCGGGACAGGCCGGAATAGATCGGCGGCTTCGTCAGATTCTCCGGACGGAGACTCTTCCAGCTCATGCGGTTGCGCATCGAGGAATCGAGAACCGCCAGAGGGTTCACACCGTTCTGGCCGATCTGCGCGTCCGTGAGCTTCAGAGTGCCGGGAATGACGACGGGGAGCGGATCGATATCGCGCTCAGCACGCGGTGCCGCGGCGCCCACGAGCGGGCCCGTCGACGCGGTTGCCGCAGGCATCGCGGTCGGGGGCGGCAAGGCGCTGTAGGCAGTCGGCATCAGCGGCGCGTGGGAGCACGCGCCTAGAGTGAGCACCGCCACGAGCGTTCCGATTCGTCTGAAAGCCATGGTCGCCCTCGCGCTGCGCCGGGCCATTCTAGCCAAGCTTGCACATGACATACCAGTGTTGGGCGGGGTGAGTCCAACCCCTATAAACTGGCTACAGCGATCTCCGAAGTACGCAATGACCAAAAGTAGTATAGGGGCTCAGTGGCCATTCTTGCCGGCGGATCTCGGCGATGGGCTCCGTCTCGCGACAAGTGACTTTCGGCCCTGATATGAACAGCTTCGATTTCCGTGCATCTAAGACAAATCGAATTTCGATGATGTATCTAACGCAGTAGATTTGTCGATTGAAGCGCACAGCTACGCTCTCGGTTGTCCCTGTTCTTAATGCGAGGTTGGTTGCGGTGTTAGGGTCGGAAGGTGTCCGTGCCCGCGAGAGCGGGGTCGCGGGTCTCCGGGCAGTTAAAGAGAGCCCCGATAGATTGTCCTCGCCGTCGAAGAGGCTGCGCCTACTGGCCCAGTTGGGCACGAGATCGCCACAGTTCGGCCGAGCACGTTCGATCTGTGAGCATTCATGACGCTGCCTGGAGGTAGAACGCCACGCGACACGCAGGTTGGGGGCGGCCCGGGCGGTGCGGGGCAAGCCGACGACGTCAATTGACCGAGTCGGCCGCCGCGCGAGCGCGCGGCGGGCAGGCAGGGGCCGCGCAGATCCGCACCGCGCTCCGTCGGTCACCGTCCCCGGAACGCGGCGTCCAGCGCGTGCGAGACACGCGCCAGGATCCCGGCGCGGGCGGCGGCGTCGGAGCCGATATGCGGGTCGCGCTGCACGCACGGGTCCGCGTAGGTGAACGGCGTGGCGTCCGGGCCCGCCACGAGGGCGCCGTCCGCCGCCTCGCTTATCGCGCAGGCGCGGACGGTCTGCGCGCCCCGGGCCACCACGGGCTGGGTCGGCCCGGTCGGGTTGTCGAAGACGTGCTGCGCTCCGGGAAAGACGGTCAGGTCGACATCGGCGCCGGCCGCCCTCAGCCGCTCCGCGTAGGCCGCGCAGGTGGCGGCGGGATTGTAGTCGTCGCCGCCGCCACCGAAGATCCGGATCGGCCGATCCGCCACGGTCGTGTCGTCCCGGAAGCGGATGGAGCAGTCCGGGTAGACCGGCAGGTAGAGCGCGGGGATCACGCCGGAGCGGTTCCAGGCCGCGTCGAAGCGCTTGAGGCTGGCGTAGAGCGCGGCCTGCCCGCCGCGCGAGAAGCCCATTACGGCGATCCGCGCCGGGTCGACCCGCGGATGCTTCGCCAGCACGCCCAGCGCCCGGTAGATGTCGAGGATCAGGTTCGTGCGCGCCAGGAGGCTCTGGTCGGTGTTGACGCTGGTCAGGCCGCGCCCGGTGAAGCCGTCGATCGCGAAGGTCGAGATCCCGCGCGCCGCCAGCGCCCGCTGCCAGAACTCGATGTTGCCGCCCAGGCCCCCGGAGCCGTGCATCAGGATCACGGTCGGCAGGCGCTCGGTCCCCGCCTTGGCGATGCGCAGGATCCCCGCGACCGTGACCGGCTTCGCTCCCGCGGACGTGCCGGTGAGGAACTGCCGGTCGGTCAGCGTCAGGCTCTCGAACGGGTGAACCTCCACGCGGGCGGCGTAGCTGCCGAGATCGGCGACGCCGTCCGCTGCGGGCCCGGCGGAGGCCGCCGGCGTGATGCCGGCCAGCAGACAGGCCGCCAGGAACAGGATCGATCGCCGCATCGGAACGCTCCGCCACCGGGCGGCAGCCTAGCAGCGGCGCGGGTGGCCTGTCGCCGCGGGAGGGAGCGGAACCGGTTTCCTCTCGCTGCCCGATGTCAGGCCCCGGGGGCGAGGGCTACGCGGCCGCGCGGTCGGCCAGGTAGGCGCGCCAGCCGCCGAAGCGCGTGATGTCGGCCGCCCCGTCGAGGCCGGCTTGCTCGACCAGGAAGCCCTTGGGCGCCGTGCCGTCGGCGAGTCGCAGCGTGCCGATGCCGAGCGGTGCCGGGATGGCGCCGACGAAGCGTCCGAACGCGGCGGGCGGCAGGGCCCACACCTCGGTTTCGATGGGGGCGCCGTCCCCGGCCGCCACCCGGAGCAGCCCCGGGCGCTGCGGCGGGCCGCCCGGCAGGGCGTAGAGGCGATAGTCCCGGGCTGTCGGCACGGCGCGCAGGAAGCGCCCGCCGCAGCCGGCCAGCTCGCGGTTCAGCGGCAATCCCGAGAGATGCGCCCCGACGACCGCCAGCTCGATCGCGTCCGGTCCGGCCGTGGCCGGCCCCGGCTCCACGACCGGCACCGGCATCGTGCCCGCGCCGATCCGCGGCGCCGAGGCCGCGTGCAGGCGTGCCCCGAGGGCGGCGAGGAGCCCGTCCGAGCCGCGCGGCGCCAGCAGGGTGATCCCGGCGGGGAAGCCGTCGGCGCGGGGCCGGCCCGGCACCGCCAGGGCGCACCAGTCCAGCAGGTTGACGAAGTTGGTGTAGGTGCCGAGCTCGCTGTTCGGCCCGATCGGGTCGGCCGCGACCGCCGCGCAGGTCTGCGGGCGGGGGTAGGTCGGCACGGCGAGGACGTCGATCCGGTCCCAGACCGCGTCCGCGGCCCGGCGCAGCGCCGCGAGGCGGTAGAGGCCCGCGAAGGCGTCGGCCGCGCTGTGGCGCTCGGCGGAGGCGATGACCGCCCGCGTCGTCGGGTGGAGGATGTCGGGGCGCGTCTCCATCACCGGGCGGATCGCCGCGTAGCGCTCGGCGACCCACGGGCCGTCGTAGAGCAGGGCCGCGACGGCGAACATCGGCGCGAGATCGACCGGCGCCGCCCCGGCGAGGGCTTCGAGATCGGCGACCGTCGCCGCGAAGGCCGCCTCCGAGAGCCCGTCGCCGCCGAAGCGGAGGCTCGCCGCGTCCGGGAGCCCGAGGCGCAGGCCCGGCGGGAGGGCGGCGGGGGCGGCCGGCACCGGCAGGGCCCGCGACCAGGGATCGGCGGCATCCGTACCCAGCATGACCCGGAAGGCCGCGTCGGCGTCGGCCACGGTGCCGGCGAAGACCGAGAGCGTGTCGAGGGTCCGGCAGGCCGGCAGCATCCCGCGGCTGGAGATCGCCCCGAGGGAGGGCTTCAGCCCGACGACGTTGTTGAGCGCCGCCGGCACCCGGCCCGACCCCGCCGTGTCGGTGCCGAGCGCGAAGGCGACGATCCCGTGGGCCACCGCCACGGCCGAGCCGCTGCTGGACCCGCCGGGCACGTAGGCCGGATCGATCGCGTTGCGCGGGGCCGGGTAGGGGGTGCGCAGGCCGACGAGCCCGGTGGCGAACTGGTCGAGGTTGGTCTTGCCGATCAGGATCGCGCCGGCCGCGAGGAGACGCGCCACCGCGGGCGCGGTCTCGGCGGGGGTATGGGCGAAGTCCGGGCAGGCGGCAGTGGTCGGCAGCCCGGCGACGTCGATGTTGTCCTTGACGGCGAAGGGCACGCCCCAGAGCGGCATCGCCGCGGGGTCGAAGGGCGGGAGCGCCGCCGCGGCTTCGCGAGCATCCGCCTCCGGGACGAGCGCGAGGAAGATGCCGGGATCGTCCACCGCGGCGAGCCGCCGGTAGGCCTCGGCCACGACGGCGCGCGGGTCGAGGCCTTCGGCGTAGGCCGCGTGCAGGAGCGGGATGGTCGGGAAGGGGGGCACGGTCATTCCTCGCAGCGAGGCTCAGGATTCGTCGCCGGTGGCGCGGTACCAGTCGAGGATCTCGCCCCCCTGCATGAACACCGCGTCACTGCGCGCCAGGACGGCGTCGAGCAGCCGCTCCAGCAGGCCGATCCGGTGCGGCACGCCGGTGATGTAGGGGTGGATCGCGAAGCCCATCACCTTGGCCCCGCCGAGGGGGCCGGAGCCGGCGGCCTCGGCCGCGAGCCGGTCGAGATGGGCGAGCGCCCGCTCCACGAACTCGTCGGCCCGGTGGTGCTGGATGGCCAGCAGCGGGATGTCGTTGAGCTCGACGGAGTAGGGGAGGGCGACGAGGTCGCCCGTGCACGTCGCCACCCGGCAGGGGCGGTCGTCGACCACGAAGTCGCCGACGTACTCGAGGCCGGCCGCGCGCAGGTGGTCGGGCGTGTCGAGGGTCTCGGTGAGGCCCGGTCCCAGCCAGCCGCGCGGCGGGCGCCCCGTGGTCTGGGTGATCGCCGCGACGGTGCGGGCGATCATCGCCGGCTGGTCCGGGATCCGGTGCGTCGGGACCTGGTGGAAGCCGTGGGCCATGAACTCCCAGCCGGCCGCGTGAGCGGCCTCGGCCACGCGGGGATAGGCCGTGCAGACCGAGCCGTTGATCGAGAGCGTCGGGCGGATTCCGCGGTTGGCGAAGGCCTCGAGGAAGCGCCAGAAGCCGACCCGCATCCCGTACTCGTGCCACGCCCAGTTGGGGATATCCGGAAGCAGGCTCGCGGCGGTCGGCGGCACCAGGATCTGGCGCGGCATCGGGTTGTCGATCAGCCAGTGCTCGACGTTGACCACCGGCCAGACCGCGACGTGCTTGCCGCCCGGCAGCGTCAGGCGCGGCCGGTCGACGGCGGCGCGGTAGGCGAGGCGGTTCTCGGGCCGGCGGGGATCGTCGGGCGCGGTGTCCATCAGGCGGCGGCCCGCGGGGCGTGGTGGCTGTGGAGCTGGGCCGCCAGCATCCGGCGCAGGTCGTTGAAGGCCGGGCTCGACACGTCGCGCCGCCGCGGCAACTCGACCGGGTGGATCGCCTCGATCCGGCCGGGGCCGGGCGACATCATCACGATGCGGTCCGCGAGGAAGATCGCCTCCTCGATGGCGTGGGTGACGAACAGGATCGTCAGCCCCGTCCGCGACCACAGGTCGAGCAGCTCGTCCTGCAGTCGCTCGCGGGTCATGGCGTCGAGCGCCCCGAAGGGCTCGTCCATCAGCACCACCTCGGCCTCGTTGGCGAGCACCCGGGCGATGGCGACCCGCTGCTTCATCCCGCCCGAGAGCTGGTGCGGGTAAGCGTCGGCGAAGGCCTGGAGGCCGACGAGGGCGATGTAGCGCTCGGCGGTGTCGCGCACCTCGGCGGCGGGCCGCCCGCGGGCCTTCGGGCCGAAGCCGATATTGTCCCGCACCGTGAGCCACGGGAACAGGCCGTAATCCTGGAAGACCATGCCGCGGCTCGGCCCCGGCCCGGCGATCGGCTTGCCCCACATCAGGGCCTGCCCGGCGGTCGGGGCCTCGAAGCCGGCGGCGACCCGCAGCAGCGTCGACTTCCCGCAGCCCGAGGCGCCGAGCAGGCAGACGAACTCGCCGCGGGACACCGTGAGGTTCGCCTCGCGCAGGGCCTCGGTCCGGCGGCCGCCCGCCGCGTAGGTCTTGGAGACCGCCCGCATGTCGAGGATCGGGATCGTCGGATCAGCCATGATTGGGGCTCCAGGCGAGCAGCCGGCGGCCGAGCTGCATGACCAGCCAGTCGGAGACGAAGCCCGCGACCCCGATCACCGCCATGCCGCAGATCACGATCTCGGTGCGCGAGAGCTGGCGCGCCTCCATGATGATCGCCCCGAGGCCGGTCTGGACGCCGGTCATCTCGCCGACCACGATTACCACCCAGGCGAAGCCCAGCCCCAGCCGCAGTCCGGTGAAGATCGACGGCAGCGCCGCCGGCAGCACCACCCGGGCGAACTGCGCCGGACCGGTACAGCCCAGCATCGCGGCCGCCTCGAACAGGCGCGGCTCCACCGAGCGGACCCCGAACACGGTGTTGACCAGGATCGGGTAGAACGCCCCGAGGAACACGAGGAAGAAGGCCGAGCGCGGCCCGAGGCCGAACAGGATCATCGCCAAGGGCAGCCACGCGGTGACCGGAACGGGGCGCAGGACTTGCAGGACGGGATCGAGCAGCGCCCGGATCAGCGGCACGCGGCCGATCAGCAGGCCGAGCGGCAGGGCGGCGACGGCCGCCAGCGCGAAGCCGCCGTAGACCCGGCTCAGCGACGCCGCGAGATGGGTCCAGAGCGTGCCGCTGAACGCGTCGTCGTTGACGCCGCCGACCGCGAGATCCCGCATCTCGGCCCAGACCTCCGCGGGGGGCGGGATCAGGCTGTAGGGCCGGCCCGCGGTGGTGACCTGCCAGACCGCGACGAGCGCGGCCGGCACCACGCAGGCGAGCGCCAGCCGGCGCAGGTGGGCGAGTCCGGGCCCGGATCCGGCCCGGCGGGCGGGCGCCGGCGTCACCGCCGCCGGCAGGGCGCCGGCCTCGATCCCGGTGCTCACGCCCGCCCCAGCGCGTCGACGAAGCGGGTGTCGATGAAGCCGGGCTCCGGCAGCCGCTTGATCTGCTTGAGCGCGAGCATGTGCTGCGCGTAGGCATCGGCCTGCCGGATCTCGTTCGGCCCGAGGCGCCAGGTCAGCTCGACGTTCGGGGCCGAGAGCTCGAGCGCCTCGCGCTTCTGGCCGAGCTTCGCCACCGCCATGGCGATCATCGCGTCGCGGTCGCTGGCCGCGAAGTCCGTCGCCTTGCGGTGGATCTCCAGCATGGTCCGGACGAGGTCCGGCCGCTCGGCCAGCGTGTCGCGGTGGGCGCCGAACACCATGTTCAGCGCGCCCATCTCGGTGCCGTAGGGGTACTCGACGAGCTGGCCGACGCCCGAGGCGAGGCTGACGCCGGGGCCCGGCTCGGCGCCGACATAGGCGTCGACGTCGCCGCGGGCGAGGGCGATGTGCATCTCCGAGAAGGAGACGCGCACGGGGGTGATGTCCTTCACCGAGAGCCCCTCCATGCGCATCCGCTCCAGGACGAAGACCTCCTGGGTGCTGCCGGGCCAGATCGCGACGCGCTTGCCGCGCAGGTCCTTGATGGCGTGGATGTCGGAGCCCTTCTTGGCGATCACCGCCATCCCGCGGTTGCAGGTGGAGGCGATGACCACGAGCGGCTCGCCGGCGGCGGCGCCCAGCGTCGCGGCGGCGATCCCGAAGGTGCCGAAATCCACCGACTTGGTGACCACGGCGTTCTTGCACTCGGTCGGGCTCTCGAAGGGCACAACCTCCACGTTCACCCCGGGCGGGGTGAAGCGCGCGTAGAAACTCGGCGCGATCGAGTGGATCAGCTTGAGGGAGCCCATCCGGATCGTGACGGGCGCGCCCTGGGCGCGGGCCCGGGCCAGGGGTCCGAGGGCGAGGCCGGCCCCGAGACCGGCCAGGAGGGTGCGGCGGCGGATCATCGAACGGCTCCTGCAGGGTCCCGATGTGCCGACGCTACGGGCACCACCTGTTGCGTGGAAGTGCTATTTTCTGAGCGTGCCGTTGCCATAAACGCAACAGCCGGGCAGGGTGCGCGCGTGAAGCACCTGCGCACCGTCACCTACGTCGCCGAGGTCGCCCGCGCCGGCTCGATCCGGCGCGCCGCGGAGCGCTTGAACCTCACGCCCTCGGCCCTGACCCGGCAGATCCAGGATCTCGAATACGAGCTCGGCACGCCGATCTTCGAGCGCCTGCCGCAGGGGATGCGGCTCAACGCGGCCGGCGAGCTCTTCGCCCGGCACATCCGCGACCAGGCCGCCGATCTCGACCGGGTCCGCTCGCAGATCGCCGACCTGTCGGGCGTGCGGCGGGGTCACGTGGCGCTCGCCTGTAGCCAGGCCTTCGTCACCCAGGTGGTGCCCGAGGAGGTCGAGACCTACCGCGCCCGCTTTCCGCAGGTCGGCTTCACCGTGCAGGTCCGCGACCACGCCCAGGCGGTGACAGCCCTGGCGGAATTCGAGGCCGACCTCGCCCTGATCCTGCAGCCGCCGCCCTCGGCGGAGCTGCACCCGCTCTATTCCGGCCATCAGACCTTGTGCGCGCTGATGCGCAGAGGCCACGCGCTGGCGGCGGAGAGCGGGCCGGTGCGGCTGCGCGACTGTCTCGCGCACGCCCTGGCGCTGCCCGACCGATCGCTCGCCATCCGCCACCACATCGAGCACGCGCTGGCCCGGCGGGGCGTCGAGCTGCGGCCCGTGGTGGAGTCGGGCTCGCTGGAGTTCCTGCGCAATCTCACCCTGCGGGAGGACGTGGTGAGCCTGCAGGTGCCCAGCGGCATCCCGGAGGATCCGCGCCTGCACAGCCGGCCGATCGACACCCGCGACCTCACCCCGATGACGCTGGTCCTGGCGCAGCTGCGCGGGCGCTCGCTGTCGGTGGCCGCCGCCAAGTTCGCCGATCAGCTCGTCGTCCGGCTGAACCGGGAAGGGGCCTGACCGGCGTCCCGCTCAGGCGGGCAGGCCGGCTTCGGCCAGGGCCTCGGCGTATCGCTGCCCCAGGGCGGCGACCGGGAAGGGGATCCGCGCCAGGAAGCCCGAGACCGTCAATCCGGGCTCGATCGCCAGGAGCTCGGCGACCGCCTGCCGGGCGCGCTCCGGCTGGCCGAGCCCGACATGGGCCACGGCGAGCGCCCGCAGGGCGACGGCGAAGCGTCGGTTCTGCGCCAGCGCCCGCTCGGCCCACCGGATCGCCTCGGGATAGTCGGCCTCGCTGACCGCCGCGACCGCCATCACGCCCGACATCAGCCAGCCGCGCGGATCCCGCGGGTTGAGCTGCAGCGCCCGCTCGACCATGGCGCGTCCCGCCTCCGCGCGGCCGCACATGGTCTCGATCCAGCCCGCGAGGGTGAGCGCCAGGGCGGAGTTCGGGTTGACGAGCAGCGCGCGGCCGAACAGGTCGCGCGCCCGGTCCCGCCCGGTCTCCGACATGTTCCAGACCGCGAAGGCCGCCATCCACAGCACCTGCGCGTCCCCGGGCGCGCGCTCGACCGCGCCCCAGGCCAGCCGCACGGCCGCCGCGCGCTCCGCCTCGCCCTGCGCGATCCAGCCCTGGAAATGGCACTGCGCCCGGCAATAGGCCGCCGCGGCCATCGCCGGTGCGTAGCCCGGGTCGAGCGCCAGGGCCTCGTCCAGGTGATCGAGCGCCGCCGCCATGCCGGCGGCGGTGAAGTCGGCGAGCCGGGCATTGGCCCGGAGCAGCCGGTCGTAGGCGTCCGGATGGGCCGGCGCGTCGCGGCCGAGCCGGCCGATCTCCGCCAGCTGGAGGGTGGGCTCGATCGCGGCGGCGGCGCGCGCGGCGACCCGCTCCTGCAGGGCGAAGACGTCGTCGAGCCCGCCGTCGAAGCTGTCGGCCCAGAGATGGGCGCCGGTCCCGGCATCGACCAGCTGGCCGGTGATCCGCAGGCGCGACCCGCCGCGGCGCACGCTGCCGGCGACCACGTAGCCGACGCCGAGCTCCTGCCCGACCCGGCGCACGTCGATCGCCGCGCCCCGGTAGGTGAAGGTCGAGTTGCGCGCGATCACGAACAGGCCGCTGACGCGGGACAGCGCCGTGATGATCTCCTCGGTGATCCCGTCGGCAAAGTAGTCCTGATCCGGATCCGCGCTCATGTTGGTGAAGGGCAGGACCGCCACCGCGGGCAGGCGCGGCCCGGTGCGCCACGTGACGCTCGCCTCCGCCGCGTCTTCCGGAGCGATCCCGGGCGAGACCTCCGATGCGGCCTCCCGAACGGCGCCGACGAAGCGCACGCCCTTGCGCGGGAGCGTCCGGATCCAGCGCTGCTCGGTTCCGGTGTCGCCGATCGCGGTCCGGGCCGCGTTGATCCGGCTGCCGAGGGTCGCCTCGGAGACGATGCGCCCGCTCCAGACCGCCTCCAGCAGGTCGTCGCGGCTTACCACCCGGTCGCGCCGCTCGATCAGCACCCGCAGGAGGTCGAAGACCTGCGGCTCGACGGCGATCTCGGCGCCGTCCCGGCTGAGCTCGCGCCGGGCAGAATCGAGGGTGAAGGATCCGAACCGGTAGATCACGGGGCGTTCCTGGGCGGGGCCATGTCCTCGTTCCGCGCCCTGCTCACCGAACCGGTCTCCGCGGCGGAGGGCGCTCTAGCACGGGCCCGGGCGGGCATAAATCATGGGCCTCTGAAGGTGTCCTCAAGGTCCTCTCAAAGCGCGGTGTCGAGCATCGGGATAGATTTCGCTCCATCGAAGACTTTCCGACGAGGGAGCTGTCCATGGCCCGCGAGACCGATCCCGACACATCCGCCTGGAGCCGCCGCCGCCTCCTGAAGAGCGCGGTAGCCACCGCCGCCCTCGCCGAGCTCGGCCTCGGCCGGACCGCGCGGGCGCAGGGCGGCTCGGCCCCCGGCGCCCCGGTCCCCGGCGCCGTGCCGGGCGTCCTGAAGCAGGTCGAGGCCGGCGTGCTCGACGTCGGCTACGTCGATGCCGGTCCCGCCGACGGGCCGGCGGTCATCCTGCTGCACGGCTGGCCCTACGACATCCACGCCTTCGCGGAGGTCGTTCCGATCCTCACGGCGGCCGGGCACCGGGTGATCGTGCCGTACCTGCGCGGCTACGGCACCACCCGTTTCCTGGCGTCGGACACGGTCCGGAACGGCGAGCAGGCGGCACTCGCGGTGGACGTCATCGCCCTGATGGACGCCCTGAAGATCCCCCAGGCCGTCCTGGGCGGCTTCGACTGGGGCGCGCGGACGGCCGACATCGTCGCGGCGCTGTGGCCGGAGCGGTGCCGGGCGCTGGTGGCGGTCAGCGGCTACCTGATCGGCAACCAGGAGGCCGGCAAGAAGCCGCTGCCGCCGCGGGCCGAGCTGTCCTGGTGGTACCAGTTCTACTTCGCCACCAGCCGGGGGCGGGCCGGCTACGAGGCCTACCGTGCCGACTTCGCCAAGCTGATCTGGCAGACCGCCTCGCCGCGCTGGCGCTTCGACGACGCAACCTTCGCGCGGAGCGCCCCGGCCCTCGACAACCCGGATCACGTCAGCATCGTCATCCACAATTACCGCTGGCGGATGGGCCTCGCCGATGGCGAGCGCCGGTACGACGCGCTGGAGAGCCGCCTCGCGCAGGCGCCCACGATCGGCGTGCCGACCATCACCCTGGAGGGCGACGCGAACGGCGCCCCGCATCCCGACCCCGCCAGCTACGCGGCCAAGTTCACCGGACGCTACGCGCACCGGCTGATCACCGGCGGGATCGGCCACAACCTCCCGCAGGAGGCCCCGCGCGCCTTCGCGCAGGCCGTGATCGACGCGGCCGCGGCCTGACCGCGCCGGCGCGGCCGGATCATCCCCGGACACACGATCATCCCGAGACGATGACGGAGGTTGCCATGCGGTTCCTGGCTGTCGCGCTGCCGGCCCTGCTCGCTGCGGGCCTGATTTTGGGAGGCTCTGCGGTGCGCGCCGTGGATGCCGGGACTTCCCCGGCGGCCTCGCCGATCTACGGCGTCACCGTCCCGGACGGGTACCGCGACTGGCAGCTCGTCGGCGTCGCGCAGGAGACCGGGGCCCTCGACGAGCTGCGCGCCGTGGTCGGCAACGCGCGGGCGCTGGACGCCTACCGGTCGGGCACCCTGCCGTTCCCGGACGGGACGGTGCTGGTGAAGCGCGCCTGGACGCGGGTGCCGTCCGCGGAGTTCGCCCCGGCCTTCGTGCCCGGCGGCGCCACGACGGTTCAGGTCATAGTGAAGGATTCGCGGCGCTACGCGGCGACGGGGGGCTGGGGGTTCGGGCGCTTCGTCGACGGCAAGCCCGCGGACGCGGCCCAGCACGAGACCTGCTTCGCCTGCCACAGCGCGAATGTCCGGGACCACGACTACGTGTTCACGCGGCTCGCGCCCTGAGGCCGGCCGCCGCCCGTACGGACGCCCGGACGGACGCCACGACGCCCCTGTCAGCGCGCGGCTTCCCTCAACGTCCGCTCGCTGTCGCGCCTTGCGTCTCCCGTCAGCCGGCGCCTACACCTTTGCCGGCTCAAGCTCGGCCCGGACCGGGCGAGACATGACGGCGCCGGCCCGAGGCACGGCCCCGCAGGGAGGATAGCGCGTGACGATCGCCCGATACGGCGCAGCCCTGGCGCTGCTCTGCGGCTTCGGTTCCCTCTCGCCCCTCAGGGCCGACGAGTGCCCCAACCGCGGCCAACTCGACGACGCCTACTGCGACGCCAACAAGGACCTCGTCGCCGACGTCCCGTCCAAGACCCGCGACCCGAGTGTGATCGTCTTCGCCTACACGCCGGTGGAGGATCCCGCGGTCTACGAGAACTCGTTCAAGCCGTTCACGACCTACCTGAGCCAGTGCACGGGCAAGCGCGTCGTCTACTACCCGGTCCAGTCGAACTCCGCCGAGATCGAGGCGATGCGATCCGGCCGGCTCACGGTGGCGGGCTTCTCGACCGGGCCCCTCGGCTTCGCGGTGAACATGGCCGGCGCGATCCCGTTCGCCGCCAAGGGCACCGAGAAGGGCGCCGAGGGCTACAACCTGATCGTCGTGGTGAAGGCGAGCAGCCCGTACAAGACGCTGGCCGACCTCAAGGGCAAGCGCGTGGCCCACACGGCGCCGTCGTCGAATTCCGGCAACCTCGCGCCCAAGGCGCTGTTCCCCGAGCAGGGACTGAAGCCCGGCGAGGACTACAAGCTCATCTACTCGGGCGGCCACGACAAGTCGGCGCTGGGCGTCGGCACCGGCGACTACGACGCCGCCCCGGTGGCCTCGGACGTGTTCTACCGGATGGTCGCCCGCGGGACGATCAAGGGCGACGATTACCGGGTGATCTACACGAGCGAGAAGTTCCCGACCTCGGGTTTCGCCTACGCCCACGATCTCAAGCCGGAACTCGCCGAGAAGCTGAAGCAGTGCTTCTACGATTTCCGCTTCCCGCCCGACATGGTGAAGGATTTCGAGGGCGACGACCGGTTCGCGCCGATCACCTACCTCAAGGACTGGGCGATCGTCCGCAAGGTCGCGGAGGAATCGGGCACGCCGTACAACAAGGTCGCCTACGAGCGCGAGGCCGCCCGGGAGGCCGAGGCGGCGCGCAAGAAGGCCGCGGGCGCGCCCAAGCCGTGACGCAGGCCGTGACGGCGGGGAGCGCGGCGCGCGCGGTGGCGGCCGGAGCCGAGGGCGATCCCCGGGCGGAGGATCCGCGCGCGCTGGTGATTCGCGGGCTGACCAAGGCGTACCGGGCCGGCCAGCCGGTCCTGAAGGGCATCGACCTCGTGGTGCCGGGCACCGGGCTCACGGCGATCATCGGGCCGTCCGGTACCGGCAAGAGCACCCTGATCCGCTGCATCAACCGGCTGGTCCAGCCGACCTCGGGGGAGATCCTGTTCCGGGGCGAGGACCTCGCCCGGCTCTCCGGCCCCGCCCTGCGCCGGGCGCGGCGCCGGATCGGGATGGTGTTCCAGGAGTACAACCTGGTCGAGCGCCTCTCGGTGATGGAGAACCTGCTCTGCGGCCGCCTCGGCTACGTGCCGGCCTGGCGCGCGTGGCTGCGACGCTTCCCCGAGGCGGACATCGCCCGCGCCTTCGACCTCCTCGACGCGGTCGGCCTGTCGGGCTTCGCCACCCGCCGGGCCGACGCCCTGTCGGGCGGGCAGCGCCAGCGCGTCGGCATCGCCCGGGCGATCATGCAGGAGCCCGAGATCGTGCTCGCCGACGAGCCGACCTCGTCCCTCGACCCGAAGAGTTCCGTCGAGATCATGGAGATCCTGTCCCGGCTCGCGGCCGAGCGCGGCGTGCCGGTGGTGGTCAACATCCACAACGTGGCGCTCGCCCAGCGCTTCGCCGCGCGGATCGTCGGCATGTCGGGCGGGCACGTGGTCTATGACGGGCCGCCGGACCGGCTGAGCGAGGCCGACCTGCGCGGCATCTACGGCGGCGAGAACTGGCTCGAATGAGCGCGCCCGCCCGCCCCGCTTCCTCCGACGCCTCCCCAGACGCCGCCGACCGCGTCGCGTTCCGGCCCAACTGGACCGCCCGCGCCGGCTGGGCGCTCCTCGCCGTCTACGCGGTCTACGCGGCGACCCAGCTCGGCTTCTCGCCCGAGCGCTTCGCCGGCGGCCTCGCCCATGGGCAGCAGTTCCTGGCCCGGATGTTCCCGCCGAACTTCTCCCGCTGGGAGCTGATCCAGTCGGGGATCGTCGAGAGCCTGCAGATCGCCGTGATCGCGACGGTGGTCGGCATCGCGGTCGCCCTGCCGATCGGATTCCTGGCGGCCCGCAACCTGATGCCGCCCTGGGTGACGTGGCCGACCCGGATCCTGATCGCGCTCTGCCGGTCGTTCCACCCGATCATCGTGGCGATCCTGTTCGTGAAGGCGATCGGCTTCGGGGCGCTCGCCGGCGTCATGGCGCTGATCGTCGCCTCGGTGGGCTTCATCGCCAAGCTGTTCGCCGAGGCGATCGAGGAGATCTCCCTGAAGCAGGTCGAGGCCGTGCGGGCGACCGGCGCCGGCTTCTTGTCGACCCTGATCATGGGCGTGCAGCCGCAGGTGCTGCCGCGCTTCATCGGCTTCGCCACCTACCAGCTCGATTCCAACCTGCGGAACTCGACCATGGTGGGCATCGTCGGCGGCGGCGGCATCGGCGCGACGCTGTTCACCGCCTACCAGCGCTTCGACTTCGACGTGGTGCTGGCGATCCTGATCGTCATCGTCGCCCTGATCATGGTGGCCGAGATCGTCTCCGGCTGGGCCCGCAAGGTGTTCCAGTGAGCGTCGCCCTCGCGCCCGCGTCCGCCGACCCGCGCCGCTGGCAGCGCTTCCCCCTGTGGAAGCGGCTGGCGCGGCTCGCCTTCACGCTGTGCGCGGTGGCGGCCTTCGTGGCGAGCCTGCGCACCATCGAGGTGATCCCGGAATTCCTCTACGACGCCCCCGACCAGCTGGCCGACCTGTTCGGCCGGATGTGGCCGATGGATGCCGGCTATGTCGGGCCGACCCTGCGGGCGCTGGTGGAGACGCTCCACATCGCGACGCTCGGCACCCTGATCGCCATCGCGATCGCGGTGCCGATCGGGCTGATGGCGGCCCGCAACGTCACGCCCAACCGCGCGCTGAATCTCTTCGCCAAGTTCGTGTTCGTGACCTCGCGCTCGGTGAACTCCCTGGTCTGGGCGCTGCTGTTCGTGGCGGTGTTCGGCCCGGGGCCGCTGGCCGGGACCCTGGCGATCGCGCTCCGCTCCGTCGGCTTCACCGGCAAGCTGTTCGCCGAGGCGCTGGAGGAGGCCAATCGCGGCTCGATCGAGGCCCTGCAGGCCGCGGGTGCCGGCCGGATGTCGACTTTGCTGCTCGGCTACTGGCCGCAGGTGAAACCGGCCTTCTGGTCGATCGCGCTGTTCCGCTGGGACATCAACATCCGCGAATCCGCCGTGCTGGGGCTGGTCGGCGCGGGCGGCATCGGCGTCGCGCTCGATACCGCCCTGAACCTGCTCTACTGGGACCAGGTCGCCGTGGTGCTCGCCGCGATCTTCGGCGTCGTCATCCTGGCCGAGATCGTCGTGACGGCGCTCCGCGCCCGGACGCTCTGAGACGGGCCCCGGTCAGCGCCCCAGCGACATGCCGAGCGGCGGCTCGACTTCCGGCGGCAGCGGCGAGACGTAGCCCGCCGCGCCGACCCGGCGGGCGAGGTCCGCCTTGGCGGCGTCGCGGAGGGCCGCGTCGGTCACCGCCCGGGCCCCGGTGGCGGCCATCGCCTTGGCGACCTGCACCATCGCCTTGTGGGCCGCCGGGGTCTTGCCCTGCGCCACCACCTGCCAGGTGTGGAACGGCGTGCCGATGGCCACCGTGGGCGCGTGGGCCTGGACGGTCGGCACCACCCAGCTGACGTCGCCGACGTCGGTGGACCCCACCGCCGGGTTGCGCGGCGCGTCGAGGGGCACGAGGAAGTCGGCGAGCGGCGCCTCGGTGCGCGGCATCCCGATGGCGCGGAACACAGCGTCGATGTCGCCGTCGGTGAGCGTCGCCCGGATCTTGCCGGCGAAGTCCCGGTCGGCCTCGTCGAAATGCGGCGGCCCGAGCTCCTCCATGACGCCGTGCAGCGCCCGCTCCAGGGGATCGTTGCCCAGCAGGTTCGACACCGCGCTGACGATCCGCACCTCGACGGCGGTCTCGGTCATCAGGGCGGCGCCCTGCGCGATCTTCTTCACCCGCTCGACCAGCGCCAGCATGCCGGGGAGGTCGCGGGCCCGGATCGAGTAGCGCACCGTCGCGCCGGCCTGGACGACGTTCGGGGCGATGCCGCCGGCGTCGAGATAGGCGTAGTGGACCCGCGCGTCGGACGGCATGTGCTCGCGCATGTAGTTCACGCCGACGCTCATCAGCTCGACGGCGTCGAGCGCCGACCGCCCGAGATGGGGCGCGGCCGCCGCGTGGGCGGTGCGGCCGGTGAAGACGAAGTCGGCCCGGGTGTTGGCGAGGGCGACCGGCGGTGCCACCTCCCAGAAGCTGCCCGGATGCCAGGTGATCGCGATGTCGGCGTCCGCGAAGGCGCCGGCGCGGACCATGAAGGCCTTGGCGGCGCCGCCTTCCTCCGCCGGGCAGCCGTAGTAGCGCACGCGGCCGGGCGTCCCGGTCTCGGCGAGCCAGTCCTTCAGCGCGGTGGCGGCGAGCAGAGCCGCCGAGCCGAGGAGGTTGTGGCCGCAGCCGTGGCCGTGCCCGCCCGCCTCCACCGGCCGGTGCTCGGCGACGCCGGCCTCCTGCGACAGGCCCGGCAGGGCGTCGTACTCGCCGAGGAACGCGATGACCGGCCCGCCGTCCCCGGCCTCGCCCATCACGGCGGTCGGGATGCCGGCGACCGCCTCGGTCACGCGGAAGCCCTGGTGGCGCAGCTCGGCGACGTGCTCGGCGCAGGAGCGGCTCTCCGTGTAGCAGACCTCCGGCATGCCCCAGACCCGCTCGGACAGGGCGATCAGCCGTTCCGATTGCGCGTCGACATGGCGCCACACGGCGTTGCGGTTGTCCATCGGGTCCACTCCGGGAAAGCTGCGCGTCGAGGTCGCGCCACCATAGCGGGCTCCGCGCCGTCTTCGCGAGCGCAGCGAAGCGACCCAGGGTTGCGCGCCCTCGGGAAGCGTGGCGCCGCTGGATTGCTTCGCTCCGCTCGCAAGGACGGACACGGCGCGAGCCCTGCTGCTGCCTGACCGCATGCACCGCTCAGGCCATGCTCCTGCCCGAACCAAGCGTCCGTCAACACGTTCCGATTGAACCGTCACTGGCCCGCCCCTTGCCAAGGCCGCTGCCGGAATGTTGCTGTGCCTGTCACGGCGGTAAACGGGAAAGCGTACATGGACGAACGGGATCTGCGCGGCCTCATCGGGCAGGTGAAGGACGGCCGCCTGTCGCGGCGCGCTTTCGTGCAGCGGATGGTGGCTGTGGGCCTCACCGCGCCCATGGCCGGGCTGATGCTGGCCGGGAACGGGGTCGCGATGGCGGCCGATATCCGGGCCGGCTACAAGCCGACCAAGGCCGGCGGCGGCGGCGCGCTCAAGCTGCTCTGGTGGCAGGCGCCGACGCTGATCAACCCGCATTTCGCCGTCGGCACCAAGGACCAGGACGCCTCGCGGATCTTCTACGAGCCGCTCGCCGCCTGGGACGCGGACGGCAACCTCGTGCCGGTGCTCGCCGCCTCGATCCCCTCGAAGGAGAACGGGGCGCTCGCCGCCGACGGCCGCTCGGTGGTCTGGACGCTCAAGCCCGGCGTGAAGTGGCACGACGGCAAGCCGCTCACCGCCGACGACCTCGTCTTCACCTGGGAATACGCCCGCGACCCCGCCACCGCGGCGGTGACGGCCGGGTCCTACAAGGATTGCAAGGTCGAGAAAGTCGACGACCTCAGCGTCCGGGTTCTGTTCGACAAGCCCACGCCCTACTGGTGCGACGCCTACGTGGGCATCGTCGGGATGGTGCTGCCGAAGCACCTGTTCGGACCCTACAGCGGCGCCAAGTCCCGGGACGCGCCCCAGAACCTCGCCCCGGTGGGCACCGGCCCGTACCGGTTCGTGGAGTTCCGGCCCGGCGACATCGTCCGCGGCGAGCGCAATCCCGACTACCACCTGCCGAACCGCCCGTACTTCGACACGGTCGAGATGAAGGGCGGCGGCGACGCGGTCTCGGCCGCCCGAGCCGTGCTCCAGACCGGCGAGTACGACTACGCCTGGAACATGCTGATCGAGGACGAGGTGCTGAAGCGCCTGGAGACCGGCGGCAAGGGCCGGGTCGACGTGGTCTACGGCGGCAAGCTCGAGTTCCTGCTCCTCAACGCCGCCGACCCGAACGTCGAGGTCGACGGCGAGCGCGCCTCGATCACCACCAAGCACCCCGCCTTCTCCGACCCGAAGGTGTGCCAGGCGATGAACCTCTTGGTCGACCGCAAGTCGATCCAGACCTACATCTACGGCCGCACCGGCAAGCCCACCGCCAACACGGTCAACGGCCCGGAGCGCTTCGTCTCCAAGAACACGAGCTTCGCCTTCGACCCGGCTAAGGCCAACGCGCTCCTCGACGAGGCCGGCTGGAAGAAGGGTTCCGACGGCATCCGCGCCAAGGACGGCAAGAAGCTCAAGCTGGTCTTCCAGACCTCGATCAACGCGCCGCGCCAGAAGACGCAGGCGATCATCAAGCAGGCGGCCGCCAAGGCCGGCATCGAGATCGAGCTGAAATCGGTGACCGGCTCGGTGTTCTTCTCCTCCGACCCGGCCAACCCCGACACCTGCACGCATTTCTACGCCGACATGGAGATGTACGCCTACAGCATGACCCAGGCCGATCCGGCGATCTGGCTGCTCATGTACGCCTCCTGGGAGGTGGCCCAGAAGGCCAACAAGTGGCAGGGCCGCAACGTCGTGCGCTGGCGCAACGACGCCTACGACAAGGCCTACAACGCCGCCCAGAGCGAGCTCGACCCGGTCAAGCGCGCGGCGCTGCTGATCACCTGCAACGACCTCGCGGTCTCCGAGAACGTGCTGCCGCTGATCCACCGCGCCGAGGTCTCGGCGGTGGGCGCGACGCTGACGGCGCCCCGCAGCGGCTGGGACAACGACCTGTCGTTCCTGCCCGACTGGTACAGGGAGGCCTGAGCGGGAGCGTCGCGCCATGGGCGCCTACATCCTGCGACGCCTCCTGATCGCGATTCCGAGCCTCCTCGGCATCAGCCTGATCCTGTTCACCGTCCTGGCGCTCGCGCCGGGCGACCCGTTCGGCGAACTCGCCAGCAACCCGAACGTGCCGCCGGAGGTGCGGGCGGCTCTGCGCGTCAAGTTCGGCCTCGATGACCCGATCCTCACCCGCTACCTGCACTGGCTCACCGCCATGCTGCAGGGGGATTGGGGCTTCTCCTTCGCCAGCCGGGTGAACGTCGACACCCTGATCCTGCAGCGGCTGCCCACGACCCTGTTCGTGGTCGGCTCCTCGCAGATCCTGGCGCTGCTGATCGCCGTACCGGTGGGCCTCTACGCGGCGCGCCGGCCCTACTCGCTTGCCGACCAGGTCGCCAACACGCTGGCCTTCGTGGGCTTCTCGCTGCCGACTTTCTTCACCGGCCTGCTGTTCATCCTGCTGTTCTCGATCAAGCTCGGCTGGCTGCCCTTCGTCTATCAGGCCGACCTGCCGGGCTCCGGCCTGCCTTGGCTCTGGGCGAATGTCCGGCAGGCGATCATGCCGGTGGCGGTGCTGGGCTTCTTCCAGGCCGCCTCCTACACCCGCTACGTGCGCGCCTCGGCGCTGGACGTCGCCCGCCTCGACTACGTCACCACGGCCCGGGCCAAGGGCCTGACCGAGGGCACGGTGACCCGCCGGCACATCGCCCGCAACGCCCTGATCCCGGTGGTGACGCTCGTCGCCCTCCAGATCCCGGCGGTGTTCGGCGGCGCCATCGTCACCGAGCAGATCTTCCGGATCCCCGGCATCGGCTCGCTGCTGATCGACGCGATGCTGGCCAACGACACGCCGGTGGTGATGGCGGTGACCTTCGTGTTCGCCGGCCTCGTCATCCTGTTCAACCTCGTCGCGGACCTGCTCTATGGCTGGCTCGACCCTCGCATCGCCCTCCGATGAGGCGCCTGCCCTCGCCCGCGCGCCGGCCTCGCCGGGGCGGGAGACGTGGCGGCGCTTCCGGCGGCACCGGCTGGCGCTCGCCAGCGTCGGCGTGCTGGCGCTGCTCGTCGCCGGCGTGGTGTTCGGCGGCCTGCTCTGGCCGGTCGCCATCGACGACATCGACTTCGCGGCCCAGCTCCAGGGTCCGTCCTGGGACCACCCGTTCGGCACCGACGATCTCGGCCAGGACCTGCTGGCCCGGATGATCTACGGCGGGCGGATCTCGCTCGCGGTCGGCTTCGCCGCCATGGCGGTGGCGAGCCTGATCGGCGTGCTGGTCGGCGCGCTCGCCGGGATGTCGCGCCGGTTCCTCGACCCGGTGCTCATGTGGCTGACCGACCTGTTCCTGTCGCTGCCGCAGCTGCCGCTGCTGCTCCTCGTGATCTACCTGTTCCGCGACAGCCTGAAGGCCGTGTTCGGCAGCCAGGGCGGCGTGTTCCTGATGATCGTCGCGGTGATCGGGGGCCTGCGCTGGATGCCGGTGGCCCGGCTGGTGCGGGCGCAGTTCCTGTCCCTGCGCGAGAAGGAGTTCGTGGAGGCGGCCCGCTCGCAGGGGGCGACGACCGGGCACCTCGTGCGCCGCCACATCCTGCCGAACGCGCTCGGGCCGGTGATCGTGGCGGCCTCGATCGAGGTCTCGTCCGCGATCATCGCGGAATCGACCCTGTCCTTCCTGGGGCTCGGCTTCCCGCCCGACATCCCGACCTGGGGGCGGCTCCTGTTCGACGCCAAGGACCATCTCGACGTCGCCCCGCACTGGGCGCTGTTCCCGGGAGGCGCGATCTTCCTGACCGTGCTGTCGATCAACTTCATCGGCGACGGCCTGCGCGACGCCCTCGACCCGCGACGGGTTCTTTAGCGATGGCGGATCCAGTGGACCCGATCCTCTCGGTCTCAGACCTCACCGTCTCCTTCCGCTCGAACGGGCGCTGGCGCGAAGTCGTGCACGGCGTCTCGTTCGACGTGGGCCCGCGCGAGACCGTGGCCCTCGTCGGCGAATCCGGCTCGGGCAAGAGCGTCAGCGCCCTCTCGATCCTGCGCCTCCTGCCGCGGGACGCGAGCCGTATCGGCGGGCGCGTGCGCTTCGAGAGCCGCGAGCTGCTCGCCGCCCCCGAGGCCGAGATGCGGCGGGTGCGCGGCGATTCCATCGCCATGATCTTCCAAGAGCCGATGACCTCCCTGAACCCGGTCCTGACCATCGGCTTCCAGATCGCCGAGGCGCTGATCCGGCACCGGGGCCTGTCGCGGTCCGCCGCCGAGGCGGAGGCGCTCCGGCTCCTCGACAAGGTCCGGATCCCGGCCGCCCGCTCGCGCCTGCACGAGTACCCGCACCGCTTCTCCGGCGGCATGCGCCAGCGGGTGATGATCGCCATGGCGCTCGCCTGCCGGCCGAAGCTCCTGATCGCCGACGAGCCGACCACGGCGCTCGACGTCACGATCCAGGCCCAGATCCTCGACCTCATCAAGAGCCTGCAGGACGAGGAGGGCATGTCGGTCCTGTTCATCACCCACGACATGGGTGTGGTCGCCGAGATCGCCGACCGCACCGTGGTGATGTACCGGGGCCGCGCCGTGGAGGCCGGCCCGACCGCGCGCATTTTTTCCGAACCCACCGAGCCTTATACGCGGGCGCTGCTGGCCGCGGTCCCGCGCCTCGGGACCATGGCGGGCCGGGCCCGCCCGATGCGGTTCCCGGTGGTCGACCGGGCGACCGGCCTCGCGGCACCGACGCCCGAGACCCCCGACACCGTCAGGGCCGCCGAGCGCCCGGTTCTGGAGGTGCGCGACCTGACGACCCGGTTCGACATCCGCTCCGGGCTGCTCGGCCGCGTGACTGGGCGCGTCCACGCGGTGGAGCGGGTCTCGTTCAGCCTCGCGGCCGGCGAGACCCTGGCGCTCGTCGGCGAATCCGGCTGCGGCAAGTCCACCACCGGGCGCTCGATCCTGCGCCTCGTCGAGCCGCTCTCGGGCTCGGTCCTGCTCGACGGCGAGGACATCACGGGCCTCGATGCCGGCACCCTCCGCGCCCGCCGCCAGCGCATGCAGATGATCTTCCAGGACCCGTTCGCCAGCCTCGACCCGCGCCTGAGCGTCGGTGCGGCGGTGGCGGAGCCGCTGCTGATCAACCGCCTCTCCGCGCCCCGCGAGGCCCGGCGGCGGGCGGAGGACCTGCTCACCCGGGTCGGGCTTCCGCCCGAGGCCGCCGCGCGCTTCCCGCACGAGTTCTCCGGCGGCCAGCGCCAGCGCATCTGCATCGCCCGCGCGCTCGCCCTGAACCCCCGCCTGATCGTCGCCGACGAGGCGGTCTCGGCGCTCGACGTCTCGGTGAAGGCGCAGGTCGTGAACCTGATGCTCGACCTGCAGGCGGAGCTCGGCCTCGCCTACCTGTTCATCTCGCACGACATGGCGGTGGTCGAGCGGGTCAGCCACCGGGTGGCGGTGATGTATCTCGGCGAGATCGTGGAGATCGGTCTCCGAGCCGCGATCTTCGGCGATCCGCGGCACCCCTACACGAAGAAGCTGCTCGCCGCGGTGCCCGTGCCGGATCCGGGCCGGCGGGGCGAGCGGCACGCGCTGCCGGACGACGAGATCCGCAGCCCGATCCGGACCCCCGACTACGTGCCGCCGGAGCGCCTCTACCGGGAGGTCGCGCCCGGCCACGTCGTGCAGGACTGGGGCACCGAGTGGGACACGGGCGCCCGCCAGGGCGCGGCCGCCTGAAGCCGGCGGCCCGGACCCTCGCGCGCGATGCCGCGCGGTCCGCGACAGGATCCAGCGTAAAGCTTGCGGCGCTGCTCGCAATACGGGCAATGTTGCTCAGAAAGCGATCAGTACCGGTAAGAAATCTTTGATTATTTCCGCATTAATGTCGGCCCTACACACGCGGTGTGTTGCCGCGATGAAGCGGTCGAGAGGCTTCCTTGCGCGCGAGCGATTTCCGATCCTTCCACGAGGCGTCGAAGCGCAGCGGCGTGATCCTGTCGTTCGGCGGAGATCTCTCGGAGAACATCCTGTTCTCGCTCGGGGAAGTGCTGAAGCTGCGCATGCGGCACGAGGAGACCGACGCCGCGGTCGCCAAGCGCGTCTTCTCGATCTTCGTCGAGCAGGCCCAGAACGTGATCCGCTACTCGGCCGACAAGGTCGCGCCCGCCGAGCCGCCGGGCCCCGCCCGGGTCAGCGCCGGCATGATCGCCGTCGGCACCGAGGAGGGGCGGTTCTTCGTGGTCTGCGGCAACGAGGTCGGCAGGACCGAGGTGCCGCGGCTGCGCGAGCGGCTCGACGAGATCGCCACCCTGTCGAGCGACGAGCTCAGGAAGGTCTACCGCGAGAAGCTGCGCCAGCCGCCGGACGAGGGCAGCCTCGGCGGCAGCATCGGACTGATCGAGATCGCCCGCCGGTCGAGCGCCCCAGTCGAGTACGACTTCCAGGATCTGGGCGCGGAGCGCAGCCTGTTCTGCCTCAAAGCCTTCATCTGAGGATCGCACGGACATGGACCGCATCACGCTGCCCCGGACCGAGCGCTCGCCCGAGGTCGATTTCGACTTCGCGTCGGGGCGGCTCGTCCTGCGCGGCGAATCCTACCCGGAGGACGCCGCCGCGTTCTTCGGCCCGCTGCTGCAGGCCCTGCGCGGCCACCTCGCGGCGACCGAGGCGAGCCCGATCACCTTCGACGTCGCGCTCGCCTACTTCAACTCGTCGAGCGCCAAGGCGCTGATGAACCTGTTCATGCCCCTGGAGGACGCCGCCGCCGAGGGGCGCCCGGTGACGATCCGCTGGATGTTCGGCGCCGACGACGACGTGATCCAGGAGGCCGGCGAGGATTTCGCGGCCGACTTCGCGCATGCCCGGTTCGAGATGATCGCGAGCGTCCCCGCGTGAGCGCGCACCGGGCGCCGGCCCACGATCTCCTGTCCGAGCCGGCGGACGCCTTCAGCCTGTTCGACACCGAGGAGGCCGTTCTCGGCCGATCCGAGGTGATGCTGGCCCGCCTCGCCGAGGTCGGCGACGGGGTGCGGGAGCTCGCCGGCGCCTACCGGCGCAGCTACCACGAGCAGCGCCGGCTGGTGCGGCTGAGCGACCGGATGCAGCTCGACCTGCACCGCGCCAACCAGCGGATGGCCGAGCAGCAGCGCGCCCTGCGCCACCTCAACGACGCCCTCTCGGCGGAGATCGAGCACCGGTCGCGCCTCGAGGCCGAGCTCCGCCGCCTCGCCGACACCGACCACCTCACCGACGCCCTGTCGCGCCGCCGCTTCCTGCAGATCTGCGAGGAGGTCTGGGCCCGGACCCAGTCGGGCGACACGCCCTCCAGCGTGCTGATGCTCGACCTCGACCGCTTCAAGCTGATCAACGACCGTTACGGCCACAGCGCGGGCGACACGGTCCTCAAGGCCTTCGTCGAGACCTGCCGCGACAACCTGCGCGCGGTCGACGTGATCGGCCGCATGGGTGGTGAGGAATTCGCCATCCTCGTCACCGGCACTGTGATGGCCGAGGCGCAAGTCATCGCCGAGGCGCTTCGTCGCGCGGTGGCGCAGCGGCCGGTGCGCCTGGAGCACGGGCCGCTGCCGATCTCGGTGAGCATCGGCCTCGCGGCGTTCGGCCCGAGCGAGTCGATGTCGGCGACCCTCCGGCGGGCCGACGCGGCGCTCTACGCCGCCAAGCATGCCGGCCGCGACTGCGTGCGCTGCGCGGCCGAACCGGGCGCGTCCCTGACCTGAGGCGCCGCGCGCCCGGCCTCGGAGCGGAACCGCTGTGACACGGAGTGACGTCGCGTGAGCGGACCTGACACGGCCCTGGACAGCCCGCGTCCCGCCGGGGGGATCCGCGGCGCGCGACCGCTCCGGACCGGGGATGCCCTGGCGCGGCTCGGCTTCGCCGACATCGATCCGGTCCCGGCCGCCGGCGGCGCCGGGCGCGCGGGCGGCCTGCGCGGGGCCGGCCCGATCCGCCGGGGCGATCCCCTGTCGAAGCGCGGCTTCGCCGACGTGCTGGCCGCGGGCGCGCCCGCGGACGAGCTGATGAAGCCCGGCGCCCTGCGCGGGGCGGCCCGAGGCCGCGACCTCGACAGCCTGTCCCACACCCTGTTCCTGCGCATCTACCCGGTGATCGGCGCCCTCCTGCTGCTGACCCAGCTCGGGATCGCCTGGGTGACCTACACCGACCAGCTCCGGCTGTACGGCGACCGGGCGCATCTCCTCGCCCGGCTCACCGCCGCGGCGATCGCGCGGCCCGACTGGGCGCGCGACCCGGACGCCTACGACGGCCCGCTCAAGGCCCTGGCCGCCGAGCCCGATTTCGCCCACGCCGTCCTGCGCGACGCCGCGGGCCACGTCGTCGGGACGGCGGGCGCGGCGCCCCCCGCGCGGGGCTGGTCCACCCTCTCGGCCCAGGCCGACCTGTCGGTGCCCGGCCGCGCCGGCCCGGCGGGCAGCCTGACCGTCACGGTCTCCACCAAGGCGCTGCGGGACAACGCGGCGTGGCAGGTGATGCTCGCCCTCGGCGCCAGCGTCGGGCTGATGATCGCCTTCGTGATCACCCTGCACGCCACCGTGCGCCGCCACGTCATGGCGCCGCTGATGCGGCTGCTGCTCGCCATGCGGGAGATCGAGCACAAGCGCTGGACGACCGTGGAGCTCGGGGGCGCCTACCGGCCGAGCAATGAGATCGACGTCATCAGCCAGGCCTTCAACCGCATGGTCGAGGGCCTGCGGAGCGGCGACGCCGCCAAGCAGCTCCTCGTCGAGCTGGAGCAGGCCCACGACAGGCTGGAGCGCGCCAACCGCCAGGTGGTCGAGAGCATCGGCTACGCTCGGCGCATCCAGGATTCGGTGCTGCCGGACCGCAACGCCCTGGCGGGCGCGGGGGTCGAGGTCGCGGTGCTGTGGGAGCCGCTCCACGTCGTCGGCGGCGACTATTTCTGGCTGGAGGAGATCGACGGCCTCTGCGTGATCGCGGTGGCCGACTGCACCGGCCACGGCGTGCCCGGCGCGTTCCTGACCCTGATCGTCGCGACCGCCCTCGACCGGCTGCTGCACGAGCGCGGCCTGCGCGCGCCGGCGGCGATCCTGGCCGGGCTCGACGCGATGGTCCGCACGCAGCTCCGCCAGGACGGCCGCGGCGCCGAATCGGATGACGGGCTCGATTGCGGCCTGTGCGTCTGGGACCGCGCGGCCGGGACGCTGCACTTCGCCGGCGCCGGCCTGTCGCTCACGGTGGTCCGGGACGGCGTGGCCGAGCGCGTCCGCGGCGGCCGCCGGGGGCTCGGCTACCCGCGCCCCGCCCGTGACGGGCAGCCGGAGGACGTCGTCGCGGACATCGCCGTTCCGGTGGCGGGCGCCACCTTCTACCTGATGACGGACGGCATCATCGACCAGATGGGCCGCGCGGCGCCCGACCGGGCGCCGCGGCTCCTCGGCCGGCGCGGCGTGGCCGACAGCCTCCTGCGCCACGCCGACCTGCCCCTCGCCGCCCAGACCGTGGCCCTCGAGGCCGATCTCGACGCCTATCGCGGGACCGAGGCCCGGCGGGACGACATGACCCTGGTGGCGTTCCGGCTTCCTCCGGCGACCGTCGCCGGCTGAGACCGGCCGTCCCCCTCGGGGCCATCGATGCCAGGTGCGCATCGATCGATCCAACAATGACGTTGGACAGGCCGTCCGGCCTGCGCCACTCCTGGGCCCGGCCCCGGGAGAGCCGTCGCGGTCGCCGCCGAGAGGCACCGCCAAGAACCGCCTCCGGGGCTTCCAGCGCGCCCCCGCGGACAAGACCTGGAGGAAGCCATGGCTGAGGACGCCGTCACCGGGATCCGCCTGCGGTCCGTCGCCCTGCCGCTGAGGACCCCGATCAGCGACGCCAAGGTGCTCACCGGCCGCCAGAAGCCGATGACCGAGATCGCGATCCTGTTCTGCGAGGTCGAGAGCCGGGAGGGCCATCGCGGCCTCGGGATCAGCTATTCCAAGCGCGCCGGCGGGCCGGGCCAGTTCGCCCATGCCCGCGAGATCGCTCCGGCGCTGCTCGGGGCGGATCCGAGCGACATCGCCAAGGCCTGGGACACGCTCGCCTGGGCCGGCGCCTCGGCCGGCCGCAGCGGCCTCGCCGTCCAGGCGATCGGCGCCTTCGACGTGGCCCTGTGGGATCTCAAGGCGCGGCGGGCCGGCCTGTCGCTCGCCAAGCTCCTCGGGGCGCAGCGCGACTCGGTGCGCTGCTACAACACCTCGGGCGGCTTCCTGCACACGCCGCTGGAGGAGCTGCTCGTCAACACCGACCGCGCCCGGGCGAAGGGCATCGGCGGCATCAAGCTGAAGGTCGGCCAGCCGGACTGGGCCGAGGATATCCGCCGGGTCTCGCGGGTGCGCGAGCATCTGGGCGACGCCTTCCCGCTCATGGTCGACGCCAACCAGCAATGGGATCGGCCGACCGCGATGCGGATGGGCCGGACCTTCGAGCGCTTCAACCTGATCTGGATCGAGGAGCCCCTCGACTGCCTGGACGCCGCCGGGCACGCGGCCCTGGCCGCCGCCCTCGACACGCCGGTCGCCACCGGCGAGATGCTGACGAGCGTCGCCGAGCACTGGGACTTCATCCGCCAGGGCGGCGCCGACTTCCTGATGCCCGACGCGCCGCGGGTCGGCGGCATCACGCCCTTCCTCAAGGTGGCGGCGCTCGCCGAGTTCGCCGGGCTGACG
This sequence comes from Methylobacterium sp. D54C, assembly GCF_053345595.1. Lineage (NCBI taxonomy): Bacteria > Pseudomonadati > Pseudomonadota > Alphaproteobacteria > Hyphomicrobiales > Methylobacteriaceae > Methylobacterium > Methylobacterium sp. D54C. Next base: position 66,139 of record NZ_JBKFAK010000012.1, read on the forward strand.
ATCGCGCCGCACTTCTCGATGGAGCTCCACATCCACCTCGCCGCCGCGCTGCAGCGGGAGCCCTGGGTCGAGCATTTCGAGTGGCTGGAGCCGCTGTTCAACGAGCGGCTGGAGCTGGAGGACGGCCGCATGCGCGTGCCGACCCGGCCGGGCCTCGGCCTCTCCCTGAGCGAGCAGGCGCTGGCCTGGACGCGCGAGACCGCCGGGTTCGGTAGCCTCGGCTGAGCGCACGGGGAGGGGGCGCTCCGAGGCCCGCCGACCCGGATCGTCCGATCCTCCCCCCATCCCGCGGTGCGGTCGCGCGGCGGCCGCCTCGAAGGAGCTCTCCGCCGGGGCCGCGACGCGTCACCTCAGGACGAGGGTCGGACCTCGTCGTGCCGCGCTCCGCCCGAGCGGGCACAGCGAAGGCCCGTTCCGTCCCAATTACGCCGTCGGGCGGCCCACCGGAGCCGTGGACCGAAGCCGCCTGTACCAGTGTCCGCCGCCCGGAATCGGCCGCCGGTGCGCGCGCGACGATATCCTGACCTGGAAAATGACATAGGCCGCTTTTTCAAGCCGGTCAGCGAAGTAAAACCGTGAATTTTTCGCGGGGTGGCGTCCGCGATCGATTGCCGATACGCTGCGTTTCTGTCGTCGCGATCCTCTCATTTGAAAATTTATAAAGAACAGATCTGGAGTGACCGGTCCATGTCGTGTGTCGAAGGAGAAGGTCATCGCCGCGTCCCGGGCGGCACGCGCGCGGGGCCCGGCGCGACGCGGCTGGTCGCGCGTTCCGAGGCGGCGGGCAAGATCGTCAACCGCCACGGCGATCACGCCTGTCGCCTGCGGCTGACCGCCGGCGCCGCGCCGATGCTGGCCCGATGAGCGCCCCCGGCCTTCTGTCGCGCCGCGCGCTCCTGGCCGCCGCGGCGGCCGGGGCGCTCGCCCCGCGCGCCGCCGCCGCGCAGGCGGCCACCCGCATCGCCGCCCTGGGCGGGGCCGTCACCGAGATCCTCTACCGCCTCGGCGCCGGCGGCCGGATCGTCGCGGTCGACACGACCAGCCTCTACCCGCCCGAGGCGCTGCGCGAGAAGCCGAGTGTCGGCTACCTGCGGGCGCTCTCGGCCGAGGGCCTTCTGGCGCAGCAGCCCGACCTGATCATCGCCGCCGAGGGGGCCGGGCCGCCGGCCGTCCTGGCGCAGCTGCGCGAGGCCGGGCTGCGCGTCGAGACGGTGACAGAGCCGCCGAATCCCGAGGGCGTGCTGGACAAGATCGAGACGGTCGGGCGCCTCGCCGGCCTGGAGCGCGAGGCCGAGGCCCTCGAGACCGAGGTCCGCGCGCGCTTCGCCGACCTCGCGACCCGGCGCGCCCGGATCGCCCGGGCGGCCCGGGCCCTCGTCGTCCTGTCGGTCCAGGGCGGCCGGACCGTCGTCGGCGGCACCGGCTCCTCGGCGGACGGCATCCTGGCCCTGGCGGGCATCGGCAACGCGGCCGCGGGCCTGGAGGGCTTCAAGCCGATGACCGACGAGGCCATCGTGGCCGCCGCCCCCGACGCGGTGGTGATGATGCAGAACGGTCCCGAGCCGCCGAAGCCCGAGAGCATCTTCGCCCCCGGCACGGCCCTCGGCCAGACGCCGGCGGCGGCGCGGGGGCGGCTGGTGGCCATGGACGGCCTCTACCTCCTCGGGTTCGGGCCGCGCACGCCCGAGGCCGCCACCGACCTGATGCGGGCGCTCTACCCGGACCTGCCGCGTGACTGAGCCGCGCGGCGGCGGGCGGGGCGCGTGAGCCGCCGCGCGGCGCCCTGGGTGCTGGGTGTCCTGGCGGCCGTGGTGCTCGCCGCCGCCCTGCTCTCGGTGAGCCTCGGGGCGATCCCCATCCCGCCGGACCGGGTCCTCGCGGTCCTGATCGGGGAGGGGAGCGATCCGGCCCGCGCCCGCGACGGGCTGGTGATCCTCTCGATCCGCCTGCCCCGCACCCTGCTGGGGCTGCTGGTCGGGGCCGGGCTGGCGGTCTCGGGGGCGCTGATGCAGGGGCTGTTCCGCAACCCCCTGGCCGATCCGGCGCTGGTCGGGGTCTCGTCGGGGGCGGGGCTCGCGGCCGCGGTGATCATCGTCCTGGGCGACCGGATCCTCGCCGGGCTGGGGCTTCCCGGGCCGCTGCCCTACGCCGCGCTGCCGGCCGGAGCCTTCCTCGGCGGCCTGTGCGCGACCCTCATCCTCTACGCCCTCGCCACCCGGTCCGGGCGCACCGCGGTGGCGACGATGCTGCTCGCGGGGATCGCGCTGGGGGCGCTGAGCGGCGCGCTGACCGGCCTGCTGACCTTCGTCAGCGACGACCGGCAACTGCGCGATCTCGCCTTCTGGTCCCTGGGCAGCCTCGGCGGCGCCACCTGGTCCAAGGTCGCGGCCTCGGCGCCGCTGATCCTGCCGGTGCTGGCCGCGGTCCCGCTCCTCGGCCGCGGCCTGAACGCCCTCGTCCTCGGCGAGGCCGAGGCGTTCCATCTCGGCGTCCCGGTGGAGCGGCTGAAGCGCGCCTGCATCGTGCTGGTGGCGGTCGCGGTCGGCGCCAGCGTGGCGGCGGCGGGGGTGATCGGCTTCGTCGGCCTCGTGGTGCCGCACGCCCTGCGGCTGCTGATCGGCCCGGGGCACCGGCTGCTGCTGCCGGCCTCGGCGCTCCTCGGCGGCGCCTTCCTGGTCCTCGCCGACGTGGTGGCGCGCCGCGTCGCCGCGCCCGCCGAGCTGCCGATCGGGATCGTCACCGCGCTGGTCGGCGCGCCGGTCTTCCTGTGGCTGCTTCTCGGCCGGGTGCGACCGGACGATATCTGACGATGTCTGACAATGTCTGATCCGGCCCTGCTCACGGCGCGCGACCTGACCGTCACGGTGGCGGGGCGCGACCTCGTGCGCGACGTATCCCTGGCGGTGGCGGGCGGCACCCTGCAGGTGATCGTCGGCCCCAACGGGGCCGGCAAGTCGACCCTCGTCCGCCTGCTCAGCGGCGCCCTGCGCCCGACCCGGGGCAGCGTCGCCTATGAGGGTGCGCCCGTGGCGACGATCCCGCCCTGGCGCCTCGCCGCGACGCGGGCGGTGCTGCCGCAGGCGGCGCGCCTCGCCTTCCCGTTCGCGGCGGCCGAGGTCGCCCGGATCGGCCTCGACGGCATCGGCCGGGGCCTCGGGGCCCGCGACCGGGCGGCGATCCTGGCCCGGGCCCTCGCGCGGGCCGACGTGGCGCATCTCGCCGACCGGGCCTACCCGACCCTCTCGGGCGGGGAGCAGGCGCGGGTGCAATTCGCCCGCGTGCTCTGCCAGCTGGAGGCCGGCCGCACGGTGGCGGACCGGCAGGTGCTGTTCCTGGACGAGCCGACCGCGAGCCTCGACCTCCGGCACCAGGGCGCGCTGCTCGACGCCGCTGCCGGGCTGGCGGCGACCGGCGTCGCCGTGGTGGCGATCCTCCACGACCTCAACCTCGCGGCCGCCTACGCCGACCGGCTGCTGGTGCTGGACGGGGGCCGGCTGGTCGCCGGCGGGCGGCCGGCCGAGGTCCTGACCGACGACCTCATCGCCGGGGTCTTCGGCGTCCGCTGGCCGGTCGGGCGGGTGCCGCCGGGCGGCCAGCCCTTCCTGCTACCGCACCGGAACGCGCCCGGTCGGCGCGGCTAGCGATAGCGCGACGGGTGGTATTCCCGGTAGCTCACGCCGATCACGGCCGCGAGCAGCCCGGCCCCGCGGCACAGCGTGTAGCCGCCGCCGATCAGGGTCGCCGGCCTGAGGGACAGGCCGGCGATCCCGAGCCGCAGAAGGCCGCCGCCGAGGCGCACGAAGCCGCGGCCCGCGTTGGCGAGACGGCCGCCCACCGTTTCCGGGCGGAGCCGGCCGAGATAGGCCTCGACGCTGCCGCTGCGGTACCAGCGCGCCAGCAGCCAGCGCACCCGCATCCGGTGCGTCGGGATGCTGTCGTAGACCACGGCCGTCTCGGCCCAGGCGATCCGGTGCCCGGCGAGCATCAGGGCCCGGAAGAAGAACGTGTCCTCGCCGCCCATCGTGTTGAAGCGCATGTCGAAGGACAGGCCCAGCGCCCGGATCACCCGCAGGTCCAGGAGCGCGTTGGCGGTGTAGCCGTCCTCCACGTAGCCGTCGCGGACCGGCAGGCGCTTGGCGAAGAAGCCCCCGGCGGCCGCCCAGGCGGGCGGAACCCGGTCGAAGAACGGCACGACCGGCCCGACGCAGGCCGCGACGCCCGCGGCGAGGGCGGTCTCGAGCAGGTTGTGAAGCCAGTCGCGGTCGGGAAACTCGTCGTCGTCGATCAGAGCGACCCAATCCGCGCCGGCCGCGGAGGCCTCCGCGAGGCTGCGGTTGCGGACCGCGGCGAGGCCGCGGGTCTCCTCCCGGGCATAGGTGACGGGGAAGCGGCCGGTCGCCCGGTAGGCCTCCACCACCGGGACGGCGGCGCGGCTGCGTCCGTTGTCGATGATCAGGATGCGCAGGGCGGTCTCGGCGAGGCTGCCGAGCCGCTGCTGGTCCAGGGCCTTGAGCAGGCGCGCCAGCCCCACGGGCCGCTCGCAGGTGCAGATGCAGATGCACAGGCGCATCGTCTTACCTCTGTCCGATCGGGTGGGCGTGCGGCCGCGGCCGCAGGCGCTTGCCCGCCGCCGCCAGCAGCGTCGCGGCCAGGAACCGCCAGATCCGGGGATGCCGGAGCGCCAGGGTCGCGCCCGCGCGCCAGCGGCCGGCCTGGGCCGCCTCGATGACCTGGGCGATCAGCCGCGTCACCGCGAGGCCGTCGCGGTAGGCGCGGCTGCCGTGGCGGATCTCGGCGGAGCGCGACCGCGCCTCGGCGAGGCGGCCGTGCTCGGCCCGGGCCGCGAAGGCCGCGTCGAGGCGCGCGATGTCGGCCTGGCGCAGCCGGTGCGACAGCGAGGTGGGTCCGCGCCGGTAGCCGTAGCCCGCGTAGGTGGTGACCACGAACCGCGCCCCCGCCGCGAGGGCTTCCAGGCACAGCAGGAAATCTTCCCCGATCCGGACGCCCTCGTCGTACCGGATGCCGTGCCGGCGCAGGATCTCGGCGCGCATCATGGGCTTGAGGTAGCCGAGCTTGGTCACCCGGCTGAGCAGCTGGTTGCTGGCGATGTACTTGGCGAGGTCGATCTCGAACAGATACGGCTCCCGGCCGCCCTCCAGCATGCCGGGCCCCTGCGGGTCGAACATGTCGGTGAACGGGATCGGGTTGTCGGCGACGAGGTCGGCATCCGCCGCGAGCGCGAGATCGAGCAGGGTCCGGGTGCGGTCGGGCAGGATCAGGTCGTCGGCGTCGAGGATCGCGATCCACCGGCCCCGGGCGGCGTTCAGCGCCGCGTTCCGGGCGCTCGACGGGCCCCGGGGCGTGCCCGGTCCGGCATCGGCGAGGGGAATGACGCGGACCCGCGGATCGGCTTCCGCCAGGCGCGCCAGCACGGAGGCGGTCCCGTCCCGCGAGCCGTCATCGACCGCCACCACCTCCACGGCGACGCCGGTCTGGGCGAGGGCGGAGCGGATGGCCGTCTCGATCCAGGGCGCCGCGTCGTGCGCGGCCATGATGAACGAGACGTCCACGAAGGTGCCCCGAGCATCGGACAAGAGTTGATCCGCCATCGCGCTTCCTGGGCCGCCGGGCGCGGCCTCCGAGACCGCCCCCGACTTTGGCCGGAAGCGATCGGCGCGCACGACGCTCAAAGGGCGTAGGGCGGCCGCCATCCCCTCCCATTGCGGGGGATGGCCCCGACGGCCGGAACAGGTCAGTGCGTGTCGGGGGCTGTGTCGCCCGCGGGGCGGGAATTCCGGACGCTGAGGCCCTTCGCCAGAATCGTCCGGACGTGGGCGCGCAATTTTTGTTTTCTCTCCGCCGAGGCAGGAGAATCTTTTTTGAGGCTCGAATCGCCGGAGGCTGCCATGTCGAACGCCCCTGAGGCCCGTCACCGCGCGCCGCCATCGCCGAAGCGGCCGCAAGGGTGATCGGCGATACCTATAATGGATTATTTGGCTGGAATCTCGACATTATTGCAACGCAACCAACGAAAACAGTTTTGATGTTTGTTAAGGTTTATGTCTCCTACTGAGCATTGTCGGACGTGGGCGAACTACGTAGGTAGTATCCGAGGGCCCTCCCGAGGGCGAAAATCAGGGAGGAGATGAGTGCCCAGTCGCTTCTATTTCGACATCGAGAACGGCGAGGAGACGATCCGCGACGCGCAGGGCGTGGAAGCCGCGGACGTGGCCGAGGCGCTCGCGGAGGCCCGCAGCGTGATCGACGAAATGGCGGGTGAACTGGAGGTCGCGGGACCGGCCGGCGCGTGGACGCTTGTCGTGCGCGACGCCACCGGCGCGGAGGTCGGCCGGGTGCCGATCAAGGGCTGAGCCGGGGACGCGCGAGCGGATTACGGGCCGACCAGCGCGGAGGCGCCGACTCGCCGGCGCGGGGCCCGCAGCAGCCGGCGTGCGGGCCGCTCCAGGAGCCGCCACGACAGTTCGGCCAGCAGCAGCGTCAGCATCAGGTCGAGCGCCATGGAGACCGAGCGCGGTCCGGCGACGTCGAGGCCCACGAGGGCCAGCACGCGCTCCGCGTGGAGCGGCACGTGGAACAGGTAGGCGGCGTAGCTGATCACGCCGATCCGGCGCAGCCACGGGATCTCCAGGAGGGCGACCGCGCGGCCCTCCCACGCCTCGACCACCTGCAGTAGCAGCAGCGCCGCCAGGACGCCGCTGAGGCGGCCGAGAACGAGCCACCAGCCGGTCGGCGCGATCAGGAGCGGCAGGGCCACGAACAGGGCCAGCACGCCGGCCAGGGCGGCGTCGCGGGCGAGCCAGGCCGGGAGCGGCCGGGTGCGCAGGCCGGCGAGGCCGCCCAGCGCGATCAGTCCGACATTGGCCAGGGTGTCGACGTCGAAGCACCGCGGCGCGGCGCCCGCCCGCCACAGGGCACCGTGCGCCAGGACGCTGATCCCGACCAGGAGCCAGCACAGCGTGCCGAGGTGGCGCCGCGGCAGGAACAGGGCCGCCGGCGCGAACAGCAGGTAGAATTGCTGCTCGACCGCGAGGCTCCAGAGATGGCCGAGCTCGGTGCCCCAGCCGTTCAGCTCGATGTAGATGTTGGTGACGTAGAACCACGTCGCGAGCTTGAACGCGTCGTTGCCGAGACTGGCCGGGTCGCCGGGCCGGACCGTGTAGAGCACGAACAGGAAGACGTAGTAGACCGGCACGATCCGGGCGACTCGATTCCGGTAGAACAGCCCGAGGCTGCCGAGCGGGGTCGACGCGCCCGCCTCCACGGCCGTGCGGGCCGCGGCGAGGATCCGGACGATCAGGAAGCCGCTCAGGACGAAGAACAGCCACACGCCGGCCGTGCCGAGGGCCTCGGTCCTCGGGCTCGGCGCCTTGTGGCTGACGAAGACCATCAGGAACGCCAGGGCCCGCAGGCCGTCGAACCCGTTGATGCGGCGCTCTGAAGGGGCCACGGCGCGTCCTGTCCGGTGATCGACCGCGCCGCGCCGGGGCAGAACGCGCCCGCGCGGCCGGGTCCGGCCGGGAGGGCCGGGCAGCCCGGTTTAGACCGGCCCCCGCGCGGGGGCCCTTACCTCGATCGGCGGACGGGACCTCCCCGAAAGCGGTCCCGCCGCCCGGTAGGGCCGTCAGCGGCGGCGGATGAGCAGGACGACGAGGCCGACGGCGACGGCCGCCCCGGCCTGGGCGGCCAGCAGCGCGAGCAGGAACCCCTTCGGTAGAACAACCGCGAAACCGATCGCTCCTCCAATCAGTGCAGCGAACACCAGCACGACCAGCAACGCCTTACCTCCATTGATGGATCGGCGGCCGTCTTGTTGCCGAACCGGTCGTGGGCCCAGTGTTGTCGCAAGGGTTCCGCCTGCGATCGACGCCCCTTCGGACCGGCCGAGCGCCGCCGAAGCCGGCTGCGGCGAGGCTGGCCGAACCGGCCGGCTGCGCGCGTCGCTCCGCAAGTTCCGATCCCGTCTCACCCCGAGTCAAGGAGCCGACATGTTGCGCCCGGCTGGGACCCCGACGCCGATCGAGTCGTCGACGCCGCAGGATATGGTCGAGACGCTGAACGAGGCGTTGGTCAAGACATTGCCGGCCCCGCGGCAGGCCGGCCCCGGCCTCCGGGCGAGCTGGGCGATGAAGCGCGTCCTCGACGCGACGATCGCGCTGACGGCGCTCTTCCTGCTTCTGCCCCTGCTGCTGTTCATCGCCCTGCTGATCTGGGGCAGCGACGGCCGGTCGCCGATCTTCCGACACAAGCGCCTCGGCCGGCACGGGCGCCCCTTCGGATGCCTGAAGTTCCGGTCCATGGTCGCGGACGGCGACGCGGTGCTGGCGCGGCATTTCGCCGAGAATCCCGAGGCCCGGGCGGAGTGGGAGGCGTCCTTCAAGCTCACCCACGATCCCCGCGTCACGGCGCTGGGCCATGTCCTGCGCAAGACGTCCCTCGACGAGCTGCCGCAGCTCTGGAACGTGCTGCGCGGCGAGATGAGCCTCGTGGGGCCGCGGCCGATCGTCCAGGCCGAGGTCGTGCGCTACGGCGCCGACTTCACCGCCTGCTTCTCCGTCCCGCCGGGCCTGACCGGCCTCTGGCAGGTCTCCGGGCGCAGCGACACGGGCTACGCCGAGCGCGTCGCCCTCGATTGCGCCTATGCCAGCCAGTGGAGCCTCCGCCGCGACCTCGCCATCCTGCTCAAGACGGTTCCGGCCGTGCTGAGCCAGCGCGGCAGCCGCTAGGGCCATGACCGGTCGGCCGCGCCGCGCCCGCCGCGCCCGCCGCGGAGCGCGCCGATGAAGGGCATGATGCTCAACGCCCTGCTGGGCGTGATGCTGGGCCGCTTCGGCTCGGTCTGGCGGCTGCTGGTCTTCGTCCCGATCGTCGCGGCCGAGGTCGGCTACGGCCTCCTCGTCTACAACCTGAGCGCCGGCGCGTGCCTGCGGCGCGGGGCGGCGCTGCTGGTCTGCGGGCAACTGGCCTTCCTGCTCGGCGCCCTGCTGCGGCCCATCGCCAACGAGCGGTGAGCCGTCCGGGCCCGGTGCGGCCCGGCGCGGCGAAGCGGACACGTCAGGCCGGATCCTCCTCGGCGGCCGGCGCCTGAAGGCAGAGCCGCCAGAACTCCACGAAGCCGGCGGCGTACGCGGCGATGACGAGGCTCGACCAATGCATCGCGTGGCTCCGGGCGCGTTCGAGGGCCCAGCCTGGCGCGGAGACGTTAAGATTTAGTCGGGTCCGGTGTCGGGTCCGGTGTCCGGAGCCCGGTTCCGGTGTCCGGAGCCCGGTGCGGTGTCATGTGTGGTCCGATGCCCGGGGCGGTCGCCGGTGCGGCGTCCGCCCGCCGGTGCGGCTAGCGGCAGACGATCGATTCCTTGAAGCCGCACGGATCGCCCATCCGGGTGAACGCGACCCGCTCGAACAGCGCGGTGACCGGCTGTCCCGAATACTCCGTCGGTCCGAGCCACGACGCGAAGTCCGGGCCCTGTCCCGACCAGACGCTGAGCATGATCTTGCTCGGATGGGAGGGAAGCGGCCGGTCGGGCGTGCCGACGACCTCGCGCAGCAGGCGTCCGTTGACGTACCAGCGCAGGCGGTCGGGCAGCCACTCGAAGGCGTAGTCCGCGGTGGTGGTCGCGGCGTCGAAGCCGAGGGCGTCGAGGCTGACGTGCTCGCCGACGCCGCCGACGAAGTAGTTGAGCTGGACCTTGCTCGTGTCCTTGCCGAGCCACTCGAAATCGATCTCGTCGTTCGTCCGCCGGTCGCCGTTGTCGGGGCCGTTATAGGTGAAGAACGCCGAGACCATGCCGGACCCGGTGCCGGCCCGCATCCGGACCTCGTAGGTGCCGTAGCCGTAGCGCTCGCGGGTCTGGATCTCGGCGCAGCTGAAGGGGCGCTCCTTGTAGGTGATGTCCGTCAGGGACAGCGAGAGTTCGCCGGGCGTCGCGATCCGGGCGCGGTGCTTCGACCACGTGCAGCCCTGCCAGTCGCCGTTGACCCAGCCGTCCGAGACGTACCAGCGGCGTTCGTTCAGGGTGCTGAACAACTCCACGAAGGATGCGCCGCCCTGGGCAGCCTGGGCCGCGGCGGGAGAGGCGGCCTGGGCCGCGGCCGGCGGCGTGGCGGTCTCGCCCGCGCTCGCGGGATAGGCCTGCAGGAGAAGCGTCGCCGCCACGCAGAGGCGGCGGCCCGGGCCGGAGCAGATCGTCATGCGCACGTCCTCAAACCAGTCGCCGCAGGATCGCGGCGGCGCGCATCGTAGCGGCGGGGGCGGCTCCGGCCGGGGATCATTCGGACGATCCGGCCCGGGGCCGGCCCCCTCCTTTCGGACGATCTCGCGCGCCGCGCCGGGATCGCCCTACCGTGCCGGCGGACCGGCCGCGGCGCGGACCGGCCGGAGAGTCGCGGAGTCGTCCGGTGCGCAGCTTAGAGGCCTCGTCCCCCGTCCCGGAGGTCTGCGTCATCATCGCGGCCCGGGACGCCGCGGACACGATCGCGACCGCCGTCGCCTCGGCGCTCCGGCAGCCGGAGGTCGCCGAGGTCATCGTGGTGGACGACGCCTCCGCGGACCCGACCGGCGCGGCCGCCGCGGCGGCCGACGACGGTACCGGCCGCCTGCGGATTATCCGGCTCACCGAGAATGTCGGACCCGCCGAGGCCCGGAACCGCGCCATCGCGGCCGCCCGCGCCCCGCTGCTCTGCATCCTCGACGCCGACGACTACTTCCTCGAGGGCCGGCTCGGCCGGCTCCTCTCCGCGCCCCGGACCTGGGATCTGATCGCCGACGACATCGTCATGGTCCGCGGCCGCGAGGCGGCCTCCGCCGCCGGCCTCGTCACCGGACCGGGGCGGCCGCAGCGGCTCACCCTCGCGGCCTTCGTGACCGGCAACATCCCCCGTCCCGGCGCGAGCCGGCGCGAGCTCGGCTTCCTGAAGCCGATCATGCGGCGGGGTTTCCTGGACCGGCAGGGGCTGCGCTACGACGCGCGGCTGCGGCTCGGGGAGGATTACGCCCTCTACGTCGAGGCGCTGGCGGCCGGGGCGGTGTTCGCCGTGACCGCGCCCTGCGGCTACGTCGCGGTCGAGCGCTCGAACTCGCTGAGCGCGCAGCACCGGACGGACGACCTCGGGGCGATGCTGGCCTTCGACGACGCCATGCTGGGCCGGCCGGGTCTCGCCCCGGAGGCGCGGGCGGCCCTCCGGGCCCACCGCGCCGCCACGGCGCGGCGCTGGCAGCACCGGCGCGTCCTCGACCGGCGGCGCGCCCAGGGCTACGCGGCGGCCCTGCGGGAGCTGCTCGGCACGCCCCTGGCGTGGCGCCACATCCTGTCGGTGACCCTGGCGGCCAAGCTCGCGCGCCTCGTGCCCGCGTCCGTGCCGGAGCGCGAGACCGGTCCGCGCCTGCTCCTCGGACCGGAGCGCCGCCTCGAGCCGGCGCGCTGAGCCGGCGCTGGGCCGGGCCGGCAGCGGCGCGTCAGCGGTCGCGCTCCTCCCTGCGCGCCCGCACGGCCGCCACGTCGGACCGGACCTCGTCCAGCGCGCTGCGGACCCGCTCCAGGGCCGTCGAGACCGTCGCGTCCAGGTCCAGATCGACGGCGTCCGGCGCCGTGCCGTGACGGAAGCTGTCCAGCAGGTAGGGCATCATCTTGCCGTGGAGCGCCGTGTAGGCACCGGGACTGGACAACTCGTAGACGACCGCGAGAGCGTGATAGGCTCGGACGAGAACCTCGAGCGCGACATCCGCGCTGCGCGGCCCCCGATCGCAATCATCGCTGCCCATCATCGTGCTTGATAATTTATTGCTGCCCCGTCCGCCGGGTAACATGCCCACCTAAGACTGTCGACGTCGGGAGCCATTGCAATCTTCGATCCCCTATGGCGCGGGGCCGTTTATCCGCGCGCCATGGCTCGACTGCAACAGTCACTGAATAGCGGGGGGCAATTCAAGGTCTCGTCTAGCCGCGGAGCTGCCGCGTCGGCCGGATCATTGTGGCGATCTTGGTCTCGACCTCGACCAAAACGCTGTTCACAAGGTGAAGGGCGCCGTCAACTGTACCGGTTGTCAGGCTCTCGTCGCGGCTCGTCTCTTGGATGATGCGGAAATTGTCCTCGACGAACGCGCGGATCTTCTGCTGAACGTCGACGAACTCTCCGGGATGGGCCGTCTCGTAGAGGAGTGCCAGGGCCAGGTAGGCGCGCCCCACCATGTCCAGCGCCAGGGTCGTGCTGACCTCAGAATGTCCGGCGTCCGGGAGCGACACGACGACTGAATTTCCTGTCGGATGTTAGTTTTTTACACTATCACGGACTTTATTCGGCGCCAACCGCGCCGATGATCGGTGGTGTGGATTCTGCATTGATTCCCGTCGACCGGGGGGCCGGTCCCCGGCGGGGCGGTCGGTGCGCGGTCGGAGCGCCGACACGACGCGCGCGGGCGCTGCGCCCGCCAGCAATCCTCGCCACAGTGATCAACGGACCGCCGGCAGGCCGGTCCGGGTGAGCCCGGCTCGGGTGGTGAGACGCGTCCCGTCGCGTGCGGCGCGGGCTCCGTGACCGTCCCGGGCCGATCGCGCGCGGCGTTAACGGCCGGCGGTGGCCCGGCGCTCGGCGCGGTCTTGGCCCGGCGCCAGATCCTGCGCGATCCGCAGCTTGAGCGCGAGGATCCGGTTGTGTCGCGCCATCGCGAGGAGCGACTCGGCGGTCCCGACATCGCCGCGCATCCGCAGCGCGTGGGCGGCCAGCGCCATCTGGGCAGCCATCGCGTCCGCCTGGCGGGCGGCGTGCGGGACGTTCTGGGAGAGGGGCATTCCGGATGGCCACGGCTCGAGGGCTCAGCCGATCCTCCGGACGATCCGTTAACGATATCTTAATGGCCGCACCCCCGCGCCGTCCGAGCGGCGCGGGCCGTCACTTCCGGATGGGCAGGCGGCCGACCAGCCAGCCCTCCTCGTTGCGCACGAGGAGGGTCCAGGGCGGCTCCCGGCCGTTTCCTGTAATCTCATCGGCCATCTCGGCGATCACGCTACGCGCCTCGATCAGGGCTTCCTCGAGGCCAGCGGCCTCGACCCCCACGTGGTCGTGGATCGTCTCCTCGGCATTTGCGATCTCGAAGTAGAAACGCGCCGCCAACAGGGTTCTCCTCCGCCGGAACTCTTCGGGGAGTTCAGTTCTATAGACCGGTGTTAGCATCTTAGCCGTTCGCGCTCCCGGACAAAGCGGTCGGGAAAAAGCAGCCTGTCTTTGACAATTCGGGTGATGCGCCGGGAAAATGTTCGCGCGATCGTCGACCGCCGCCGCCGGATCAGCCGAATGGCGTAGCCGCCCGGCCGCCGCCATGGCCGGATGGCGATGTAAGGCGCGGTTCGGGGCGGCCCGGCTGCCGGTTCGGGACGGACCGCGGCCGGGTGGGGCCGGTCGGGCCGAATCGTCGCCGCTACGCCCGATCGGCAGAGCCGCGTACGCCTAAGATATGATGTTGGTGGCCCTGTCGGGCCGCCGTAGACCCGAGCGTCGGTGCGATCGCGGCGAGGATTCCATGAACATCACGATGGTCGGGTCGGGCTATGTCGGTCTGGTCTCTGGCGCGTGCTTTGCGGATTTCGGCCACACGGTCGTGTGCGTCGACAGCAATCGCGGCCGGATCGACGCGCTGAATGCCGGCCGGATGCCGATCTACGAGCCGGGCCTCGAGGCCCTGGTCGCCGAGAACGTCCGCCAGGACCGCCTGTCCTTCATCACCGACCTGGAGACGGCGGTCGGTCAGGCCGACGCGGTCTTCATCGCGGTGGGCACGCCCTCCCGCCGCGGCGACGGCTTCGCCGACCTGAGCTACGTCTACGCGGCCGCCCGCAGCATCGCGCGCGCGCTGCGCGGCTTCACGGTGGTGGTGACCAAGTCGACCGTGCCGGTGGGCACCGGCGACGAGGTCGAGCGCATCATCCGCGAGACCAACCCCGAGGCGCAGTTCGCGGTCGTCTCGAACCCCGAGTTCCTCCGCGAGGGCGCGGCCATCGCCGATTTCAAGCGCCCCGACCGCATCGTCGTCGGCACCGACGAGCCGCGGGCCGTGGCGGTCATGGAGCAGATCTACCGCCCGCTCTACCTCAACGCCGCGCCGATCGTCGCGATGAGCCGCCGGACGGCCGAGCTGACCAAGTACGCGGCGAACGCGTTCCTCGCGGCGAAGATCACGTTCATCAACGAGGTGGCGGACCTGTGCGAGGCGGTGGGCGCGGACGTGCAGGCGGTGGCGCGCGGCATCGGCCTGGACAACCGGATCGGGTCGAAGTTCCTGCATGCCGGGCCGGGCTACGGCGGCTCGTGCTTCCCCAAGGACACGCTGGCCCTGGTCAAGACCGCGCAGGACGCGGGCACGCCGCTGCGGCTGGTCGAGACGGTGGTGGCGGTCAACGACCAGCGCAAGCGCGCGATGGCGCGCAAGGTGATCAAGGCCTGCGGCGGGTCGGTGCGGGGCAAGACGATCGCCCTCCTCGGCCTGACCTTCAAGCCGAACACCGACGACATGCGCGACGCGCCCGCGCTGGCGATCGTGGCGGGCCTGCAGGACGCCGGCGCCGTAATCCGCGCCTACGATCCCGAGGGCATGGAGCAGGCGCGCCCGCTCCTGCCCGGCGTCGCCTTCGCCGAGGACGCCTACCACTGCGCCGAGGGCGCCGACGCGCTGGTCCTCGTCACCGAGTGGGACGCGTTCCGGGCCCTTGACCTCGACCGGCTGCGGGCGGCGATGCAGCGACCGGTCCTCGTGGATCTCCGCAACGTCTACCGGGCCGCCGACGTCCGGGCGCACGGCTTCGCCTACAGCAGCGTGGGCCGGCCTGACGAACCCGGTGACCAGCCCGGCGACGAGTCCGAGATCCCGCCGGCTCTGCCCCCCGCCGACGCCGTCGCCGGGACCGCGTGAGGCGCGGCCGGGCCCGCGGAACGCGGGCCCGTCGTCGCCCGGCGCCGATGAGGGCGGCGGACGGGAGCCCCGCCGATCCGCTGGACGATCCCCCGCACGAGCGACCCGGCATGCGGCCGCTCCGGCCGCGGTGATTGCGCCGGCGCGCGGGGCGAGAGGACGGGGAGGCCGATCCGCGGCGTCGGGACCGGGCCGGTGGCGCCGCGCCGATCCGCCGACCACTTGGCGGGACGGTCGGACGCGAAACGGGTCCCCTCGCGGGCCGCCCGGGCAGGCGATCCACGAGGAGACCCCGAAGCTCCGTCCGGCCGCGCCGGACCGAATTTCTGCCAGGGCGGCCCCGCCGCGGCGGGGCCGGCGCCCGAGCGATCAGGCCGCCGGGGCCTTCACGCTCGCCAGGCTGGAATCTTCCCGGAGGAAGTACTTGTTGGTCAGGTAGGCGACCTCGGTCCGGTTCTTGGCCTTGAGCTTCTTCATGATGTTGCGGACGTGAACCTTCACGGTGCTCTCGCACATGTTGAGTTCGTACGCGATGATCTTGTTCGGCGTCCCCTTCCGGAGCGCCCGCGCCACGCAGAGCTGCCGCGGCGAGAAGATGTCGTCGTCCCCGGCCTCGACCGGCTCGTCCACCTTGATGTTGGCCAGCAGGGGGAGGAGGCATTCGGCCGGGATGTAGACGCCGCCGGCCTGCACGAGCTGGAGCGCCTGCAGGGCGATGTCCACGGAGGTCGTCGTCGGGATGTAGCCTTTGACGCCGAGCTTGATGATCCGCACGATCTGGTCGAGGTTCTCGCCGTCCGAGATGACGGCCACCGGCGGAGCGCCGGCCTCGCCCTGCAGGAACGCCAGTTCCCGCGTGATCTCGGTCCATTCGGTCTCGGTCAGGTTGCCGTCGGGCCGGCAGAGAACGACTACGCTCGCGGCGACGAACGGCGTCTGCCGCTTCCACGATTCGATGTCCGCGAAGACTTCGAACGACGTCTGCCGGTCGGCCTCGCTGAGCGAGGCGGCGAGGCATCGGCCGACGAGCTGGCGTCGATCGATGATGACGATGCGGCTGGCGCGGCCCCGGGACTGGTCCCGTTGCTCGACGACGACCGGGTTGTCACCGGCATGTGCACCCGAAAAGCCGCGGCGGCTTTCGGCCGTGTCCCGCTCAACGAGGGTGAGCGCGTCTCGAGTACCAAGACTGGCCATAGAAAATTACCTCCTTTCGAAGGAAGCCGAATGTCAGCGATGACGGGATACCCAATGCGCTCGCCGACGGCGTGACACTGAGATACGCGGTGGCGCCGGTCGCCTTGGGGCGATTGCCGATGACCACGGATACAATGCTAGCTTTCGTAAAATCGTCTGTAAATACCCTATTTGAATCTTAACCCTTAAATTGCAGGGCTAAATACAATCATCGCGCACTACGTACGTACATAGTGATTTGTTTGATTGCGCACGACGGTGCTGGTGGAGAGATGCATTCGCAAGATCATTCGCCGTCTGTGGTGGACCGATTCAAGATCTTTTCGAATGTAGTCGCTCAGATGTCGGTTTTAAGAATATCGAAACTTTGTCTTATTCGGAACTACTTGTTGCGTGGTCGTATCGGTGGGACTTCGAGGGCAATTCAATGATCTGGGTGCGATGTAGGTATTCATGACGGGAGTATTCGAGTGATGAGGGCCCGCTGTACCTGACTGAGGCTAAAAGGCAACATGCGTACTCGGTTGTTTACCCTGTTGGGGTCCGAGTACTGATTTCGTCGATGCGGCGCTGTACCAAACGGCACGCTCCGCGGGAGGAGAGGCCGCCCCGCGCGCCGTCCGACGCGACGGGCGAATCACTGGCGGATCCCTGCCGGGATCCGGAAACGCCGCGGCGGCGATCGAGAGCGCTCTCCGTCGAAGTGGATACCGGTTCGGCGTGAGAGAGCGCGTCGAGACAAAGGTTTAGAGCCGTGCCCGATTAACGCGATCGGGCACGGCTCTAGTCCAGCCGGACCAGGAGATCGCGCATGCCGCCGACATCGACGAACGTGCCGAGGTCGCGGCCGAGCAGGCCGGCATGTCGCTCCGCGTAGGCCTCCGGCGTGAGCGTCCGCAGGAACGCCGTCACCGAATCGGCGAGCGGCTCGGGAAACGCCCAGCCCAGGCGCTCCGACACCGCGTAGCGTCCGGTCGCCGTCGCGGCGCGCGCCAGCGTCAGGGCGCCGCACAGGCCGCCCTCGTAGAGCCGGTTCGGCAGTAGCCAGTCCGAATTCAGTCCATCATCGAGGTAATCGACGGCCCAACTGAAGTGGATCCCGCTGTAGATCTCCGGAAGGTCGCGGGGATTGGCGTAGGGGCCGCGGAACGACATGTTCGGCCGGCCGTCCAGCGTGTCCGCTAGGGTGCGCGGGGCGATGTCCTCCTCGGAGAGGCGCCCGGCCAGGACGATCCGCACCGAGTCGCCGAGGGCGTCCGCGATGGCGGCGAGGATCGTCAGGCTCCGGCGGCAGCGCAGCGTCCCGAACCAGCCGATCACCCAGGGCGGTTCCGCCGTCCGGGTGCGGTCGAGCCGGGTCGTCACCTCGCCGAGGCGGTGGCCCATGACCTTGTTCTCGAGGAGGTGCCACGCGCCGGCGAAGCCCTGGACCGGCCGGAAGTACCGGTCGATGAAGTCCGGGGCACTGACGACGAGGAGGTCGCTGCGGCCGAGGATCCAGCGCTCGACCGCCCGAGCGATCCGTCCCGGCGCGTCCGGCCGCACCATCAGCCGCTGGATGTCCAGCACCTCGTAGACGAGGCGCGCGCGGCTCCCGGCGAGGCGCGCCGCGGTCCAGGCCACGAGGGCCATGTCGAGGTTGCGCACGTAGATCACGTCCGCCGCGCGCAGGTCGCGCCGACGGCGCAGCGCCCGGGCGATGCCGACGGCGAGGCGCGGCAGGCGGCGGGCGTAGTTGCGGTCGACGGTCAGGCCGAGGGGGACGATGTCGTCGGCCACCGGGGCCTCGGCCGGCACCGCGCCGGGGCGGTCCCGCTCGAAGGCGTACACGATGACCGACCACCCGGCGTCCCGGATGGCGTCGACCCGCTTCCGGACCGTGGGCTCGGCCCGGTCGTGCCCGAAGAAGGCGACGCGGCGGCCGCGCGGGGTCGCGGAAACCGCGAAGGCCGGGGTCGGGGCGGCCCGGGCCGGCACGAAGGCCGCCACCCGGTCGAGGCCTTCGGCGCGCGGGCCGGTCACGAGGCTGCCTGGGTCGCGCCGCGGGCGCTGCGCCGGGCCGCGGTCCAGCGGCTCAGCGCGCCGCGGAATCCGCCGCGCCGGACCGTCTGGCCGTCGTTGGTCTTGTTGAGCACGACGCCCAGGACGGTGCTGCCGCTCGACTCGAGATCGTGCACGGCGGCGGCGACGTCGTCGATGCTGGTCCGGCCCGCCTCCACCACGATGATCAGGCCGTCGAGCGTGTCGAGGAGCGGCCGGAGCGTGGGGAGCTCGTCCACCGGAGGCAGGTCGACGACGACGCGGTCGAGGGCGGGGCGGTCGAGGGCGGGGCGTCCGTCCCCCAGCACCGCGGCGACGCCCTCCGGGGTCATCAGATCGCTGAAATGGGGATCGTTCGGGTGGCGGTTGCCGCAGGCGAGCAGGCGGACCTCGCCGGGCTGGGGGCGGACGGCCTCGGTGGCGCCGCAGCGGCCGGCGAGCACGTCGAGGAGGCCGCGCTGCTCGGTGGCCTGGCTGAGCCGCGAGAGCGTCCCCTGCCGGACGTCGGCGTCGATCATCAGCACCCGCCCGGAGCTCGCGCGGGCGCGGGCGAGCAGCTGGCCGAGATTGCTCGCGAACAGGGTCTTGCCCGCGCCGGCCCCCACGGACGTGACGCCGATCGCGAAGACGGGGCCGCGGCGGTCGCTGCCCAGGACGTGGGCCTTGAGGCTGTGCAGGCGCTCGACGAACACCGATTGCGGCATGAACCGCACGGCGCTCGCCCGGAACGCCTCGATGCTGGCCGGACGCTGCGCCTCGTTGGCGTGGGCCTGCGCCAGGGCGAGCGCCGCCCGGAAGCCGGGCTCGCGCCGCAGCTCGGGGAGGGCGGCGAGGCAGGTCAGGCCGTGGCCGGTCAGCTGCCGGGGCGTGCGGATCGTCCGGTCGAACCAGTGCCGCGCGAAGGCGCCGCTCACGCCGAACCCGGTGCCGACCAGGAGGCCGAGCAGCATGATCAGGCTGCCGCGGGGCGCGCTCGGGGATTCCGGCACGGTCGCGGGCGTGATCACGTGGGCGGAGGGCTGCGGATAGGATTGCTGGTTGACGGCGTCGATGTAGCGCTGGAGCAGGTTGGTGTAGATCTGGTCGTAGGTCTCGGCGGTGCGGTCGAGCTCCCGCGCCTTGACGCGGGCGTTGCTCATGATCAGCGTCTTCGAGATCAGCGCGTCGAAGGCCGCCGTCATGCTGTCCTCGCGCGCCTTGGCGACCTCGTAATCGTGGTCGAGGGACACGGCGAGGCGCTCGAGTTCGGTGCGCAGCGACTGCTTGGCCGCCAGGATGTCCCGCTGGATCGCCTGGACCGCCTCGTGGTCGGGGCCGAGTCGGCGCTTCAGGTCGTCGGCGCGCTGCACGAGGTCGACGTACTGCCGGCGCAGCTGGATGATGACGCTGTCCTTGAACGCCTCGGTGATCCCCGGATCGGCGATGTCGGAATCGAGGAGCCCGCGGATCTGATCGCGCACCGCGCGGGCGTCGACGGTCTTGGACCGGGCTGCGGCCACCGCGGTGTTGAGCTCCTCGACCTGCTGCTCGCCCACGAGGCCGCGCTTGCCCAGGTCGATGATGGTGTGCTCGGCCTTGTAGGTCTGGGCCTCGCGCGAGGCCTGGCTGGCGCGCTGCTGGAGTTCCTTCAGGCGCGGCAGCATCCACTCGCCGGCGACCTTCCAGACCTGGGCCCGGTTCTCCAGCTCGGTGCTGACATAGGCCCCGGCCACCGCGTTCGCGACGGCGGCCGCCGTGGCAGGATTGTCCGCGCTGTAGCCGACCTCGATCACGTAGGCGGCGCCGATGCGGCTGGCCTCGACGTTCTCGCGCAGCGTCCGTGCTTGGCGCAGGTCCGGGCTGACGGGGGCGGGTTCCTGGACCGGCCGCTCGGCCCCGATCAGCCGGAGGGGGAGCGCCTTGGCGGCCTTCACGAACTCCCGGACCTTCGCGACGAGCGGATGCGTCGGCGCCGCTAGATCCTTCAGGGCCGACTCGTCGAGCCGGTGCACGGCGGCGAGCGCGATCTTCTCCGAGCGGATGTACTCGACCTGGCTCTCGACCTCGGCGATCTCGAGCGGCGTCCCGGCATTGGGCGTGTCGCGGGCCGTCACCGGGCTGGAGCGGCTCTCGATGTAGACGCGGGCCCGGGCCGTGAAGATGGCCGGCGCCGTCGCGACGTAGATCCCGGCGCAGACCAGCCCGACGGCGGCGAAGGCCAGGATCGACCGCCAGTTCTGCCGCGCGATGGTCAGGATCGAGACCTGGGACTCCGTCTCGGGCGAGAAGGGCTGGCCGCGCCAGGCTCCGGTCCCACCGGGGCGGGTCGCACCGATCGGTAGGAAGGACGCGCTGGTCGAGTGTCGGTTCATGGATCTCTCCTCACCGCGGCGGTCACCGCCTCGGGGCGCTATCCGTCAAAGGGGACGCCGGCTCGGCCCGATGGGCGCGTCGAGCCGGGGCGGGTGGGTCAGTTCTGGCCGGCCCCGTCGCCGACGCCCCGCATGGCGGGATCCGGCTTGAGCGCGATCTCCACGACGTCGCCCGGCAGGAGCTCCGTGTCCTCGGCGGCGTCGATCTGCGTCTTGGCCGGTCCGCTCTGCCGGAAGACCGCGATCGCCGCCTGCGCGCGGCTTCCGGACAGGAGCTGCGCCCGGAGGGCGCCGGTATAGACCAGCTTGTCGTTGATGCTGTTCAGGCGCGACCGGTACGTCGCCAGGTTGTTCTCCGCGACCTGGAGCTTCTCCAGGGCGTCCATGGCCTGCACGTCGTCGACCCGCTCGAGCTTGCGGGCGACGTCGCTCTTGTCGCGCTCGAGCTGGGTGAGCTGGACCGTCGTCTGCAGCGCGCGGGTCGAGGAGAGCAGGACGGCGCGCCGCGCGTCGGTCAGCCGGGTCGTGACCACGGCGCCGCGCTGGAAGAGCGCCCGCACGGTGTCGTAATCCTCGGCGTCGGCGGTGACGCCCTCCTTCTCCTTGACCTGCTGATCGCTGAGGCTGGTGAACTGCGTCTGCGTCCGGTTGAGGGAGCGCTGCAGATGGTCCTTCTCCTTGGCGATGTCGGTCATCTGCACCCGGAGCTGCTGCTCGGCGAGCTTCTGCGCCGGGGTCGCGCGGCTGCCCGGGGCGACGTCCGCCGGCGGCGGGGACTTGTCGCCCCGCGACGCGGCGACGACCGCCTTCAGGCGCCAGATCGTGGCGGATTCCCGCTGGATGCTCGCCCAGGTGCTGTCGTACTCGGCGCGCAGGTTCGCCGTCTCGACGACGGGGTTCTCCATCCTGAACCGCAGGAGGTTGTAGCCGCCCGCCAGGGCGATGGCCTGCCGCACGGTCATGCCCGGATGGAACGGGTGCTCGCCCTGCTTGGTCACGTCGCCGCTCAGGTAGACCGGCTGGTACTTCGAGATCCGCACCCCGATCTCGTCGGGCTCGAGCACGGCGATCGATTCCTTGCCCTCGGAGTTGCGCTGCCGCACCGCCTTGGCGGGCAGCGACTTCTGCAGGCTCTGGCGCAGCTCCGCGACGGTGAGCCCGGCGGCCGGGACGTCCCCGAGCAGCGGGACCATGACGGTGCCGTCGGTGGAGACCGTCGCCTCCTGCTTGAAGGTCGGGATGCTGAGGGCCGTGACCTCGATCGTGTCGCCGGGCCCGATGCGGTACTCCGCGGCCGCCGGCAGCGCCGACAGGGCGAGCAGGCACGCCGCGAGACCGGCGCGGCCGGCGCGGGCGGTGGCGCGGGTTGCCGCGGTCTTCGTCGACATCTTCGACACGCATCGTCCCCTTAAGGCTCGCCCTCGGAACCCGGGCGCGGCGGTCGAGCGGCAGGACCGCGCCGGCCTCACGGGCTCATGAGGGCTGAGACGGCATGATGCGTAACGGCCGAGCCAGCCGGGACTCCTCCAAATGGCGGGCGCGGGCATCCTTGCCGGGGCGGGGGCTTCGCCTTTCGACGTAGGCCCCCTGGCCCGAACGGTGCGCCGGGCCGGGGAGGGGTCACACCGGATGGGCGCCGTTCGCCTTTCGACGGACGAACCGCATCGAAAGCCTGGGTTCCCGGCCGTCCGCAGCTCTGTGCAGTTTTGACGCACAGAAGTTCGGCGGAAGGAGCGGCGGGTATGCCGATTACCGATGCGGATATTGGGGCGGATGTGGGGATCTTCTACCCGGATCTAGTCAATATTTATGGATGTCGAATCGAAAGCGGTTCGCGCATCGGCCCCTTCGTGGAGATCCAGCGCGGCAGCCGGATCGGCCCGCGCTGCAAGATCTCCTCGCACAGCTTCATCTGCGCGGGCGTCTCGATCGGGGCCGAGGTGTTCGTCGGCCACGGCGTGGTCTTCACCAACGAGCTCTACCCGGAAGCCACCAACGCGGACGGGAGCCTGAAGCGGGACGGCGAGTGGGAGCTCGTCGAGACCGTGGTCGAGGCCCGCGCCTCCATCGGCTCCAACGCCACCATCGTGGCGGGGATCACCATCGGCGAGGGCGCCCTGGTCGGCGCCGGTGCCGTCGTCACCCGGGACGTCCCGGCCTTCGCCATCGTCGCCGGATGCCCCGCGCGGGTCGTCGGCGACACCCGCACCAAGCGCGCCGAGAGCGCCGCGCGCGCCCGTTCCGTCCAGTCGCCGCGGCCCGAGCCGGCCGAGCCTCTGCAGGTTGCTTGAGGGGAATGCAGTCATGATCTCGATCGGTATCGTCGGATACGGCTACTGGGGGCCGAACCTCGCCCGGTGTACCTCGGAGAGCGAGCGCTGCCAGCTGGTGGCCATCGCCGACCAGTCGCCCGCCGCGCTCGGCCGGGCCGGCAAGCGCTACCCCGCCGTCCAGCTCCATCAGGACTGGCGCGACCTCGTGGCCGATCCCGCGATCGACGCCGTCATGGTGGCGACGCCGGTGAGCTCGCACTTCGAGATCGCCATCAACGCGCTGCGGGCCGGCAAGCACGTCTTCATCGAGAAGCCGATCACGCCCTCGGCCTTCGAGGCCCGGCTGCTGATCGAGGAGGCGGCCAAGCGCAACCTGCGGCTGATGGTCGACCACACCTTCGTCTACACGGGCGCGGTCGAGAAGATCCACGAACTCATCACGACCGACGCCATCGGCGACGTGTTCTACTACGACTCGACCCGGGTGAACCTCGGCCTGTTCCAGCGCGACGTGAACGTGATCTGGGACCTAGCGGTCCACGACCTCGCCATCCTCGACCACATCCTGGACCTTGCCCCGGTGGCGATCTCGGCGAGCGGCACCGGCCATTTCAGCGGCCGCCCCGAGAACATGGCCCACCTGACCGTCTTCTACCCGCGTGGCGTCGTCGCGCAGATCAACGTCAACTGGCTCGCGCCCGTGAAGGTGCGGCAGACGCTGATCGGCGGCAGCAAGAAGATGATCGTCTACAACGACCTCGACCCGATCGAGAAGGTCAAGGTCTACGACCGCGGCGTCACGGTCGGCGGCGGCTCGGACGACATCACCGAGCTGATGGTCTCCTACCGGACCGGCGACATGTGGTCGCCGCACCTGTCCTTCCGCGAGGCGCTGATCGTCGAGATCGAGCACTTCGCCGACTCCATCGAGAACGGCACCGCGCCCATGACCGACGGCCACAGCGGCCTGCGCGTCGTCGAGATGCTCGAAGCCGCCATGCGCTCCCTGCGCCAGAACGGCACCCCCATCGACCTCATGCCACTTGCGAGGGCCTCGTGATCCCCTTCCTCGACCTCAAGGCGCAGTACGCGGCGATCGGCGGCGACGTCGAGACCGCGGTCCTCAACGTCCTGCGCAGCGGCGACTTCGTCCTCGGCCCGGCGGTCAGCGCCTTCGAGGCGGCCTTCGCCGAAGCCTGCGGCGCCCGCCACGCGGTCGCCGTCAGCAGCGGCACCGCGGCCCTGCACCTCGCCCTCCTCGCCCTCGACATCGGTCCGGGCGACGAGGTGATCACGGTCTCGTCGACCTTCGTGGCGACGGTCGCGGCGGTGCTGTACGCCGGCGCCACCCCGGTCCTCGTCGACATCGACCCGGTCGACTGGACCATGGACCCGGCCCTGGTCGAGGCGGCGATCACGCCCCGCACCAAGGCGATCCTGCCGGTGCACCTGCACGGCCGGATGGCCGATCTCGACGCGCTCGGCGCCATCGCCCGGCGCCACGGGATCGCCCTCGTCGAGGACGCCGCCCAGGCGCATCTCGCCGAGCGCGGCGGCCGCAAGGCCGGCACGATCGGGGATCTCGGCTGCTTCAGCTTCTATCCCGGCAAGAATCTCGGGGCCTACGGCGAGGGCGGCGCCATCGTCACGGACCGGGACGACCTCGCCGAGGCGGCCCGCTGCCTGCGCGACTGGGGCCAGCAGGGCAAGTACAACCACGTCCGCCACGGCTTCAACCTGCGCATGGACGGCGTCCAGGGCGCGGTGCTGGGGGTCAAGCTCCCGCACCTGGAGGGCTGGACCCGCGCCCGCCAGGCGGTGGCGGCGGAGTACGGGGCGCGGCTCGCGGGCCTCGGCCTGGAGCTTCCGGCCCCCGCCGGCCTCGACCACGTGTTCCACGTCTACGCCGTGTCGACGGCGGACCGCGAGGGGCTGCGCCAGTACCTCAACGCGGCCGGCATCGCCACCGGCATCCACTATCCCGTCCCGGTCCACCGGCAGCCCGCCTACAGCCACCTCGACGACGGTGCCGGCCGCCTGCCGGTCACCGAGCGGCTGGCCGCCCGGACCCTGTCCCTCCCGATGTTCCCCGAGATGACGTCCGCGCAGATCGACACCGTCTGCCGGGCCGTCGCCAGCTACTGCGAGGTCGCCGATGCCCAAGCTGCGTGAGGTCACCAAGGGAAGCCGGTTCAGCGGCGACCTGCGCGGGACCCGGATCCTGGTCACGGGCGGATCGGGCTTCATCGGCTCCCACATCATCGACCTGCTGGTCGAGGCCGGCTGCGACGAGATCGTGGCCATCGACAACATGATCCGCGGCCGCCCCGAGAATCTCGGGGACGCCCTCGGCTCCGGCCGCGTCCGCCTCGTCCAGGGCGACATCCGCGACCGCGCCCTGATGGACACGCTGGTCAAGGGCACCGACGTGGTGTTCCACCAGGCGGCCCTGCGGATCACGCAGTGCGCCGCGGAGCCCCGCCACGCCTTCGAGGTGATGGCCGCCGCGACCTTCAACCTGCTGGAGAGCTGCGTCGAGGCCGGCGTCGCCAAGGTCGTGATGGCCTCCTCGGCCTCGGTCTACGGGATGGCGGAGGTCTTCCCGACGACCGAGAAGCACCACCCCTACGACAACCGGACCCTGTACGGCGCCGCCAAGTCCTTCGGCGAGGGCCTCCTGCGCTCGTTCAACGACATGCACGGGCTCGACTACGTGGCGCTCCGGTACTTCAACGCCTACGGCCCGCGGATGGACCTGACCGGCCGCTACACCGAGGTCATGGTCCGCTGGATGCAGCGCCTGGCCGAGGGGCAGTCGCCGATCGTGTTCGGCGACGGCCTGCAGACCATGGACCTCGTCCATGTCCGCGACATCGCCCGGGCCAACATCCTGTCGGCGATCTCGCCCGCCACCGACGTGGTGCTCAACGTCGGCACCGGCGTCGAGACCTCGCTGGTCGACCTCGCCGGCCACCTCACCCGGATCATGGGCCGGGACGGCACGCCGCTGGTCCACGAGGCCGAGCGGGCCGTGAACCCGGTGCCCCGGCGCCTCTGCGACACGAGCCTCGCCAAGGAGCTGATCGGCTTCGAGGCGAAGATCGGGGCGGCCGAGGGCCTCGCCGACCTCGTCGCTTGGTGGCAGGACGAGTCCCGCTCGGATCACCTGCGGCGGGCGCTCGCATGATCCCG
The DNA here is from genome assembly GCF_053345595.1 of Methylobacterium sp. D54C. NCBI lineage: Bacteria > Pseudomonadati > Pseudomonadota > Alphaproteobacteria > Hyphomicrobiales > Methylobacteriaceae > Methylobacterium > Methylobacterium sp. D54C. The sequence continues at coordinate 92,112 of NZ_JBKFAK010000012.1, forward strand.
ATCGCCAAGCCCGAAGTCGGCGCCCCCGAGGCCGAGGCCGCCGCCGCCGTCGTCCGCTCCGGATGGCTGACCCAGGGGCCGCAGGTCGCGGCCTTCGAGACGGAGTTCGCCGCGATCGTCGGCGCGCCCCACGCCTGCGCGGTCTCGAACTGCACCACCGCGCTGCATCTCGCCCTGCTCGCCGTCGGGGTCGGCCCCGGCGACGAGGTGGTGACGGTGAGCCACAGCTTCATCGCCACCGCCAACGCCATCGCCCAGTGCGGGGCGACGCCGATCTTCGTCGACATCGACCCGGCGACCTACAACATGGCCCCGGACGCCGCCGCGGCGGCGATCACCGAGAAGACGAAGGCGATCGTCTGCGTCCACCAGATGGGCATGCCCTGCGACCTGGAGGCGATCGCCGCGATCGGGCGCCGCTCCGGCATCCCGGTGATCGAGGACGCCGCCTGCGCCATCGGCTCCGAGCGGCTCCAGGGCGACGTCTGGCGGCCGATCGGCAGCCCGGCGGGCGACATCGCCTGCTTCTCGTTCCACCCGCGCAAGGTGCTGACCACCGGCGACGGCGGCATGATCACCACCGCCAACGCCGCGTGGGACCGGACCTTCCGGCTGCTGCGCCAGCACGGGATGAGCGTCTCCGACATTGCCCGCCACGGCAGCGCCAAGGTGGTGGTCGAGGCGTACGCCATCGCGGGCTTCAACTACCGGATGACGGACGTGCAGGCGGCCATCGGCCGGGAGCAGCTGAAGCGGCTGCCCGACCTGATCGCCCGGCGCCGCGCCCTCGCCGACGGCTACCGCGCGCGGCTCGCCGATCTCCCCGGGGTGACGCCGCCGCCCGAGCCGATGGGGCTGCGCAGCAACTGGCAGAGCTACTGCGTCCGCCTCCCGGACGACGCGGACCAGCAGGCGGTCATGCAGGCGATGCTCGACCGGGGCATCGCCACCCGCCGGGGCATCATGTGCGCGCATCTGGAGCCGCCCTACGCGGAGGCGCCGCGGCGGTTCGCGCTGCCCGAATCCGAGCGGGCGCGCGACCACGCGATCCTGCTGCCGCTCTACGCGGCGATGACGGAGGCGGAGCAGGATCAGGTCGTCGACGGCCTGCGCGACGCCCTGCGATGATCCCCGCACCGGTCAAGAGCCTCGCCCGGACGGTCGGCCTGACGCGCCCGCGCGTCGCCGCCGCCCGGATGGCCTGCGAGCGCACGACGCTCGCCCTCGCCCGGATCCGGCGCCCGGCGCCGGGCGGCCGCATCCTCTGCTACCACTCGGTGGGCCAGTCGGAATGCGGCGTCAACGACGTCTCTCCCGCGCGCTTCCGCCACCAGCTTGAGCGCGCCCTCAGCCTCGGCTACCGCTTCGTGCCGGCGGCCACGATCGCCGACGGGCGCGGCGGCGCGCGGGACCTCGCCATCACCTTCGACGACGGCTGGCGCAGCGTCCTCAGCGGGGCGGCGCCGGTCCTCAGCGATCTCGGGATCCCCTGGACCCTGTTCGTCGTGTCGGGCTGGCTCGACCGGCCCGAGAGCGCGCCGCCGGGTGTCCTCGGCTGGGGCGCCATCGAGGCGCTGGCCGCCAACGGGGTCGAGATCGGCAGCCACTCCGTGACCCACCCGGATTTCGGGCGCCTCAGCGCGGAAGAGGCGGCCGAGGAGCTGGAGGAATCCCGGCGCGCCATCGGGGCCCGCCTCGGCGTCCTGCCCGACTCCTTCGCGATCCCCCTGGGGCAGTCGGCGAACTGGACGCGGGCGGCCGCTCACGCGGCCCGGGAGGCGGGCTACCGGATCGTCTACGCGCAGGCGGTGGAGACCCGTCCCGCCGGAACGGTGGCGCGCAGCTTCGTCACGCAGTTCGACAACGATCTCGTCTTCGGTGCCCTGCTCCGGGGCGCCTACGACGCCTGGGAGGAGTGGGTATGAACCGACCCGCGCGGCGCCGCGTCTCCGTCGTGGTGCCCACCTGCAACCGGCCCGCCTTCCTGCGCGAGGCCCTGGCGAGCATCCGCGCCCTGGAAGGCCCCGACCTCGCCTTCGAGATCATCGTCGGCGACAACGGCGCGGCGGGGCCGGCCGCCGAGGTCGCCGCCGCGTTCGGCGCGATCCACGTCCCCGTCGACAGGCCCGGCGCCGGCGCGGCCCGCAATGCCGGCCTGACCCGGGCGAGCACGCCCTACGTGGCGTTCCTCGACGACGACGACGTCTGGCAGCCGGCGCATATCCGGGAGCATCTGCGCCTGTTCGAGGCCGATCCGGAGCTCGGGGTCGTGTTCGGGCAGATCGTCACCGCCGACCACGACCTCGTGCCGACCTACGGCCCCTGGCCGCCGGAACTTCCGACCGACAAGGGCGCGCTGCTGCGCCGCATGCTGAGCGGCTACTTCCCGCAGATCGGGGCGACGGTGGTGCGCCGGACCGTCGTGGACGCGATCGGCCTGTTCGACGAGGCCCTGCTCGGCGATCAGGACTGGGACTGGCAGCTGCGCGCCGTCCGCGGCCACGGCGTCGGCTTCGTCGCCGCGCCCTGCGTGCATTTCCGGCAGCGGCCGGCGGGGACCTTCGACCGCCTGATCGCCCGCCGGATCCACTTCACCCGCCTGGTCTTCCGACGCCACGCGCCGGCGCTCGGCGTCTCGCGTCTCGCGGCCCTGCGGCTCTATTTCGGGACCGTGCAGGGCTACTACGACGCCCTGCTGGACGCCACCGAGGCCCACATGGTCCGCGGCGACCGCCGCGCCGCCGCGGGAGCGTTCCTCACGGCTGTCCGCCTGATGCCGCACCGGGCGATCCGGCAGGCCTTCCGGCCGACGCGCGTGCGCGCGGCCCTGCTGGCCCTGGCCACCGGGCCGGCCGCCCGGCCGCTGACGGCCGAGCCGAAGACGCGCTGAGCCGAGGACGCGCTGAGCCCGACAAGGCTGTCGCTCCGCGGCGCGGACCCTCCCGGGGCCCGCGCCGCGGAGCGCGCTCGCGCTGTCCCTGTGGTGTTCGGTGGGCCGCCCAGGGTTCCGCGCCGTCCTGCCAGGCTCCGCCGCCACCGCGGCGGCGCGCGGACCTGCGTTACGCAGACCGGTGAGGGCTGTGGAGGCGCGGGCGGGCGACCCGGCCTCCCGCGACGCGCGCCGTCCGGCGTGACCGATCCGCGGCCACCCGGCCCGGGGGCGGCCTCAGGCGCCGGGGATCTGCGCCCGGAGCCGCAGCGGGCCGAACCGATCCTTCACGTTGCGGACCAGCCATTCCGGGAGGAGAAGCCGCACCGGCTCCCAGAGGCCGGAGAAGTCGCCGGCGCGGCGCAGGGCCAGCCAGGAGGCGACGCGCTGGCGCAGCGGCAGCATGCCGATGTAGTTCTTGGTCATCTCCGACACGGGGAAGTCCGAGCCGAACATGTCCTGGTGGCGCAGGTCGGGCTCGCCGAGATGGGGCGCCTCGGCCGGGCCGGGCGCGCCGGCCTCCGGGGGCAGGCGGGGCAGGGCCAGCGCCTGCGCGTAGATCGCGTCGAGTCCCGCCAGCCAGGCGGCCGGCGCGTAGAGGCCCGCGACCGCGGCGGCGCTCTCGGCGCCCGCGGCGTCCCGCGCCGCGGCGTCGGTGATGAGCGCCGTGAGGTGGGCCTCGTAGGCGGCCTGGTCGTGGGCGACCCGGGCCGTGACGTCGAGCCCCGGATGGTTGATCGCCACGATCTCCGCCGCCGCGGGCGCCTCGAACCGTGTCACCAGCGGCAGCCCGTAGGCGGCGGCCTCCAGCATCGAGGTCGACGACACGAACGGGTAGGAATCGACGTAGATGTCGGCCGCCTCGAAGAAGACCCGCGGGTCGGCGAGCTCGGCATGGGCCGTGATGCGCCCGCCGGTGGCGGCCCGGGCCCGTTCCCAGTCGGCCCGCTCGCCGGGGCCGACCACGATGAGCCGGGCCCGCGGATGCGCCGCGAGGAGGTCGACGTGGCGATCCGCGTAGGTGACCGGCCCGACGTTGCGGTACTTGGCCCCCCGGGCCACCGAGACCAGGAGGACGCTGTCCTCCGGGACGCCCAGGGCCTGCTTGGCCGCGCTGCGGGCGCGCTGGCGCTCGGGCAGGGTGATCAGGGTCGGCAGCAGGAGGCTGCGGGCCGGATCGACGCCGCGCCGCGTGACGGCGAGCCGGCGCGCGGCCTCGCGCAGGTTGATCACCGCGTGGCTGATCCGCGTCCCGATCCAGAACAGGTGGTCGGCGTGGTTGAGGAGCAGGACCGGCGGGCTCTTCGCCGGATCCGCGAAGGCGATCAGCGGGACCACGTCCTCGCAGTGGATGTGCAGGACGACGACGTCGTAGCCGCGCGCGATCTGGCGCAGCTCCCGCGCCCAGGCGAGCTTGTCGCCCTTGTGATGGTTCAGGTGGTGGATCCCGCCGCCGCTCTCGCGCACCGCGGCGGTGATCCGCCCGTCGACCGGGCCGCGATGCTGGGTCAGGGCGACGCCGTTGACCCGGTTGCGGTCGGCGCCGATCCAGAGCGCGAGCATCTTGGTGAGGCCGCCCACCGGGGCGAGCTGCGTGCAGACGTGGAGGACGCGCCGGTACGGAGCCCCGTCGGCCCGCGCGCCGTCCGGCCCGCCGCCGTCGAGGGTCCGGCCGATCCCGGTCATCAACCGTTCGAGGCGCGGGCTCGCGAACACGCCGCAGTGCCGGTGCGCCGCCAGGGTCGCCGCGATGGCGGTCTCGACGGCCGCGCCGGCATGGTCGCCGGCCGCCGCGAGACGCTCCGCGTGCCGCACCCGGGCATCGAAGGCCGCGAAGTTCGACCGGATCCGCCCGGCGCGGGACGCCGTACCGCCCGCGGGTTCCCCGTCGCCGTCACGGACGGGTTCAAACGCGCCTTTGACCATCACGCCCTCCGGGCCTCAGCGCTGCGACGCGGCGCCGTTCGTTGTCCAAGTCCCCGCCTCGTGGAACACGCCGAAGACGTCCGGCGCGAAGACGGGGTGCTCGATATGGAAGCGGCCGCCGATCTTGGCCGCGAGGAGCCGCTCGAAGCCGCGCTGCCGGACCACCATCGAGACCGTGTAGGTGTCGGCGGTCAGGGTCAGCGGCGGCGTCAGCAGCTCCACCTCGCCCTCGCCCGCGAGGGCGGTCAGGCCGGTGCCGTCCGCCTGGGTGCTGAAATTGCAGCAGAGCAGCTCGTCGGACCGGGTGATCGAGAACAGGACGTGCGGGTCGGCGATCGGCTCGGCGGCGCTGTAGCGGGCCCGGATCCGCATCCGCTCGCCGTGGCGGAACAGCGTCCGCGGCGCGCCGGATTCGTCGGCGATCGTCACGTCGCTGATCTTGACCGGCAGGTCGCCGGTGTCGGGGCGGAACCACGCGGTGTCGGCGAGGTAGCTGTCCCGCTCGTAGTGGGTCAGGCCCTCGTCGGTGGGGCCGTCATAGGCGACGCGGCCGCCCTTGATGTAGATCACGCGCTCGCACATCGTCTTGATGCTGAACATGTTGTGCGAGACCAGCAGGATCGTCGAACCCTTGCCCTGGAGGCGCCGGGCGAAGTCCATGCACTTGCGCTGGAAGGTGTAGTCGCCCACCGCCAGCACCTCGTCGAGGAGCAGGATGTCGGGCTCGAGATGCGCGGCGACCGAGAAGGCCAGCCGGACATACATGCCGCTGGAGTAGCGCTTCACCGGCATGTCGATGAAGTCGCCGATCTCCGAGAAGGCGACGATCGCGTCGAACTTCGCGGCGATCTCCCGACGGTCCATCCCGAGGATCGAGCCGTAGAGGAAGATGTTCTCGCGGCCGGTCAGCTCCCGGTGGAAGCCGGTGCCGACCTCGAGCAGGGCCCCGACCCGGCCCTCGAGGCGGATCCGGCCGGTGGTCGGCGCGGCGATCCGCGACAGGAGCTTGAGGAGCGTGCTCTTGCCGGCGCCGTTGAGGCCGATGATGCCGACATTCTCGCCGTGCCGGATGCCGAAGCTGACCTCCTTCAGCGCCCAGAAGCTCTCCTGCGACGGGCGCGCCGCCGCGCGGCGGGTCACCAGGCCGCGGACGCCCTCGCTGAGCGCGTCGCGCAGCGAGTTCTGGTGCGCGGCGCGGGGGGCGCGCCAGTACTGCTTGCCGATATCCTGAACGCTGATTGCCATCGACATCAGATTACATCCGCGAAGGAGCGCTCCATGCGCTGGAAGAAGATCAGTCCGCTGATGAGCAGGGCGAAGGCGGCCGTGACCGAGACGGCGACCGCGAAGGCGTCGGGCGGCGTGCCGCCCAGGATGGCGAACCGGAACGCCTCGATCAGGCCGACCATCGGGTTGAGCGCGTAGATCCAGCGCACCGAGGCGGGCACGATGCTCGACGCGTAGACGATCGGCGAGGCGTACATCCAGATCTGGATCACGAACGGCAGCGTGTGCTTGATGTCCCGGAAGCGGACGTTGATCGGCCCGAGCCAGAGGCTCACGCCGAGGGCGAGCATCGCCGTCACGATCAGGGTCGGGACGGCCAGCACGAGGTGCCAGTCCGGCACCGCCCCGTACCAGGCCATCAGGGCCAGCAGCACGCCGAGCGCGATGGCGAAGTCGACCATCGGCGAGATTACCGTCGCCAGCGGGATGACCAGCCGCGGGAAGTAGATCTTCCGGATCAGCTCGGCCTCCGCCACGAGGCCGTTGGCGCTGCGCCGCACCGCCTCGGAGAAGTACGTCCACAGGACGACCGCGCTGCCGGCGAAGAGTGCGTAGGGGGCGCCGTCGGTGGGGATCTTGGCGAAGTGGCCGAAGATCACCGTGAAGATCAGGACGGTGAAGAGAGGCTGCGCGATCGCCCAGGAGGCGCCCATGGCGGTCTGCCGGTAGAGCACCTTCAGGTCCCGCAGGATCAGGACGCGCAGCAGGTCGCGATACTGCCAGAGGCCGACCGCGTCGAAGGCGACGATCCGGTCGTCGGGTGCGATCTCGGTCACCCGCAACGTCGACGGGTCGGTCCGCTGTTCGGTCGGCCCGCGTTCCGACGTGCCGAGGGCAAGCGCATCCAAAGATTTCATCATTCGAGGCGGTCCCGCATGACGCTCTGAGCCCGTGGTCGAGCTCGGGGACCCGGTGCGAATCGGAAGTTGTGCCGCCCGGTCGTCCCGCCGGAACGGGCTATCATCGCGGTGCGGCGGTCCGAATTACACCTTTCGTCGTATCGGTCCGGCCGACTGAAGTGGTGGTTGTGATCAACGACCGTAATCGTAGCCAATCACGACAAATGAGACCTCGGGGGCGCGCCGCACGCGGCGTCGGTCCCCGTCCGGGACGACCGGCCCTCATCGGCCGGCGACCGGGACCAGGTTTCGGGAGAACCGCCATGCAGGACCCCGTGAGCGCCGCCGGCGCTCCGCTCGTGACGATCGCCATGCCGGCCCTGAACGAGGCCGCGCACATCGCCGACGCCATCGCGTCGGTGCTGCCCGACCGGGACGCCATCGCCTGCGAGCTGCTGGTGCTGGACGGCGGCAGTCGCGACGACACCTGCGCGATCGTCGCCGCCCTGAGCGCCCGCGACCCCCGCATCCGGCTCGTCCACAACGAGCGCCGCATCCAGGCGGCGGCGATCAACCTCGCCGCGCGACTCGCGCATCCCGCCTCCGCCTACCTCGTCCGCGCCGATTGCCACGCCGTCTATCCGAAGGGATTCGTGCAGAACCTCGTCGGCACGATGCGCCTGCGCCAGGCCGTCTCTGTGGTCGTGCCGCTGCGGACCGTCGGGGTCACGCCGCTGCAGAGGGCGATCGCGGCGGCGCAGAACAGCCGCCTCGGCAACGGCGGCTCGGCCCACCGGCAGGGCGGCATCTCGGGCTACGTCGCCCACGGCCACCACGCGGCCTTCGACCGGCGCGAGTTCCTGCGGGTCGGCGGCTACGACGAGACCTTCACCCACAACGAGGATGCCGAACTCGACCGGCGGCTCTGCGCGGCGGGCGGGCGGATCTACCTCGCCGCCGAGCTCGCCATCACGTACTTCCCGCGCGCCTGCCTCCGCAGCCTCGCCCGGCAGTACCTCCACTACGGGCGCGGCTGCGCGCGGACCCTCGAGAAGCACGCTAGCCTGCCGCGCGCCCGCCAGATCCTGCCGGCCCTGGTCCTGCTCTACGCCGTCGCGGCCCTGCCGCTGGCGGCCCTGATGCCCGCCCTGCTGATCCCGCTGCTGCTCTATGCCGGGGGCTGCGTCCTGAGCGGCCTCGCCCTCGCGCTGAAGGCGCGGGAACCCGTCCTGGTCATGAGCGGCCCGGCGGCCGTGACCATGCACCTGTCCTGGGCGGCAGGGTTCCTGTCCTATCCGGGCTACCGGCGGACGCTGCTCCGGGCCGCCCTGCGAAGGAAGCGCCGCCTGCTCGGCCTCCCGCCGGGATCCGACGCGGCGCGCGTCAACTGACCGCCTGAGTCCTCGTCGGCCGCGCCCCGCCGGCCGCGCCCCGCCAGCCGCGCCCCGCCATGTGCGGAGCGCGGCCGGGGCATGTCAGAAGCCCGACGCTCTCTCGCATCCGTCGCCCATTGGCCCTTCGGGGCGGTGGTCTCGCGCGACCAAGGCGATTATCGACACGCGCAACGATCCGGCCGCGTCACGGCCCGGAGACCGGCCGCGCGCCGCGCGCGGCAGCCCAGGAGAGTTGTGACCGTGCCCGACAGTACCCCGCGTCCCGTGATGCTCGTGATCCTCGACGGCTGGGGTCTGCGGGACGCGGTGGCCGACAACGCCGTCCACCAGGCCAGGACGCCGGTCTTCGACGGTCTGATGCGGGAGCGCCCCCGGTCGCGGCTGACGACCTTCGGCGCCGATGTCGGCCTGCCCAAGGGGCAGATGGGCAATTCCGAGGTCGGCCACCTCAACATCGGCGCGGGCCGCGTCGTCCTGCAGGACCTGCCGCGGATCGACGCGGCGGTCGCCGACGGCTCCCTCGCCCGGAACCCGGCCCTGGTCCGGTTCATCGAGGCGCTACGCGCGTCGGGGGGGACCTGCCACCTCGTCGGCCTGCTCTCGCCCGGCGGCGTCCACGCGCACCAGGACCACGCCGTCGCGCTGGCGCGCGCGCTGACGACGGCCGGCATCCCGGTCCGGCTCCACGGCTTCACCGACGGGCGCGACATGCCGCCCCGCTCGGCCGCCACCTGCATCGCCGACGTCGCGGCCGCCCTCCCGAAGGGCGCCCGCATCGCGACGCTGTGCGGCCGCTACTTCGGCATGGACCGCGACCGGCGCTGGGAGCGGGTCCAGACGGCCTACGACGCCCTCACGGAGGCGCGCGGGACCCGGTTCGAGCGGGCCGGGCAGGCGGTCGCCGCGTCCTACGCGCAGGACGTGTCCGACGAGTTCATGCGGCCCGCGATCATCGGCGACTACGCCGGCATGCGGGACGGCGACGGCATCCTGAGCTTCAACTTCCGCGCCGACCGGACCCGGCAGATCCTGGAGGCGCTGCTCGACCCGGCCTTCGCGGGCTTCGAGCGCGCGCGCACGGTCCGCTTCGCCGCCGCCCTGGGGATCGTCCAGTACAGCGTCGAGATCGACGCCTTCGCCGAGACCCTGTTCGGGGCCCTCGACCTGCCCAACGGCCTCGGCGAGACCGTGGCCCGGGCCGGGCGGGCGCAGCTGCGCATGGCCGAGACCGAGAAGTACCCGCACGTCACCTACTTCATGAACGGCGGCCGCGAGGAGCCCTTCGCGGGGCAGGACGCGATCCTCGTGCCCTCGCCGAAGGTCGCGACCTACGACCTGCAGCCGGAGATGTCGGCGCCCGAACTCACCGACCGCGCCGTGGAGGCGATCGGCTCCGGGCGCTACGACCTCATCATCCTGAACTTCGCCAACCCCGACATGGTCGGCCACACCGGCTGCCTCGCGGCCGCCGTGAAGGCGGTGGAGACCGTCGACACCTGCCTCGGCCGCGTCGTCGAGGCGGTGACGGCCCAGGGCGGGGCGCTGCTGGTGACCGCCGACCACGGCAATTGCGAGATGATGCGCGATCCCGAGACCGGCGAGCCGCACACCGCCCACACCCTCAACCCGGTGCCCGCCGCGCTCGTCGGCGTCGACGGCGTGACCCTGGCCGACGGACGGCTGGCCGACGTGGCGCCGACGCTCCTGGACCTGATGGGACTGGACCAGCCGGCCGAGATGACCGGCACGTCGCTGATCCGCCCGCGGGGCGAGGGCTGAGGGCCGGGGCCGGCGGCACGCCGCCTGCGAAGCCCGGGCTGTCATGCGCGCCGTCCCTGCGTTACCTCCCGCCACGGGCCGGTCTGTCCCAGCGTGGTGCGAGGTCGTGGTGCGTCTGACCGGTTCTAGGACATGATCGCCCGGCACAGCCTGATCTATGTCGGCTCGCGGGGCTTCGCGGCCGCCCTGAACATGGCCTCCGTGGCGGTGTTCACGCGGCTCGCGCCGGTGGAGAGCTACGGCACCTACCTGTACGTCCTGTCCTGGGCGCTGGTGCTCTACGGGGCGACCTGCCAGTGGCCGAAATTCGCGTTCTTCGCCCTCTACGACGAGGCGCGCGAGCCCGCGCAGGTCGGCACCGTGGTGCGGATCCTGGGCGGCACGCTGCTCCTCGCCGGGCTCGGCAGCGCGCTCGCCGCCGCCCTCGGCCTGATGCCGGCGCGGATGGCGGCCGCGATCCTGGCGCTGGCCTTCGGGACCACCCTGTTCGAGGGCTCCACCGAGATCGCCCGCACCCGCCTGCGGGCCGGGGCGGTGGCGGCCTCGGTGATGAGCCGCGCCGTCCTGATCCTGGCCCTCGGCAGCCTGGCGCTGCACCTCTCGCAGGATCCCCTGCACCTCGCCTTCGCGGTGGCGGCCGCGAACGCCCTGGCCTCCCTGCCGGCCGCGGCCACGATCGCCCCGATGATGCCCGGCCGCGGCAGCCGCGCAGAGGCGCTGCGCCTGTTCGCCTACGGCTGGCCGCTGGTGCTGTCCTTCGGGACGGCGGCGCTCGCCCAGAGCCTCGACCGGCTGATCATCGCCAAGACGGTGGGGCCGGCGGGGCTCGGCGCCTACGGGGCCCTGGCCGACTTCCTGAAGCAGAGCTTCATCGTGTTCGGCGAGGCGATCGCCCTGTCGCTGATCTCGATCGCCAAGCGCGAGGCGCGGGTGGGCGGGATGGCGGCGGCCTCCGGGGTGCTGCGCGACGCCGCCCGGGCCATGACGCTGATCGCGGCCTTCGGGGCCGTGTTCTTCCTGTGCTTCGACGATCTGGTCGTGGCGGTGCTGCTCGGGCCCGACTACCGGGCCGAGGCGCGGGAGCTCGCCCCGGTGCTGATCCTGGCGAGCATCCTGATGATGTTCCGCGCCTACTATTTCGGGCAGGTGATCTACTTCGCCCGCTCCAGCGGCCTGGAGGCGGCCGCCGCCTTCGCGACTCTCGCCACCGTCGCCGCGCTGTCGCTCCTGCTGATCCCGCGCTTCGGCGCCGCCGGGGCGGCCCTCGCCTTCGCGGGCGGCCAGAGCGCGGCCTGCCTCGTGCTGGTGCTCGGCGCCCGCCGGACCGGCACGACGATGCCGCTGCCGCTCGCCGACATGGCCGGCATCGCCGGGATCGCGCTGGCCTGCGGCGCGGTGAATGCCGGCATCGCCCTGGTCCCCGGCGGCCTGTTGCCGCCGGGACAGGCCCTGCGCCTCGTCCTGCTCACCGCCGCCGCCGGGGTGACGGCGTGGCGCTACGACGTGCTCGGCTTCGCCGGCGCGATCCGTCACCGTCTCGCGGCCTGACGGTCCCGCGATGGCAGGCCCCGCGTCGGACACCCCATCGGACACGGCCGCGCTTCCCGGGGGGCTCGTGGCGGCGGTCCGGCTCCTCGACGGGGCGGCGCCCTGGGTCCCGGCCTGGCGGGCCCTGGGTCGGGCGAGCCTGGTGCGCAACCCGTTCTACGAGGCGGGCTACGCCCTGGCGGCCCGCGACGCCTTCGGGGCGGGCGTCCGGCTCCTCCTCGTCGCCGACCGGCCCCCCGAGGCGCCCGGGGCCCGTCTCCTCGCCGCCTGGCCGTTCCGGCCGTCGCGCCGCCGCTGGGGCGTGCCGCTGCCGCTGCTCGTGGGCTGGACCAACGGCTACGCCCCGTTCGGGGCGCCGCTCCTCGACGGCGCCGCCCCGGAGGCCGCCCTGGCGGGGCTGCTCGCCGCGCCGGGCGCCCTCGGCCTGCCGCCGCGTCTCCTCCTGCCGAACGCTCCGACCGACGGCCCCCTGCCTGAACTCCTGACGGCGTGTGGCGGGCGCCGCGCCGCGTACTGGCCGCACGACCGCGGCCTGCTCGACCTGACCGGCCTCGGGCCGGAGGCGCGGGCCTCCTATCTCGGGCACCTCTCCGGGCAGCGCCGCCGCAAGCTCCGCCGCGCCCGCGCGCGCCTCGAGGCGGGGGGGCCCGTGACCTTCGAGATCCTCGCCGCGCCCGAATCCCTCGGCCCCGCCCTCGACGCCCACGTCGCCCTGGAGGCCGCCGGCTGGAAGGGTCAGGCCGGCACGAGCCTGGCGCAGCGGCCGGCGGAGATCGCCTTCCTGCGCGCCGCCCTGGCCGATCTCAGTGCCGATCTCAGTGCCGATCTCGGGGCCGAGGACGGCGTGCGGATCGCGCGCCTGCGCCGGGGCGACCGGCTCCTGGCCTCCCTGATCCTGCCGGTCACCGGCCGGGAGGCCTGGGTGCTGAAGATCGCCAACGACGAGACGCGGCCCGAGACCGCGCCGGGGGTCCAGCTCGTCCACCGGCTGACCGAGGCGGTGGCCGGGGGCGACTGGCCGATCGACCGGATCGATTCCTGCGCGCCGCCGGACTTCGCCCTCGGCACCACCTTCTGGACCGCGCGCCGGCCGATCGCCCATCTGCTGGTGGAGGCGGGCCGCGATCCGCTGTTCCCGGTGGCCCGGACCCTGGAGCGGGCTCGGGAGCGCGTTGCCCGGGCGCGTGTCACCATCCGAAGCGGGCGATCTGCTCCAGCCGCGCCCGCGTCGCCGCCGCGTCGCGGCCCGTGACGGCGATCCGCCCGGACAGGTCGTAGCAGGTCGCGCAGAACGGCAGCTGCAGCAGCGTGTACCCGTCGTCCCGCGCCCGGGTGACGGAGGCGATGAGGCAGGGCAGGACCGGCTCGTCGGGCGGCCCGGCGAGGCAGTCGGCCCGGGGGCTGCCGAAGGCCGGGCGGTTCGGCCAGGTCAGCAGGAGCGTGGTCCCGCCCCGGCGGTCCGGGGCCGGCGGCAGGGTGTAGCTGCGCAGGAACAGCGCGCCGGCCGCGAGGACGAGGACCGACAGGATCAGGGCTGTGCGCATCGGCGGTGTCCTCGCGCCTCAATCCCCCGCGTCGAAGCGCGTCCGATAGAACACCTCGCGGCCGGCGCCGTCGATCACCCGGACCGCCTCGGCCGGCTCGCCCGAGCGCTGCGGCACCCGGGCGCGGGCGAACAGCCGCAGGGCCCGCTCCTGCGCGCTCTCCAGGCTGCCGACCCGCACGGAGATCCGCGTCTGGATCTCGTCCGGCTCCGGTCCGAGGACTTCGATGTGGAAGGTCTCGCGCACGGGTATCCGCCTGATCGAGGGATCTTCAGCGCCGGATATCGGGATCCGGCCGCCGGCCGCCATAGCATGTTCCGGCCGGGTCTCGGGTCCGGCGCCGCGCGGCGAGCCCGGGACGACGCGCCGCGGGCTCGATCTCGGCACGAAGTCCAATTGCCCCGCGGCCCGCCTCGGCACTAAGAGGGCCGCTCCGCCCGAGGAGACATCACCGGAGGAACCCCGTGGACCCGCTCAAGGCCGCCGCCGCGACGCTTCTCTGCCTCGCCCTGTTCTGGCTGGCCTTCCGGCTGACCCGGCGCCTAGTCGATCTCGCCATCGCGGGGGGCTACGCCGAGGAGCGCCGTCGGCTCGCCGAGGAGGAGGCCGCTCAGGCCGAGGCGGGCGCCGTCCCGCAGGCCTCGGCCATCCGGGCCACTCCCGCGAGCTTGGCCTCGAACAGGGACCAGTCATCCGCCGCGGCGATCGGCGCCCACAACGCCTCCACCTCGTCGATCAGGAGCGTGCAGGGCGCCTCCGCGAAGTAGGGATGGTCGAGCCGCGCGCCCGGGGCGGGCGCGAGCGGCTCCAGCGCGGCCCGCACCGGCGCGAAGGCCTCGTGCGCGTAGTGGCCGGCGGACGGCCCGGCCTGCGCGCGGGTCGCGCTCGCGAGGCCGCCGTACCAGTCGAAGAAGAACCGCTCGAAGGGCGCCCGCGTCTCCGCGAGGAACCGCCAGACCGCCGAGACCAGCCGGTCGGTCTCCGGCCGCGGCGCCGGGGCGAGGCCGAGCCGGCGGAACAGGGCCTCGGCGAACGCCTCCTGCAGGGCCGGCCCGAATCCGGAGAGCGCCGCTTCCAGGCGCGCCTGGGGGGCCAGCACCAGCAGGCAGTCGGCGAGCCGGGCGAGGTTCCAGAACAGGGCCTCCGGCTGGCGGCCGAAGCTGTAGAGCCCGGTCTCATCGAAGTAGGCGGCCGTGAAGTCCGGATCGTAATGCGGCAGGAAGCGCCAGGGCCCGTAATCGAAGCTCTCGCCGGTGACGTTGATGTTGTCGCTGTTGAGGACCCCGTGGACGAAGCCGGCCGCCGCCCACTGCGCGCCCATCCGGGCGACCCGGGCGACCACGTCCTCCAGGAAGGCGACGGCGCGATCCTCCACGCCGTCGCGCCAGAGGTCCGGCCGGTGGGTCGCGATCGTGTGGTCGAGGAGCCGGGCGATGTTGTCCGGCTCGCCGAGCGCCAGGAAGCGCTGGAAGCTGCCGATGCGGATATGGCCGTGGGACAGGCGCACCAGCACCGAGGCGCGTGCCGGCGAGGGCTCGTCGCCGCGCACGAGGTCCTCGCCGGTCTCGATCAGGCTGAAGCTCTTCGAGGTGTAGACGCCCTGCGCCTCCAGGAGGGCGGTGGCCAGCACCTCGCGCACGCCGCCCTTGAGGGTGAGCCGCCCGTCGGCGCCGCGCGACCAGGGCGTCGTGCCGCTCCCCTTGGTGCCGAGGTCGAGGAGGCGCCCGTCCAGGCGGTCGTGCAGCTGCGCGAAGAGGAAGCCGCGCCCGTCGCCGAGGTCCGGATTGTAGGCGCGGAACTGATGGCCGTGGTAGCGCAGGGCCAGCGGCGTCTCGAAGCTGCCCGGCAGGGGCTCGAACCGGCCGAAATGGGCGATCCACGCCGCCTCGGACAGGCCGCCCAGTCCGACCCGCTTCGCCCAAGTCTGGTTGCGGTAGCGCAGGATCGTCCGCGGGAACTGGGCCGGCGTCACCGGATCGAAGAAGGCGGGGCCGAGATCGGCGTGGCGCCGGGAGGGCGTGAAGGCGGTGTCGTCCATGCGGCGGCGCATCTCGCGGGGTGAGGATGAGTCCCGTTTACCAAGCGAGCGGGACGCGATCCGTTGCCGATCCCGTCCTCGCGGGCGCGGCGAAGCAACCCAGTGCAGCGGGACATCGGCCGAGCGTGGCGCCGCCTGGATCGCTTCGCTCCGCTCGCGAAGACGGCGGCCGACCCGAGAGGCGTCACGATCCTAGAGATCTGGTCGGGCCGTCCCGGACACCTGCCGCAGGGCCTCGCCGGCGATCATCGCGGCCGCGACCGCGACATTGAGCGAGCGCAGGCCCGCCCGGATCGGCACCACGATCCGGGCGTCGGCGGCCGCGTGCACCGCCTCGGGCACGCCGGCGGATTCGCGCCCGACCATCAGGCAATCGTCCGGGCGGAAGGCGAAGTCCGTGTAGGGCACGGCGCCCGCCGTGGTGGCGAGGACGAGCCGGATCCCGGCCTCGGCCCGCCACGCCGCGAAGGCCGCGAAGGAGCGGTGCCGGGTGATCGCCACGTGGTCGAGGTAGTCCAGGCCCGAGCGGCGCAGGTGGCGGTCCGAGACGTCGAAGCCCGCGGGCTCCACGATCTCCACCGCCAGCCCGAGGCAGGCGGCCATACGCAGCATCGTGCCGGTGTTCTGCGGGATATCGGGCTGGTAGAGGGCGAGGCGGAGCATGGCGCCGGCCTTGTGCGGGGCGGAAGGCCCCGCCGTCAAAGGCCCCCGGCGCCGACGCTCAGCCGGCAAACCGCCGGGCCGGCCCCCGCCGGGGCCGAGACCGCGCGGAACTTAAGCCCCGCCAGAACCTTGAGGCGGCGCGACCCCCCTGTGCGGCCCCCGTCTGAAAGACCTGCTCCGATGCGCACCCCGCTCCTCGCCTCGGCCCTCCTGCTGGCCGGCCTCGCCAACGCCTCGGCGCAGACCGACGGCGCCAGATCGGACGGCGCCAAGCCGGACGGCGGCGCCGCCGCGACCCCGGTCCCCGGCCAGCCCGCCACCATGGCCGACAGCCTGCGCCCGACCTTTGTGGCCCAGGCCCCCGACGACATGGTCGCCAGCAAGCTGATCGGCTCCAGCGTCGTCAACGGCGCCAACGAGACGATCGGGCAGATCGCCGACTTCGTCCTCGACCAGAAGGGGGCCGTGAAGGCCTGGATCATCGGGGTCGGCGGCTTCCTGGGGATCGGCTCGAAATACGTCGCGGTCGACCCGTCCGTGCTCAAGCTCGACCGCACCGACGGCAAGACCCTCCAGGCGCGGATCGACACGACCAAGGACCAGCTCCGGGCGGCGCCGGAATACGTCTATCTCGGCAAGGAGCCGCCGAAGGGCGCCGCCCCGGCGAGCCCCGCGGGTGATCCGGCCTCGAAGCCGTAGCGGTCGCGCCGGAGCGGCGCCGGCGCGGCGCCGATCGGCCGGCCGGCGGCACCGCGCCGGCTTGCCTCCGCGAGCCGTTGTGTGCTGTGCCGGCCTCCCCGGAGGTCGGAACCCGTCCCATGCGCCGCGCCCTCGTCCCGCTCCTCGCCTTCTGCCTCGGCCTCATCGGCCTGACCGGGGCGGCGGTGTTCGCGTTCCTGCCCGACAAGGCACCGGTGGGCGTGCCGAGCGTCGGCGGCCCGTTCACGCTGGTGAACCAGGACGGGCGCACCGTCACCGAGCGCGACTTCGCCGGCGCGACGCACCTCGTGTTCTTCGGCTTCACCCACTGCCCGGACGTCTGCCCGACCACCCTGCAGCAGATCTCCGACGTGCTCGCCGCCCTGGGGCCGAAGGGCAAGACGATGCGGGTCGCCTTCGTCACGGTGGATCCCGAGCGCGACGATCCGGCGAGCCTCAGGACCTACCTGTCGAGCTTCGACCCGCGCATCACCGGCCTCACCGGCACGCCCGAGCAGGTCACCGCCACCGAGAAGGCGTACCGGGCCTATGCCCGCAAGGTGCCCGCCAAGGACGGCGACTACACGATGGAGCACACCGCCCTGGTGTACATCATGGACGCGCAGAACCGCTTCCTCGGCGCCCTCGACCTGACCCGGCCGGCCGACGAGGTCGCGGCGCAGCTCGCCAAGAAGATCTGACCGCCGGCCGGTCCGGCCGCACGCGCGTCAGAGCGTCATCCCGGCGTGGAAGCGGTCGGGCGAGAGCGGCAGCAGGAACTGCACGCCGAAGCCGCCCTCGAAGTAGCGCACCAGCCGGCTCGGCGTGCTGCCCACCGTGACGGCGGCGCCGAGGGGCAGCGGCACCGGGCAGGAGATCGCCACGCCCGACATCGAGATGTCGATGAGGCGCGCCCGGATCTCCCGGCCGCCCTCGACGCGCAGGACCACCGCCGTGTTGGTCGGCACGAGGCGCTCGTGCGAGCGTCCCTCCGGCAGCCCCAGCATCTCCCGGTTCGCCAGCCAGGTGAGCTGGGAGGCGAGCTTGTCCCGCTTGCGCGACGTGGCGTTGAGCTGGACCGCGAACCCGTCCGGGCAGGTGCGCGCGACGACGCCCTCGATGCGGCCGATATGCTCCAGGTAGAGCACCACGCGCTCGCCGACCGCGCCCTTGACCGCGCAGGTCAGCCGCACGCCGCCCGGCGACATGTCCACGGTCTGGCAGGGATATTCCCGGCGGTCGGCCAGCATGTAGCGGCCGAGCACGGCGACCCGCACGCGCTGGTGGCGGCGCTGGTCGGCGGCACCGCGCGCCGGCTCGGCGGCGAGGCCGCGCAGATCAGTTCCAGCGGTGGCCTCGACCGCGATCATTCCGAGATTGGTCCTGCGCCGGAGAATGGCCGGTGCAGACTAGGCACGGACAGTTACGAAACCCTTTTTTCCTGCTTCGGGATCGATCGGCCTTGTAGAAACATCCATTGTCGAGCCCTGCCGCGTCGTGCGCGATCGACTTGTGCGCCGAAGCTTTCCTCGGGTGCACGCGCCGATTCGATCGAACTGGCCGTCCCGGACCGGGCGTAACCTTGGACGAATACGGTTCTCAGGCGCGCCCGCCGGCGTGGACGAGGAGGTGGCCGTGGCGCACCGGCCCGGGGTAGCCCGCGCTCGTGCGCACGGCGGTGCGGGCGGGCGGGACCGGCTCGGTCCGGCGGCTGGGCAGGATGCGCAGGGAGGTGGTCTCCGCCTCCACCAGCGGGCGCAGGCCGAGCCAGTGCGGCGCGCCGTCGAGGCTGAGGGTGCCGAGGGCGCGGACCTGCGTCCGGCCGCGGTGGCGCAGGGGCAGGAGCAGGAGTTCGAGATCCGCCGCCTCGCCGGCCGCGTTGGTGCCGCGCAGGCCCGCGACGACGCCCAGCGTGTCGCTGGCCACGATCTCGACGATCCGCCAGGGATCCGTCGCCCGGGAGCCCCACAGCTTGGCGAAGGGCTCGCCCTTCAGCTCGCGGCCGTACAGGGCGCAGACCCGGGTCCCCGCGAGCCGGATGCTCGCGGAGCGGCTCGGCATGTCGAGTTCCAGGATCAGGCTGTCGGCGAGGAGGTGCCGGATCTCGCCCGGCTCGATCTCGGCGCGTTCCGGCGCGGCCCGTTCTCCGCGCAGGCGCTCCCAGTAGGCGTGGAGCATGCGGCTGGTGGGATGCTTCATCGGTGTCCCGATTCTCAACGCCTGTGGTTCATCCCCGGATCATTCTGGCACATCCGCGGGGGTGTGACCGGCCGATCCGGGCGTTCACCGCGTCCGGGCGCACGGGCCGTGCCGGCTCCCGCACCCGCGCGCCGCCGGTCCCGCCGGCGCCGCGCGGGGCGGGGGGTAGCGCGTCGTGGCCGGCGACACAATCGTCGCACCCCGCCGGGCGCGTCGCGGCCGTCCGGGACGGATCCGGAGTGAAGACGGTGCGGTGCGCGATACGGACCGCGATCCGACCGGTATTTGCGAGCTTCAATACGTCGCCGGGGCTTGCCCGATCGCGCCGCGCCCCGACATGGTGCGGCGATGGACGCCTCCCCCGATTTCCCGCGGCAGAGCCGCGTGCCCGTGTTCAACATGCCGGGCATCGTCACCGCGTCGATCGGGCTGCTCCTGGCGATCCAGGCGGTGCGCGAGTTCCTGCTGCCGGACACCTGGGACATCCGCCTCGTCCTCGACCTCGCGCTGGTCCCGGCGCGCTGGACCCTCTGGTTCGATCCCGGCCGGGCCTCCGAGGTGATCCGCGCCGCCGCAGATCCGGGCGATCCCGGCCTGGAGGCGGCCCGCGAGGCCTTCGCCCGCTACATCGTGGGCGAGCACGCCCTCCAGCCCTGGACGCTCGTCACCTACGGGCTGCTGCACGGCTCGTGGATGCACGTGATCTTCAACAGCGTCTGGCTCGCGGCCTTCGGCGCCCCGGTGGCGCGCCGCTGCGGCGCCCTGCGCTGGTGCGTGCTCGCGCTGGCCGGCACGGCGGCCGGCGGACTTCTCCACATCCTGATCGATCCGCTGAGCGCGGGGCCGCTGGTCGGCGCCTCGGCGGGGATCTCGGCCCTGATGGCCGCCGCCGCCCGGTTCGTGTTCCAGCCGCCTGTCTCGGGCTACGGCGCGCCGGCCTGGCAGGTGCCGCCGCCCCGTCCCGCCGAGACGATCCCGGAGCTGCTGCGCAACCGCACCGCGGTGTCGTTCCTGGTGATCTGGCTGCTGACCAACCTGCTCTTCGGCCTCGTCAGCGTGCCGCTCGTCGGCGAGAACGCCGCCATCGCCTGGGACGCCCATCTCGGCGGCTTCATCGCGGGCTTCTTCCTGTTCCCCCTGGTGGATCCCCGGGAGCCGCGCCGGCACTGAGTCCCTGCCATCGACGCCCGGCACCTTGCCATCCGGCCGGATCGATCACACACTCGCCACAATGTGAACGAGCCGGGCCAACCCGGCCGAGAACGCCATCAGGGCGCCGCGGGCTGACGGCGCACCGGCCGCGTCACACAGGGAGAGAGCCATGACCGTCGCACGCATCCTCGCCGAGAAGGGCAGCTCCGTCGTCACCGTGGGCCCCGACAAGACCCTCGATGAGGTGATCCAGATCCTCGCCGACAAGCGGATCGGCGCCCTCGTGGTCGCCCAGGCCGACGGGACGGTGGCGGGCATCATCTCCGAGCGGGACATCATGCGGGCGCTCGCCCGGCACGGGGGCTCGGCCTTCGACGCGCCGGTCTCGGCCCACATGACCACCGCGGTCACCACCTGCGGCCGGACCACCACGATCGAGGAGGTCATGACCCTCATGACCGACGGGCGCTTCCGCCACGTGCCGGTCTGCGAGGACGGGCGGCTGATCGGCCTGGTCTCGATCGGCGACGTGGTGGCGCGCAAGATCGCCACCGTCGAGGCCGAGCACCAGGCCCTGCGCGACTACATCACGATGGCGTAGGGGCGCCGGAACCGCGCGTTCCCGTCCCTCGCTTCGGGCTGCTTGCCGATCCACCCATCCGCCTTGGCAAGATGGTTTCAGGATCGGGCGCCGGTCCCCTTTCCCGCACGGGAGAGGGGGCCCGTCGCGCTCCTTCATCAGAGTCGGTCTCCACGCGAGACCTGTGAACATCATCGCCTCTTCAGGGTCGGGGGAGCCCGGATCCTGTCGTTCCTTTCTGCGCCCGCCTCACGCCTTCACGGGATCGAGCGTGACGTGCCAGAGGTCGGTGTCGGCCGCGTCCTTGAGGGTCACCGTCATCTGCTCGGTGGCGCCGTCCACCGCCACGTGGCCGAAGAACTGGTAGCCGGCGGCCGGCGACAGGTTCACCTGGCCCTTGTCGGGCGCCTTCACGTAGCGCAGCTGCGGCCCGAAGGTGTTGTCCAGCGCGTTCGGCCCGAAGGTGCCGGCGTGCAGCGGCCCGGAGACGAACTCCCAGAACGGCTCGAAATCCTGGAACTGCGCCTTGTCGGGGTCGTAGTAGTGGGCGGCCGTGTAGTGCACGTCGGCCGTGAGCCAGACCGTGTTGCGGATCCCCGCGCTCTTGATGAAGCGCAGCAGGTCGGCGATCTCCAGCTCGCGCCCCAGCGGCGGTCCGTCGCCCTGCGCCACCGCCTCCGAGCCGAAGTTGCGGTCGGTGTCGTAGGTCACCACGAGGCCGAGCGGCATGTCGGCGGCGATCACCTTCCAGGTCGCGCGGGACTCGAGCAGCGCCCGCTTCAGCCACGCGATCTGCTGCGGCCCGAGGAAGTAGGACTCTGGCCCGTACGCCGTCTGCCGGTTCTCGCCGTTCGGGCCCCGGTAGGAGCGCATGTCGAGCATGAACACGTCGACCAGCGGGCCGTAGCCGATCTTGCGGTAGACCCGGCCGGGCTCCGATGGCTCGAAGCGCATCGGCATGTACTCGTGGAAGGCCTTGGCCGCCCGCAGCTGCAGCGCCAGCACGTTCGGGTCGGCGTACTTCTTCTTCAGGTGCTCGGCCCGGGTCAGCGGCTCCCCCGGCCACCAGTTGTTGGTGACCTCGTGGTCGTCCCACTGGGCCAGGATCGGCACGGCGGCGTTCATCGCCAGCACGTTCCGGTCGGTGAGGTTGTACTTGTGCCGGCCCCGGAACTCCGCGAGCGTCTCGGCCGGCTTGGCCACCTCCTCGGTCACCCGGTTGCGCCACAGGCTGCCGTCGGGGAGCTTGACCTCGGACTGGATCGGCCCGTCGGCGTAGATCGTGTCGCCGGAATGGATGAAGAAGTCCGGCCGGTTCTTCAGGATGGCGGAGTAGATCGTCATGCCGCCGCGGGCGTCGTCGATGCCCCAGCCCTGGCCCGCCGTGTCGCCCGACCAGCAGAACGACACCGAGCGCCGGTCCGCCGGCGCGGTCCGGAACCGCCCGACCTGGGCCGGCCCGACGATGGTCGGCGCGGCGACGTCCTCCAGGCGGACCCGGTAGAACACGTCCTGCCCGGCCGGCAGCCCGGTCAGCGTCACCTTCACGGTGCCGTCGGTCTCCGGCAGGGCGTCGGCGAAGACGCCGCCGCGGATGTCGGCGAAGCTCTCGGTGGTCGCCCACTCGATGATCGCCCGGGCCGGCCGGTCGGACCGGGCCCAGACCACCGCCGAGTCGGTGCCGACGTCGCCCGACTGGAGGCCGTGGGTCAGGAGCGGCCGGTCGGCGGCGCGGCTCAGGCCGGGCCGTCCGAGGCCCGTGGCCAGCCCGACGAGGCCGGCGCCTCCGGATAGCAGGATCTGACGGCGACTCGTATACATTGGAGGTCCTCCAGCATGCACGGGCGCCCATCGCAGGCGGCCACGACAGCCGGATGACGGCCCCCTCCGGACGGAGCGCGCCCGGATCCCTCAGGCGCGCGCGGCCGCGCCCTCCAGCACGGCCCGGATCCGGGGCAGGGCGGCGCGGGCGGCGCGGTGCCCGAGGGCGATGCCCTCCGCGGCCCGGTGGAAGTCGAACAGCCCGAAGGCCCCGAGATCCGGGCCGATGGCCACGTCCGGCGGGTCGCGCTCCAGCCGGGCCCGCGAGATCCGGTCCTGGGTGGTGTTGAACGCGTCGAGCACCACGCGCGCGATGCCCGGCACGGCGATCTCGGGCTCGGGTCGGTCGAAGCCCGGCAGGCGCCCGCGCACGACCTGCAGGAAGCCCCGGCGCGGCGGGGCCGGGTGCGGCGCCTCGCGCAAAACCGGTCCGCCGGTGTCGCCGTTGAGGTTCACGCAGATGACGAGGTCGGCCCCGAGCGCCCGGGCGAGCGCCACCGGCACCGGGTTGACCAGGGTCCCGTCCATCAGCACGCGGCCGTCATGGGCCACCGGCGGGAACAGGCCGGGGATCGCGTAGGAGGCGCGCACCGCGTCCACCGCCGGGCCCTCGGTCAGGCTGACCTCGTGGCCGGTCCCGTACTCGGTGGCGACGCAGCCGAAGCGGATCGGCAGCGTCTCGATGCGGCGCTCGCCGAGATCCGCGGCGAGGCGCTGGCGCAGGCGGTTGCCGGCGATCAGGCCTGAGCCCGGCAGGCGGGGGTCGATGAGCCCCACCACCCGACGCCGGGTCAGCGCCCGGGCGAAGGCCTCGAGCCGGTCGAGGCGCCCGGCCGCGTAGCAGGCGCCGACCACGGCGCCGATGGAGCAGCCGGCCACCACGGTCGGCGTGATGCCGCCTTCCTCCAGGGCGCGGATCACCCCGATATGCGCCCAGCCCCGGGCCGAGCCGCCCCCGAGGGCGAGCCCGACCTGCGGGCCGGGGCTCGGCGGCGGCCGGACCGGCTCGACGGTTCCGGGCGGGAAATGCGGGTCGGCGGGATCGTCTTGCCAGCGCGTGGCAAGAGGGCGGCTCATCGCCCGGCAGCTTTCAGGACGACCCGGCCGTCCGCCTCCCGGACGACGCTGCGGTAGAAGCAGTCGCGCCGGCCCGTGTGGCAGCAGCCGCCGTCGCCGCCGACCTCGACGCGGATCAGCAGGGCGTCCTGGTCGCAGTCGACCCGCATCTCGACGACGCGCTGGATCTGGCCGCTGGTCGCGCCCTTGTGCCAGAGCTCCTGGCGCGAGCGCGACCAGTACCACGCCTCGCCGGTCTCGAGGGTGCGCGCCAGCGACTCGGCGTTCATGTGGGCGAGCATCAGCACCTGCCCGTCCCGCGCGTCCACCGCGATGCAGGCGACGAGGCCGTCGCGGTCGAACCGGGGCGTGAGGGCCGTGCCCTCCTCGATCTCGGCCCGGGTGCCGGGGGGAGCGAAGGCGGTGTCGCGCGCGGTCATGGTCGAGGCGTCGCCCGGGGCTACTTGGCGCCGCCGCGCACCAGGGTCAGGAAGCGGACCTGCTCGTTGGCGTTGTCCTTGAAGACGCCGCGGAACTGGCTGGTGATGGTCGAGACGCCGGCCTTCTGGACGCCGCGCATCGCCATGCAGAGATGCTCGGCCTCGACCATCACGGCGACGCCGCGGGGCTTGAGGATGCTCTCGATCACGTCGGCGATCTGGGCGGTCATGGTCTCCTGCGTCTGCAGGCGGCGGGCGAAGGTGTCGACCACGCGGGCGAGCTTCGACAGGCCGACCACGCCCCGGGTCGGGTAATAGGCGATGTGGGCAAGGCCCATGAACGGCACCATGTGGTGCTCGCAGTGGGAGTGGAACGGGATGTCGCGCACCAGCACGATGTCCGAGTAGCCCTCGACCTCCTCGAACACGCGCTCCAGCAGCTTCTCGGCGTCGACCGCGTAGCCGCCGAACAGCTGCTCGTAGGCCTTGGTGACCCGGGCCGGGGTGTCGAGCAGGCCCTCGCGGGTCGGGTCGTCGCCGGCCCAGCGCAGGAGGGTGCGCACGGCGGCCTCGGCCTCGGCGCGGCTCGGGCGGCCGGTCTCGATCCCGTCCGGGACGCGGGTCGCGGAGGCCGGCTCGGGCGCCACCTCGACGGGACGGCCGTCACCGGTGGGCCGATTGTCATTGCGCATGCCGTTCAGACCTTGCCCCTCGATCCCGTTCCGGTCGAAACCCTGACCGTCACCCTGGTACGACAGGGATTTGAGCGCGGCATCCATGGCATCTCCGGCCCGCGCGATGCGGGATTTCATCGGGGTGCTGTCGGGCTTGGCGTACATCGTCGGATCGCGTCGGGCGTTCGAGGGAAGATCCCGGGCTCGAAAAGGTTTCAAGCCGGCGCCCCGGGATGGACGAAAGGCCGTGGGAACCACCGTGGCCGTGGGCGCGACCCCGGTCGACGGCCCGCCTCCTCGCGAAGCGGCCGTATCGCGCCTATATCATCGTTCGCGGGGCAACGCGCAATGCGCGTCGCACGCGGCAGAGTCCCGATGGACATTGCGCCTCCGGCCGAGGACCCGATGCTCGACGACATCTACAACCGCCGTATCCTGGAACTCGCCGCCGACATCCCCCGGCTCGGCCGGCTCGAGAACCCGGACGCGACCGCCACGGCCCATTCCCGCCTGTGCGGCTCGACCGTGACGGTCGACCTCGTCCTGGGCGAGGACGGCCGGGTCGCGGATTTCGCCCAGGAGGTCCGGGCCTGCGCCCTCGGGCAGGCCTCCTCGTCGCTGATGGGCCGGCACGTGGTCGGCGCCAGCGCGGACGAGCTGCGCGGCGTCCGCGCGGCGATGCGGTCCATGCTCAAGGAGAACGGTCCGGCGCCCGGCGGCGCGTGGTCGGACCTCGCGGTGCTCGAGCCGGTGCGGGACTTCAAGGCGCGCCACGCCTCGACGCTCCTGACCTTCGACGCGGTGGTGGACGCCCTCGACCAGATCGCCGCCAAGCGGCAGGCCGCCTGACGGGATGGTCCGGCGCGCCGCCCACTGGGCGATCCGCGGCTACCAGCTGACGCTGTCGGGCCTGATCGGCCGCCAGTGCCGCCACTGGCCGAGCTGCTCCGAGTACACCGACACGGCCATCGCCCGGCACGGCCTCTGGCCCGGCGGCTGGATGGGCGTCGCCCGGATCTGCCGCTGCGGGCCGTTCGGCACCCACGGCATCGACCTCGTCCCGGAGCGCGTGCCCGCGCGGGCGGCGTGGTACCGCCCCTGGGCCTACGGCCGCTGGCGCGGCGTCGAGGCGCCGCCGTCGCCCTTCGCCTGCGAGGCCGTGGGGCAGGAGGCCGACGCGCGGTAGATTTCGTTCCTGCTTTGTTTCACGTGAAACACGTGTGGCGGTCGGGCTGGCGGATCGGAGACCGCGTTTCGGAGATCCCGTGCGCCCGCCCCGCGCTCAACCGGCCTGCCGGTTCGCCGCCAGCTTCTCGGCGAACTCGATCGCCTCGATCAGGCTGCGCTCGTTGGCGACGCCGGTGCCGGCGATGTCGAAGGCGGTGCCGTGATCGACCGAGGTGCGGATGATCGGCAGCCCCAGGGTGATGTTCACCCCCGACAGGTCCATCCACTTGCCCGTGGCCGGGTCGATCTCGAAGCCCAGGAGCTTGACCGGGATGTGTCCCTGGTCGTGATACATCGCCACCACCGCGTCGTACTGGCCCGCCCGCAGCTTCACGAACACCGTGTCGCCCGGCACCGGGCCGTGCACGTCGAGCCCGTCGGCGTTGGCCGTCTCGATCACCGGCGCGCTGACGTCGATGTCCTGGCGCCCGAACAGGCCGCCCTCGCCGGCATGGGGGTTGAGCGCGGCGACCGCGATCTTCGGCCGGGCGAGACCCAGCCCCTTCAGCGCCCTGTCGGTGAGGTCGATGACGAGGCGCAGGCGCTCCGGGGTCAGGCGCTTGGGCACGTCCTCCAGGGCGACGTGGGTCGTGACGTGGGAGACCCGCATGTTGCCGTGGGCCAGCATCATCACCGAGCCGCGCACGCCGGTCAGCTCCGCCAGCATCTCGGTGTGGCCGGCAAAGTGGTAGCCGGCCCTGTTGAGCGCCTCCTTGTTGAGCGGCGCGGTGACGATGCCGCCGATCCGGCCGGCCAGGGCGAGGCGAACGCCGGCCTCGATCGCCTTGTAGGCGAAGCGGCCGCCGTCGGCCGAGAGCCGGCCGGGCTCGATCGGCGCGCCCTCCGCGTCGGCCTGGAGGCAGCACAGCGCCGGCCAGTCGCCGTCCTCGGCGACCTCGGGAACGGGATCGGGCAGGAGGCCGAGCGCCCGTTCCGCGCGGCGCAGGGAAGGGGCGCTGCCGATGACGACGAGCTTGAGGTCGCCCGCGTCGATCCGGTGCTTCAGCCGGGCGGCGGCCTTGACGATGATCTCCGGGCCGATGCCGGCCGGATCGCCCATGGTGATGGCGAGATGTGAGGTCACGCGTCGCTCCTGCTGCGCGGAAAGCCGTTGCCGTGAAGTAGATCGCGCCAGACGTCCTCTGTTCCGAAGGCGCCGGATTTGGACACGACCGCGAGCCCGTCCCAGCGTCCGCCCCGCAGGGTCGAGCGGGGCAGGCCCGGGGTGATCTGCCCGGTGACGTCGAGGCGCGCGACGGAGAGCGCGAGGCACAGCGCCTTCAGGGTCTCGCCGCCGGCCACCAGCAGCGTGCCGGGCCGCGGGACGCGGTCGACCACCCGCGCGAAGGTCCCGGCGATCCGCGCGGCGGCCTCCTCCCGGGCGGTGCCCTCGGGCAGCGCGAGGCTCGCCAGGACGACGCCGTCCCGGTCGAGGCGCGCGGCCACCGCGCCGGCATGGTCCGGATGGCGCGCCGACAGGACGAGGTGGTGGGGGCCGCAGGCCGCGAGCTGCGCCGCGGTCTCGGGCCGGTCCGAGCCGAACAGCCCGAGGACCGGGCCGGCGAGCCGGTCGTCGCCCGGCGCCGCCACGCCGCGCGCCAGGGCCGCCGCGAGGCCGCCGCTGCCGCACCAGAGCACCGGTCCGTCGCCGCCGAGATCCGCGACCCGGACAAGGTCGGCGTCGCTCGCCGCGTCGTAGACGGCGACGCCCGTCACCGGCCCGTCGGACACGTCGGCCCGGCGCGCCGGCAGCCCGACGGCGCGCAGGGCCTCGGCGATGTCGCCCGAGACCGGCTCGAAGCCCGCGCCGCGCCGGGCGAGCTGCCGCCCGCCCTCCGTGCGGCGTCCCTGATACGGGAAGGCCGGCGCCACCACGCAGCGCCCCCAGGTCCCTGTGCGAAGCACGGCCGCGAGTTCGGCCGCCCAGGGGCCGCGCAGCAGGCTGTCGACCTTCTTGAAGGCGATGTCGGCCCCGTCCAGCCGGGGCGCGAGGGCGCCGACGATCCGGTCGGCGTCCGCGGCCGAGCCTTCCCGGGTGCCGGAATCGATCGCGAGGCAGCCGGGTCCATCCCCCGCCAGGATCTCCGGCCACGCCACCGGGATCGACCCGCACAGGCCGGTGAAGCCCGCGGCCGTGTCGAGGGTGCCGGTGAGATCGTCGGCGATGAGGCGCAGGCGGGTCATGTCGGGCGGATCATGGCGGGAGCCGCGCCGGCCGCGCCCCCGGCCGAGCGCGGCTCGCGTGCTCGTTGTCAGGTTGTCGCGCGGCATACCGACCGGCCGGCGCGGCGGTCAAGCGGGCAGCCCCGCGCCTCGGATCGACCGCCGCCCGGGCGAGGCCGCCGGGTCCAGGGAGCCGGAGAGGGACGGGGACGTCGCTGACGACATCCGGGCCGCCGCAGATCGTGCCGGGCCGCGCCCAGGCAGGGATGGGCCCGCGCAGTTGTCACCATATGCGCCGGTCCGGCCGCGCGTTGCGCCGACTCGTCGAAAGGTTGTAGCAGCCCGCCCGGGGGGCAAGCGGGTGCCGGGGCTCGGAACGGGCCGGTACCGGAAGGGCGACCCATGCAGATTCCCATCAAGCGCTCCCTGGAGCGCGTGCCCGGCGGCCTGATGGTGGTGCCGCTGTTCCTCGGCGCGATCCTCCACACGCTCTTCCCGGACACCGCGACGTTCTTCGGCTCGTTCACCGGCGCGCTGTTCAACGGCGCCCTGCCGATCCTGGCGGTGTTCTTCGTCTGCATGGGCGCGGGCATCGACTTCCGCGCCGCCCCGGCGATCGCCCGCAAGGGCGGCGTCCTGCTGGCCGCCAAGGTCGGCGTCGCGGCGATCATGGGCGTGGTGTTCGGGCAGATCCTCGGCGAGGCGCCGGTGGTCGGGGGCGCCTTCGCGGGGCTGTCGACGCTGGCGATCGTCGCCGCCATGAACGACACCAACGGCGGGCTCTACCTCGCCCTGATGGGCCAGTTCGGCCGCCCGAAGGATGCGGGCGCCTACGCGATCATGAGCCTCGAATCCGGGCCGTTCCTCACCATGGTGACGCTCGGGCTGGCGGGCCTGTCGGCCTTCCCGTGGCCGACCCTGGTGGGCAGCATCCTGCCGCTGCTGATCGGGATGATCCTCGGCAACCTCGACCGCGACATGCGCGCTTTCCTATCGGGGGCGGCGCCGGTGATGATCCCGTTCTTCGCCTTCGCCCTCGGCTTCGGGCTCGACCTCGCCAAGATCTGGCAGGCGGGTCTCCTCGGCATCGGCCTCGGCGTGGCGGTGGTGGCGATCACCGGGGCCGCCCTGTTCGTCGCCGACCGCCTCACCGGCGGCAACGGCGTGGCGGGCGTCGCCGCCGACTCGACGGCCGGCAACGCCGCCGCCGTGCCGGCGATCATCGCCGCCGCCAATCCGGCCTACAAGGATGCCGCCGGCCCCGCCACCGTGCTGGTGGCGGCGAGCGTGGTGGTCACGGCGCTGCTCGTGCCGCTGCTGACCGCGTTCGTGGCCGGGCGGGTCCGCCCGGACGCGGCCGAGGCCGATCCGGCGCCGGTCCCCAGCCCCGCTCCGACCGCACCCTGACGTCTCGCGCGGTCTAGCTGCGCGTCCCGCGCGACCGGCGGCAACCGAAGTCTCCGAGTCCGGTTGTCCCTCCAGGAAGCGCGGCACGGCCGCGTCTCACGGCGAACCGGAGCGGGCACCGCATGTCGACCGAATCCAGAGGCAAGACGCATATCGACATCTACGACCGCGCCACACGCGAGGAGTGGGCGCAGCGTTTCGGCGTCAGCGAGGAGAGGCTTCGCAAGGCGGTGACCATGGTCGGCAGCCGGATCACCAGCGTCGCCGCCTATCTCGACAAGCCGGCCGCCTGAGACCGGCGCCATGGAAGTGCCCCCCGATTTCCGTCCGCCTCCGGATCATCCGATGGCGGGGACACCGGCGCACGGATCCGCACTCGGGTCCGAGTCTGGGTCCGAGCCCGCGCCGGGACCCGCGTCCGGGACCGACGCGGCGGCACCGCAGCCTTCGGCGCGGTCGTCCGACACGATCACGTTCGAGCAGATCCGCGAGCGGGCCTACGAGCTCTGGGAGCGCAACCACAGGCCCGAGGGATTCGAGATCGAGTTCTGGCTGCTGGCCGAGCGGGAATTGCGCAAGGAGCGCGATCGCCGGAAGGCCGACGCGGCGCCGGCAGCGCCGCGCTCCGATCCGCCGCCGGCCTGACGGTCTCCGACCTTCATCCGAGACGGTCCCGGGTCACGGCGGACCCGGGGTCGGATTACCTTCAGGCCTCGATCGCCGCCCGGGCTTCCTTCACCGCCGCCTCGAAGGCGACGAACGCCGTGGTCGCCGAGTCCCAGGTCTGGCTGCGCACGTGGCGGACCAGGGCGGCCGCCTGCTCGCGGGCCTGCGCCAGGGGCTTCTCGATGGCGGCCGACCGCGTCGCGTCCGCGGGGATGCCCTCCGGCGGCGTGTCGGTCGAGCGCATGCCGACCAGGGTCGCCGCGATGGCGCGCCGCCACGCGGCGCAGTCCGCCGACAGGCGGATCACCCGCTGATCCGCGGCGGTGCCGGTCTGCCGGTCGAGCAGGGTGCGGCCGAGATCCTCGATCCGTCCGAGTTGCGCGAGGGCGTCGCCGATCTCGCGGCGGGCCTTGTCGGTCCCTTCCGCGATGCGGCCGACGTTCTGGGCGATGTCGCCGGTGGCCTGCATCTGCTGGCCGAGGATCTCGGAGGCCTCACGCATCTGCGCCGCGACGTTCGCGACGGCGCCGCTCTCGGCCTCGACGCGGGCATTGGCCCGCACCATCGCGGACGCGCCGGCCTCGACGGCGTTGCGGCTGCGCGTCACGGCGGCCTGCATCGCCGCCATCTCCTCGCGCAGGCCGCTGACCCGCGCCCGGATCTCGTCCGTCGCCTTCGCGGTCTGCGCCGAGAGCGTCTTCACTTCGGCGGCGACCACCGCGAAGCCGCGGCCGGCCTCGCCGGCCCGCGCCGCCTCGATCGTGGCGTTGAGCGCCAGCAGGTTGGTCTGGGCCGAGATCGCCGCGATCGTGCCGGCCATCTCCTCGATCCGCAGCGCCGCGGTGGAGAAGCTGTCGAGCCGGCTGCCGATCTCCTCGGTGCCTTCCTCGATCCCGCGCATGCCGTCGGTGGCGCGATGCAGGTCGCCCACGCAGGTGGCGATGCCGGCCCGGGCCGTCTCGGCCATCTCGGCCGCCGACGAGGAGCGGGCGGCGATCTCACCCGTGGTCGCGGCGAGCTCCTCGCTGGCGGCCGCGATGAGTCGGGCCTGCTCGGCGGTGCCGGAGGCGTCGTGGGTCATCCAGCCGATCGAGGTGCCGGCGTCGGACGCGGAGGCGGACAGGCGCGCCAGGAGAGTCAGCCATTCCCGATCGACAGCCGGCTCCGCGACGGGCGTCGGGGCCGTCTCGACTGGCAAGACCGCCGCCGTCTCGACCGGGGCGGTCGCCGTCACCGGGGTTGCTAGCGCGTCAGGGATCTGACGCTGCCGGCGCAAACTGAACATGCGGGCCTCTCCGACACTCTAATCGGGGCGCATGGTCACACAGAACCTTCAACCAATGGTGAAGGATAGACCAGTCTCTCGACAAGCGTTGCGGGGCATCGGTGCAGCGCAACACGTCTACTTCGAGAAGTTGCGCCCCCAGATAGCGCTCTATCAGGGGGCGCAATGCTTCATTCGCCGGTCAGGGCCGCCTTGGTGCGCGACCACCAGCCGGCGCGCTTCGGCCGGTCCGGATCGGACGGCGGCGTCAGCACGATCGCCACGGGCTCGGGCGCCGGCTCGGCGGGAGCGGCCTCGGGCGAGCCGGCCTCGGCCTGCGCGCCGACGGTCGCCCGATCGGCCGCCGGCGCCGCGGACTCGACCGGGGCCACCGGCAGGTCCACCGCGGTCTCGGTCCGGTCCTCGGCGGCCGCGGCTGGCGCCGCCTCGATCGCCTCGGCCACAGCCTGGGCGCTCACCGGCTCCTCCGCCGACAGGGCGACGACATCGCCCGCGGCTTCCGGCGCGTCGTCCGTCTCGGACGCCTCGCGGGTGCGGCCCTCGCTGCGACCGCGGCCGCCCCGGCGCCCGCGGCGGCGGCGACGGCCGCCCTCGTCCTCGGACCGCGCCGCCTCGTCCGAACCCGCGACGGCCTCGTCGGCCTCGCCGGCCTCCGCGGCGACGGCCGCAGCGGGAGCCTCGGTCCCGGCCGGCCGCGCGCCGTCCCAGTCCCCATCGCTCCGTTCCGCGTCCGAACGGGCGTCGTCGCGGCCGTCGTCCTGCTGGTCGTCCTGATCGTCGTCGCCGCGATCGTCCTCGGCGCGCCCGTCCTCGCCGCGGCCCTCCTGGCGACCGCCGCGCCGGCGGCGGCGACGGCGGCGGCGGCGGCCCTCGCCCTCCTCGCGCGACCCGTCCTCGCGGGCCTCGGCGCGGCCCTCGTCGGCCTCGCCCTCGGCGTCGGTCTCAATCTCGGTCTCGGCCTCGTCGGCCTCCTCGTCCTCGTCGTCGAACTCCATCGCGGGCGAGATCGCCTGGGCGCGCACGCCCGTGACTGGGCCCTCCGCCCGCTGGGCCGGCTCACCGCGGTCGAGCTGGAACGGTGTGGTCGCCGCCAGCCGCTCGTCGGCCGCGATCGTGATCGTCACGC
This sequence comes from Methylobacterium sp. D54C, assembly GCF_053345595.1. Classification (NCBI taxonomy): domain Bacteria; kingdom Pseudomonadati; phylum Pseudomonadota; class Alphaproteobacteria; order Hyphomicrobiales; family Methylobacteriaceae; genus Methylobacterium; species Methylobacterium sp. D54C. The sequence continues at coordinate 124,554 of NZ_JBKFAK010000012.1, forward strand.
CGAAGCGCACCTCGAGCTCGCGCAGGTGTCCGCGCTTCTGGTTGAGGATGTAGAGCGCGATCTCGGTGCGGGTGCGCAGGACGAGGTTGTGGGAGGCCGACTTGAGCAGCACCTCCTCGATCGAGCGCAGGATGTGCAGCGCCACCGACGCGGTGGCGCGCACGAAGCCCGAGCCGCCGCAATGGGCGCAGGGGATCGAGGAGGATTCGAGCACGCCGGTGCGGATCCGCTGGCGGCTCATCTCCAGGAGGCCGAAGGGCGAGATCCGGCCGACCTGGATGCGGGCGCGGTCGTTCTTCAGGCACTCGTTGAGCTTCTTCTCGACGGCGCGGTTGTTCCGCTTCTCCTCCATGTCGATGAAGTCGATGACGATCAGGCCCGCGAGGTCGCGCAGCCGGAGCTGGCGGGCGACCTCCTCGGCGGCCTCCAGGTTCGTCTTGAGGGCGGTGTCCTCGATGTCGTGCTCGCGGGTGGCGCGGCCGGAGTTCACGTCGATCGAGACCAGGGCCTCGGTCGGGTTGATCACGAGGTAGCCGCCGGACTTCAGCGAGACGTGCGTGGAGAACATCGCGTCGAGCTGCTGCTCGACGCCGAAGCGGGCAAAGATCGGCGTCGAGTCGCGGTAGGGCTTCACGACCTTGGACTGGCCGGGCATCAGCATCCGCATGAAGTCCTTGGCCTCGCGGTAGGCGTCCTCGCCGGCGACCAGAACCTCGTCCAGATCCTTGTTGTAGAGGTCGCGGATGGCGCGCTTGATCAGCGAGCCCTCCTCGTAGACGAGGGCCGGCGCCATCGAGGTCAGCGTCAGCTCGCGGACCGACTCCCACAGGCGCATCAGGTACTCGAAGTCGCGGGCGATCTCGGGCTTGGACCGCGAGGCGCCGGCGGTGCGCAGGATGACGCCCATCCCCTCGGGCACCTCCAGGTCCTGCACGACCTCCTTCAGGCGCTTGCGGTCGGCCGCCGAGGTAATCTTGCGGGAGATGCCGCCGCCCCGGCCGGTGTTGGGCATCAGCACCGAGTAGCGGCCGGCGAGCGACAGGTAGGTGGTGAGCGCCGCGCCCTTCGTGCCACGCTCCTCCTTGACCACCTGCACCAGGATGATCTGGCGGCGCTTGATCACCTCCTGGATCTTGTACTGGCGGCGGTAGTGGCGCGGACGCTCGGGGATCTCGGCCAGCGCGTCGCCGTTGCCGCCGACCTGGGCGATCTTGGGCTCGGCGTCGGGATCGTCGGACTCCTCGTCCGAGTCGTCATCCTCGTCGGACTCGTCCTCGTCGTCCTCCGACTCGTCCTCATCCTCGTCGTCGTCGGATTCCTCGTCGTCCTCCTCCGAGGCCTCGTCCGACGCTTCGGCCGACGGGCCGGCGGCGGTCGGCGCGGTCTCCTCGGCCTCGCTCGCCCCGGCCTCGCTCTCCTCCGTCACGATCGCGTGCGCGGCGGTCTCGTCCGGCGCGTCGGACACGGTCAGCGCCTCCGCCACGGCGATGCGGGCCTCCGGCTCGGAGGGGGCGTCCTCGGACGGGGCGGAGTCGGCGGCGACCGGCTCCGACGCGGCGGGGGCTGCCTGCGCCTCGACCGGCGCGGTCTCGGGCTCGGCGGCCTGCGCCGGCTCACCCTCCGGGAGGTCGCCGGCGGCGGCCTCGGAGGCGAGGGCCTCCTGCACGGCCTCGGGGTTCTCGGACAGCGTGTCGGGCTGGACGGCCGGGTCGATCCCCGACTCGTTCCGGATCTCGGCCTGGTCCTCGCTCTCGGGCGCCGCGTGCGTGTCCTCGGCGCTCACGGTCTCGTCGGCGCCGCGGGCGCGGGCCTCGGCACGGCGGCCGCGGGACCGGCGCGACGACGACCGGCGACGGCGCTCCTCGCGCTCGCGGTGCTCCTCGGCGTCGCGGGCCTCCTCTTCGAGGAGTGCCTGCCGGTCGGCCAGCGGGATCTGGTAGTAGTCGGGATGGATCTCGTTGAAGGCCAGGAAGCCGTGGCGGTTCCCGCCGTACTCGACGAACGCCGCCTGGAGCGACGGCTCCACCCGGGTGACCTTGGCGAGGTAGATGTTGCCGCGCAGCTGGCGCCGGTTGGCGGCTTCGAAGTCGAACTCCTCGACCCTAGACCCGTGGACCGTGACGACCCGGGTCTCCTCCGGGTGCATCGCGTCGATCAGCATTTTGTTGGCCATGTCGGACTCTCGGCATGGCGGCCGACGTCGTTCTCCGTGCCCGTGGTCCCGGCGGCGCCTCGCCCGACGTCAATGCTGTCGGGCGGGATGCCGGCCTCGTCGCCGAGGCGGATGGGTTCGAGGGGAAATTGCCGTCAACCGCCGTTCGGCGCCCTGGGCGCCTGGGGTTGAAACAGGCCGGGCGGACGGACGGACCGGCGTGACGCACCGTTTGCGCCTCCGGGGCACGCGCAGCCTTATGCTGGGCCGTGCGTCCGTCCATCGTGGTCCCGACCTCGCGAAACAATCTCGGCCGGCGGGGGACCGGCCGTGAATTCCTGGGTGCGGCGGAGGATCTCCGCCGCGTCGTGCGACACCTGCCCGATCGCGGGCGGCACATGCCGCCGCCAAGCGGACCGACAGGGCCCGCCGCGACACCGCGACCGCTTTCGCGAGGAATTCGGTCACGTCCGCGGGCCGTTGCGGCGACCGGCGGGACCGGAGAGGGGTCGACATCATTACAGACCGCTGCGCGGATTTGGCAAGGGTCAACGTGAATAGATGTCACGGGCCTGTCACGGCGCGCGCGGCGCTACGCGACAGGCGTGTGCCTACTCCGCCGCTTCGAGCCGCGGCGTCACCCCGGCGAGCGCCGCGGGTTTCGGGCCGCCGGTCGCCCAGTCGAGCAACTCGACCGTGTGGACGATCGGGATGCCGGTGCCCTTCCCGATCTGCGTGGCGCAGCCGATGTTGCCGGTGGCGATCACGTCGGGGCGCACGCGCTCGATGTTGGCGACCTTCCGGGCGCGCAGCTTCGCGGCGAGCTCCGGCTGCAGGATGTTGTAGGTCCCCGCCGAGCCGCAGCAGATGTGGCCCTCGGGCACGTCCTTCACGGTGAAGCCCGCGCGCTTCAGCAGCGTCTTGGGCTCGAGGCGGATGCCCTGGCCGTGCTGCATCGAGCAGGCCGAGTGGTAGGCCACGACGAGGTTGGTCTCGGCCACGGGGGCCAGGTCGAGCAGCGCGAGGTACTCGGTCACGTCCTTGGCCAGGCTCGAGACCCGCCGCGCCTTCTCGGCGTAGGCCGGGTCGTCGCGGAACATGAAGCCGTAATCCTTGATGGTCGTGCCGCAGCCCGAGGCCGTGACCAGGATCGCGTCGAGGCCCTCGGCGATCTCGGCGTCCCAGGCGTCGATCGCCTGCCTAGCATGGGCGTGGGCCGAGTCCTCCTTGCCCATGTGGTGGGTCAGCGCCCCGCAGCAGCCCTCGTTCGCGTGCACCACCTCGATCCCGTGCCGGTTGAGCAGCCGGATCGCGGCGGCGTTGAAGTCCGGCCGCAGGACGCTCTGGGCGCAGCCGCGCAGGAGGGCGACGCGCCGGGCGGGCGTCCCGGCCGCCTGACCGCCCGCCGGCGGGAACCGGCCGGGCCGGTTCGTCGGCTCGCGGGGCGGCGCCCCGGCCGGCGCGAGGTCGAGCATGGCCGCGAGGCGGTTGCCGACCCGCGGCAGCCGGGCCACCAGCCCCCGGAACGGCGCGCCGAGCTTGGCGGCGGTGAGCGCGAGGCGGAAGCGCCCCGGATAGGGGAGGACCTGGGCGAGGAGCGCCCGCAGGAACCGGTCGCCGGCGGGGCGCGCGTAGGTCTCCTCGATATGGGCCCGGGCGTGGTCGACGAGGTGCATGTAGTGCACCCCCGACGGGCAGGTGGTCATGCAGGACAGGCACGAGAGGCAGCGGTCGACGTGCTTGACCACCTCCTGCGAGGCCGGCTTGCCGCCCTCCAGCATGTCCTTGATCAGGTAGATCCGCCCGCGCGGGGAATCGAGCTCGTCGCCGAGCAGCAGGTAGGTCGGGCAGGTCGCCGTGCAGAAGCCGCAATGCACGCAGGTCCGCAGGATCTTCTCCGAGGCCGCCATGGCGGGATCGGCGAGCTGGGCGGGGGCGAAGTTGGTCTGCACGGGTCGCGTCCTCGGCGCCACGGCTCCCCACGCTCGGGGAGGGGCGGGATCTGAAGCTTCAGAGTCCGGCGTACATCCGGCCGGGGTTGAGCACCCCGGCGGGGTCGTGCGCCGCCTTGATGCCGGCGGTGAGCCGCATCAGCGGCTCGGCCAGCGGCTCGAACACCGGCACGGCGGCGCGCACGGCGTCGGGGGCCCGCACCAGCGTGGCGTGGCCGCCCTGCGCCCGCACCGCCCGGCGCACCGTCGCGGCGCCGGCATCGCCCGCCGCGCCGGTGGCGAGCCAGATCAGGCCGCCGCCCCAGTCGAAGAACCAGCGCGCGTCGCGCTCGGCCGCGACCGCCGCCGCCAGGGCCGGCCCGCGGGTCGGCGCGGTGGAGATCCGCCACAGGGCGGCCTCCCGCGGCTCGGCGAGCGGCGCCGCGTCGCGCACCGTCCGCCACAGGGCGGCGCCGGTCTCGCCGTCGATGATCTCGGGCTGGCCGTAGCGCTTCAGCAGGCGCCGCAGCTCGCCCGTGCGGTAGTCGATGGAGTCGGAGAAACCCTCGAGGCGCATCAGGGTCCGCGCCTCCGGGGCGCCGATCCCGGCCGGCAGGTGCGCGGCGCCCGTGAGCTCGAAGGGCGAGCCCAGCGCCTCCGACAGGGCGGTCACCGCCCGCGTGTCGTCCAGGCCGGAGAAGACCAGGGTCGCCACCCGCTCGCAGGCGGGCAGCACCTTGAAGGTGACCTCGGTGAGGAGGCCCAGCGTGCCGTGGGCGCCGGCCATCAGCTTCACGAGATCGAGGCCGGTGACGTTCTTCATCACCCGGCCGCCCGACTTGATCGCCTCGCCGCGCCCGTTGACGAAGCGCACGCCGATCAGGCTGTCCCGGGCGGCGCCGGCATTGATCCGCCGGGGGCCGGCATTGTTGATCGCCGCCACGGCCCCGAGGGTCGGCTCGCCGGCGGTGCCGTACAGGCCGCGCAGATCCATCGGCTCGAAGGGCAGCATCTGGCCGCGGGAGGCGAGCAGCGCCTCGACCTCGGCGAGCGGCGTCCCGGCCCGGGCCGCCACCACCATCTCGGCGGGCTCGTAGAGCGTGACGCCGGTGAGCGCCTGCGCGGAGAGCGTCGCGCTATCCTGTGCGGGCCGGCCGAGCCCCGCGGCGGTGCCGCCGCCGGCGAGGCGCAGGCCCTCGCCGCGCCCGGCGGCCGCCCGCACGATCTCCCCGGCCTCCGCCTCGGTGCCGGGCTCGTAGACGCCCATCGTTCCCGTCCCGGTCCTGTTTGTATCCATTCCAGGACGGGTGTCGCCGGATCCGGCGGCGGATTCAAGCGCAGGCGGAGTCGCGGGGTTTCAGCGGCGGGATTTCCACTGCGCCGCCTTCGCGTGAGCCTACTCCGCCGCCACGGTCCGCGCCGGGCGCAGGCGCGCCAGGACCTGACGGCGCAGGCCGGCGATGTCGAAGATCCAGACCAGGGCGCCGTAGAGAACCATCCCGGACGGGACCAGCACGGCCAGGGCGGTGGCGGGCGGCAGCTGCCGGAAGGGGGCGAGGGCGAGCCCCATCGCCGCGCAGGCGAGCGCGGCGACGCCGATCTCGCCCCAGGGCAGTACGATGCGCCCCGGGCCGGTGAGGGCGCGCCAGCCGAGCCACGTTCCGGCGGCGGCGAGGCCCGCGGTCTGCGCCACCGCGACGCCGAGCCCGCCCATCCGGTCCGGGAGGACCAGCAGGCCGGCGCCGTTCACCGCGAGGCCGACCAGGGCGGCGGCGACCACCGGCAGGGTCTTGCGGCGGATCTGGAAGACCGGGTTGAGGGCGTAGAACATCATCGCGAGGCAGAACAGGCCCGGCATCAGCACGGTGCTGTAGGTCTCGAACGGTCCGCGATAGGCGTCCGGCACCACCAGGCCCTGGAGGGCCGGCAGCACCGCCCAGAAGCCGACCGCGCAGGGTGCCAGCAGGGCGAACACGGTGCCGGCATTGGCGGCGACCTGCGCCTCTGCGGCGGCGCGGCCGCTCTGCTCCTCGGCCTGCACGGCGAACTGGAACAGCAGCAGGTCGAGGGCGGTGCCCAGCGTCATCAGCGAGCGCGAGGTGACGTCGGCCGCCAGGGCGAAGTAGCCGGCCTCGGCGAAGCCGGCATGGCCCGCGATGGCGCCGCGATTGACGAAGGCCAGGCACTGGTAGGCGGTGTTGGCGGCGATCAGCGGCAGGCCGTAGCGCGCGAAGACCCGCCAGGTCGTCGACAGGCGCGGCCGCTCGAGGGGCGTGCGCGGGTCGCGCAGGGGGTGGCGCAGCACCGCCACCGCGAGGAGCTGGCTGAGCCCCGCCGCCGCCAGCACCCAGGCCGGCTGGGGCAGCCACCACGCCGCCGCGGCCATCATGGCGAAGGACAGGACGTTCTTCACCGCCACGAGGCCGAGATAGAGCTTGCCGTCGAACCGCGCCCGGGCGAGGGCCGCGTGGTAGTCGAACACGCCGATGCCCAGGGCCGCGAGTCCGGTGCCGCACAGGACCGCCTCGCGCCCGTCGGCGCCGCCGGCGAAGCCGAAGGCCCCGCACAGGGCCGCGGCGGCCAGGAGCAGCGCGCCGATGCGCAGGTAGGCCCGGTCGAGCCCGTGGCGGATCCACGGCTCGTCGACGCGCACGCGCCCCGAGTAGAACCGCGTCGCCGACAGGCGCAGCCACTCGAACAGCACCGTGTTCAGCACGATGGCGCCGGTGGTCGCGAGGGCGAACCGGCCGAAATCCGCCGGGCCCAGCAGCTTGGCGATCAGCAGGCCGAGGACGAAGTTGAGCCCCGCATTGATGACGAAGGCGACGATCACGGCCATGGACGGCGACTCATGCGCGGCGGGATTGCCCCCGCCCGTTGCGTACGCTGTAGCGCGCGAGCCGTAAGACTCCCCTAAACGGGCGAGATCGGGGCGGAGACCCGCGCGGCTCCCGGAACCGTCCGGTCACGCGGCCCGGACGGTGTCGAGGAAGCGCGCGACCTCGGCCGCGAGCGTCTCGGACTGGCGCGACAGCGCGGACGCCGCCGCGAGCACCGCGTTGGCCGCCCGGCCGGTCTCCTCGGCGGCCCCCGCGACGCCGAGGATCGTGCGGGTCACCGCGCCGGTGCCGACGGCCGCCTCCCCGACGTTGCGGACGATCTCCCGGGTGGCCGATCCCTGCTCCTCCACCGCCGCCGCGATCGCGCTCACCACGCCGCTGATCTCCCGGATCCGCTCCGCGATCGCGCCGATCGCCGCCACGGCCCCGCCGGTCGCGCCCTGGATGCCGGCGATCTGGCCCGCGATCTCCTCGGTCGCCCGGGCGGTCTGCGCGGCCAGGGCCTTCACCTCGCCGGCGACGACCGCGAAGCCATGACCCGCCTCGCCGGCCCTGGCGGCCTCGATCGTGGCGTTGAGCGCCAGCAGGTTGGTCTGCCCGGCGATCGCCGCGATCAGCCCGACCACGTCGCCGATCCGCGCGACCGCGTCGCTCAGGTCCCGGACCATCGCGCCGGTCTGCCCCGCTTCCGCGACGGCCCCCTGGGCGAGCCGGGTCGATCCCTCGACCTGCCGGCCGATCTCCTCCACGGAGGCGCCGAGCTCCTCGGCCGCGGCCGCCACGGTGCCGACGTTGGTGGCGGCCTCCTCGGCGGCGGCCGCCACGGTGCTGGACTGGCTGGCGGTCTCGGTCGCGGTGGCCGTCATGGTCTGCGCCGTGCCCTGCAGCGCGGTGGCCGCGTCCGAGACCTGGGCGATGACGCCGCCGACCGTCCGCTCGAAGCGCTCGGCCATCGCCCGCAGGTCGGACCGGCGCCGTGCCTCCGCCGCCTGACGCGCCTCGGCGGCCTCGGATTCGAGCTGGCGGCCGCGGATGAGGTTGTCCTTGAACACCTGGACGGCCCGCGCCATGGCGCCGATCTCGTTGCGGTAGGTGCGCGCCGGGACCGTGACGGAGGCGTCCCCGTCGGCCAGCGCCCCCATCGTGGCGGTCAGCACCCGGAGCGGGCGCAGCACGCCGCCGAACAGGGTCCACAGGCCGAGGGCCACCAGCAGGATCACCGCCAGCAGCGCCGCCCCGCTGCGCGCGACGTCGCCCCGCGCGTCCTCGGCGAGGGCTTCGGCGCGCGCCACCATCGCGTCGAGGGCCGCGTCGCAGAGGGCCACGAGGGAGCGCTGGTTCACCGTGTTGCGGTCGCGCAGCTCCGCGAAGGTGTGGCGCGGGGGCGCGTGGGTGCTGAGCGCGTCGAAGACCGCCCGCGCGATGGCCTCGGTGTCGCCCTCGAAATTGGCGGCCTTCGCCCGCTCGTACGCGGCCCGCACCGTCTCCGAGACGTCGACCGCGGCCTCGGTGGTGCGGCGCCACGCGGACAGAAGCTCGGTCCGCTCCGCCGCCGCCGCGACCGTCTCGGGCAGGGACCACGCCGCGCCGGCGACCAGCGAGGCCTGTACCCGGACCGCGACGTTGCCGCTGGCGACGCGCGTCTCCCAGGCCGCCTGCTTGAGGGCGAGATAGCGCTGCAGCACCGGATCGGACCGGGGAATGGCCGCGTCGACCGCCTTCAGCGTGGCCGTCAGCGCCTCGAGCAGGTCCTGGAAGGCGGCCATCGCGGCGTCCCGCAGCGCCGGGTCACGCCGGGCCAGCGGCAGCCCGAGGGCCGCGTCGATGCGGGGGCGCAGGTCCGCCATCGCCGCCTGCGCGGTGCTCAGGCGCTCGAGCGTCGCGCTGACCGCCGGCTCTGCCAGATCGCCCAGGCTGCGCCGGGCCCGGCCGTAATGCTCGGTCAGCGCCTGCCGGCTCCCCGCGATGGTCGACAGGGTCTTCGCGTCCGCCGGCGCCTCACCCCCGAGGGCGAGCGTCGATCCGCGCTCGAGCCGCAGCGGCAGGATCGTCCGGAGGAGGCCCTGGCTCGCCTGCGTCAGGGTCAGGGCTCTGGCGGCGCCCGCCGCCCGCGCCCGCGCGTCGACGAGTGTCCGCACCGCGTTGCCCAGCGCCATACAGGCCATGATGACGATCACCAGGCACAGCAAAGTCCGGATCGAGAAGCGTCCCAGCCAGCGAGTCATCGGTGAGATCTCATGTCCCGCGATGCTCTGTCTTAGAACGTAAGGTTTTGTCAGGCAATCGACCGAAATTATTCGACAGAAGTACGGATTTATAGGTCGATGATCGACCTAATTGTGAAGTAATATGGGACAAAGACCAGAATTGGCGAGGATTGTCGGGAATTGGACCGCATTCTCGCGTGACGATCTCGGCGCGGTCGCCGGCCGCGCGGCGGGTTTGTGCCGGTCCGTGGCGCGGCGCGAGGGACCAGGTATCCTGCGGGCGCACTCCCGAAGAGCCGCAGGTTCAGCGCTGTCGGCCTGCCGGTGCCCCCGCGATGACGGAGTGTGGCGCGAGGACGCGCCTGGCCGGATCTCGCTATCGCCGGGACGGTGTGCGGGCCAGCCGGCGGCTGGGCGGTGGTCCGCGCGGCAGTCCGCGCGGCGCCTACAGCGCGCGCTCGTAGCGCCACGCCTCCATCCCGTCCTCGTAATAGTCCGGCCGCACGGCGAAGCGGGTGTAGCCCCGGCGCTCGTAGAGGCGGATGCCGGCGCCGTTGTCGGCGCGCACCTCCAGCCGGAGCCGGTCGCAGCCCTCCGCGCGGGCGCGGGCCTCCGCGGCGTCGAGGAGACGACTGCCGAGGCCGAGGCCGCCGCGATTCGGCGCCACCGCGATCGAGGCCAGCCGGGCGATCCGGCTGCCGCGCCGCCGCTCCAGCACCGCGGCGCCGACGAGCACCGGAACGGGATCCCGGTCCGGCGGGTCGATCAGGGCCGCCAGCACGTCCATGGAGGGCGAGCGGATCGCGTGGCGGATCGCCCGGCGCTCGGCCCGGTCGGTGGCGAAGGCGGCGTGCTCCAGGGCGACGAGGGCGTCGAGATCGGCGAGCGTGGCGGTGCGAATCGCCGGCTCGGGGAGCCCGTCGCCGACCGGGCTGCGCAAGGGGGCGCTCATGACCGGGCGCTCACAGGGAGGCGCTCACGCCCGCGCCGTCGCGGTGAATCTGGTCGGCCCGGCCATCGCTCGCTCGCTCGCCTGAGTACTCTGCCCCGTCCGGTCAGATGCCCGCTTCCGCCCCGCTTGGGAAGCCCGCACGGCCCCGTCGACGCGGTCGGGGCGCGTCGTCGATGCGTCGTTTTTGCAACGGAGCGCGCGGGGTGTGGATTGCGGGCGGAAAAGCGGGCGTTCCGGGGCGGTTTCCCCTTGTCGCGCGGGTCCCGTCTCCGTATATGCGCCGTGCCCAATTTCGCACGTGCCTGTGGCCGCGTGTCGGTTGGTGGGCATCCGGTCAACTGCCGGACAGCCGCCAGGGGTCTTAAAGGATCGATGGTCGCAAGGGTGGATCCCTACGGCCGGCATCCAGGTGGCAACACCGGACCCCGACAACAACCGGCAGCCGGAGGCGAAACCGGCGAACCCCGCTCTCCACGGGGGACGCAGCTTAAAGCAACGACGAACGGGCTTTTTTGGTCTCGTCGGCCCTCCACAGGCCGGCACCGAAGAGGCTTGTTTCTCTTTGCCCGGCGTGCGGTGGGGGTCCTCCCTTCCAATCCACGGCAGCTTCCGGGTGCTCTGCGCCCGCTCCGACGCACGCGTCTCCAAAGCGCGTGGGTCCGCGCGACGCATCGCCCCCTGACGCCGGCGGCCCGTTCGGGCCGTCATCTTCGACAGCGCGCCCCGCGTAGGGCGCTCGCGAACCCGTGCCGGGAGACGACCATGACCGACCGCATCCGTGACTTCCTGCGCGTGCGCCGCGACCTCGGTCAGGACGAGGGCCCCGTGATGGTCCTCGACCTCGACGTCGTGCGCGACAACTACACCGCCTTCGCGCGCTCCCTGCCGGACACCCGCGTGTTCTACGCCGTGAAGGCGAACCCGGCCCCCGAGGTGCTGCGCCTGCTCGCCGAGATGGGCTCCTGCTTCGACACCGCCTCGGTGGCCGAGATGGAGATGGTGCTGGCCGCCGGCGCCACCGCCGACCGGATCTCCTTCGGCAACACCATCAAGAAGGAGCGCTGCATCGGCCGCGCCCTGAAGCTCGGCATCCGCCTGTTCGCGGTCGACTGCCAGGCCGAGGTCGAGAAGATCGCCCGGGCCACCGACGCGCTGGGCGTGCCGGCGGGCGAGGTGCGGGTGTTCTGCCGCATCCTGTGCGACGGCGCGGGCGCCGACTGGCCGCTCTCCCGCAAGTTCGGCTGCGTGCCCGAGATGGCCGCGGACGTGCTGGAGCACGCCCACCGCCAGGGGCTCGAGGCCTACGGCATCTCGTTCCACGTCGGCTCGCAGCAGGGCAACACCGAGGCCTGGGACGGGGCGCTCGGCTCCGCGGCGGCGATCTTCCGCGAGTGCGCGGAGCGCGGCATCGGCCTCTCGATGGTCAATCTCGGCGGCGGCTTCCCGACCAAGTACCTCAAGGCGGTGCCGGGCGTGGAGAGCTACGGAGAGGCGATCTTCCGGGGCCTGACCAAGCATTTCGGCAACCAGATCCCCGAGACGATCATCGAGCCGGGCCGCGGCATGGTCGGCAATGCCGGCCTGATCGAGGCCGAGGTCGTGCTCGTGTCGAAGAAGTCCGCCGAGGCCGACGAGGTCCGATGGGTCTACCTCGACATCGGCAAGTTCGGGGGGCTCGCCGAGACCATGGACGAGGCGATCCGCTACCCGATCCGCACCGCGCGGGACGGGGAGGCGACCGAGCCCTGCGTCATCGCCGGCCCGACCTGCGACTCGGTGGACGTGCTCTACGAGCGGCAGCTCTACCCGCTGCCGGTCTCGCTCTCGATCGGCGACAAGGTGCTGATCGAGGGCGCGGGCGCCTACACCACGACCTACGCGGCGGTGGCCTTCAACGGCTTCCCGCCCCTTCAGCAGATCGTCATCTGATCCTTCCTAGGATCAGGACGGGTTCCGGCTGAGGGACGCAGGCTCCTCCGTCCTCGCGAGCGGAGCGAAGCGATCCAGGGACGCGCGACGCCTTCCGACGTTTCGCTGCCCTGGGTCACGTCGCTTCGCTCGTGATGACGGGGAGGGCGACCCGGCCGGACGCTGACGTCCACCACCGCGTCGACCGAGGGCGTCCGGCTCTCGGTCACAGACAATCGCTTCTCCCGCTCGCCGGCCCGGGGAGGGCACAGCCATGATCGAGATCCGCGCGGAGCATCTCCACGACGTCCCGGCGCGCGAGCGCCTGCTCGACGCGTGCTTTCCCGGCAATCGGCGCGCCAAGACCTCGGAGCGCCTGCGCGAGGGCCGCCTGCCGGCCCGCGGCCTCGCCTTCGCGGCGACCCGGGCGGGACGGCTCGTCGGCACCCTGCGGCTGTGGCACGTCGAGGCCGGGCTCGCCCGCCCGGCGCTGCTGCTCGGCCCGCTCGCCGTCGATCCGGCAATCCAGGGCCAGGGGCTCGGCTCGGTGATGATGCAGGCGGCCCTCGGCCGGGCGGAATCCCTCGGACACGGCGCCGTGCTGCTGGTCGGCGACGCGCCCTACTACGCGCGCTTCGGCTTCGACCGGGCGCTCGCGGAGGGCCTGACCCTGCCGGGGCCGTTCGAGCGCGCGCGCTTCCTCGGTCTCGAGCTGCGCGCGGGCGCGCTGGCGGGCGCCGAGGGGATGGTCCGGGCGACCGGCGTGCCGGCGCCGGTGGGCGCGGTGGCCAACGAGGCGGGGGTGGCGCGACGACGCGCCGCCTGAACGGGGCTTCGGCGCTCCGCCGATCTGAGGCGACGAACCGTCTTCGCGAGCGGAGCGAAGCGAGCCAGGGTCGCGCCCCGCTCAATGACGCCGCGCTGCCCTGGGTCGCTTCGCTGCGCTCGCGATGACGGCGTGCAGAGCCGGTATGCTCCGTGGGGCGACCGCATCGACCGCCTTGGCCAGCCCCATGCATTGCGCACGCCGCCCGCGATCCCGCATAGACGGTCCGCCGGCCTCCCGGAGAAGGTTGCTCGACCGATGCAGATCGCCACGCCCTACCTGATGTTCCTGGGCGACGTGCCCGACACGCTGGCGGCCAAGACCGCCTACGGGATCAAGGACTGGCGCCCCGAATGGTGCGTCGGCCAGATGCGCCTGCCGAGCTGCGCCGCCGATCTCGGCATCCCCGACATGACCCTGCCCGAGGCCCTGGCGAAGGGCTGCCGGACCCTGGTGATCGGCGTCGTCAACGCCGGTGGCGTCCTGCCGGACCACTGGGTCAAGGAGATCGTCGCGGCGATCGAGGCCGGGCTCGACGTGGCGAGCGGCCTGCACGTGAAGCTCGGCGCGGTCCCGGCCATCGCGGAGGCCGCCGCCCGCCGCGGCCGCCAGCTCCACGACGTCCGCCACACCGACGAGCGCTTCCCCACCGGCAAGGGCACGAAGCGGACGGGGCGGCGCCTGCTCACCGTCGGCACCGACTGCTCGGTCGGCAAGAAGTACACCGTGCTGGCCCTGGAGCGCGGCATGCGCGAGCGCGGCCTCGACGCCGATTTCCGCGCCACGGGCCAGACCGGCGTGTTCATCTCCGGCCGGGGCGTCGCCATCGACGCCGTCGTGGCCGACTTCATCTCCGGCGCCGTCGAGACGATCTCGCCCGAGGCCGAGCCGAACCACTGGGACCTGATCGAGGGCCAGGGCTCGCTCTACCACCCGTCCTTCGCGGGCGTGAGCCTCGGCCTGCTCCACGGCGCGCAGGCCGACGCCTTCGTGGTCTGCCACGAGCCGACCCGCACCAACATGCGCGGCGTGAAGCACCCGCTTCCGACCATCCGGCAGGTGATCGACCTCACCGTGCAGCTCGGCAGCCTGACCAATCCGGGGATCAAGCCGGTCGGCATCGCGGTGAACACCCAGGCGCTCGCAGAGGGCGAGGCCCGGGCGCTCCTCGACGCGCTCGGCTCCGAGCACGGCCTGCCCGCCACCGACCCGGTGCGCTTCGGCGTCGACGGGCTGGTCGACCGGATCGTCGCCGACTTCCCGGCGATCTGATACCGCTTCCCTGTGCCGGCTCTCACGCCGTCCTTGCGAGCGGAGCGAAGCAATCCAGCAGCGGCATGCCAACCGGCCGCTCGCTGCCCTGGGTCACTTCGCTCCGCCCGTGATGACGGAGCGGGCTGCATCGACCGCAGGCTTGAACCGGAGACCGTACGACATGGCCCGCCGCCTGACCCTCGCCGTCGAGCGCTTCCCGATCGCCGGCGCCTTCACGATCTCCCGCGGCAGCCGCACCGAGATCGCCGTCGTGGTGGCGACGATCGCGGACGGCGACGCGGTCGGGCGCGGCGAGTGCGTGCCCTATCCGCGCTACGGGGAGAGCGTCGAGAGCGTCAGTGCCCTGATCGAGGGCCAGGCGGAGGCGATCGCGGCCGGGATCGGGCGGGACGCGCTCATGACCCGCATGAAGGCGGGCGCCGCGCGCAACGCCCTCGACTGCGCGCTGTTCGACCTCGAGGCGAAGCGGCAGGGCCGTCCCGCCTGGGAGATCGCGGGTCTCGCCGAGCCCCGGCCGGCCATCACCGCCTACACGCTGAGCCTCGGCACGCCGGCGAGCATGGCGGAGGCCGCCCGCAAGGCCGCCCACAGGCCGCTGCTCAAGGTCAAGCTCGGCGGGGACGGCGATCCCGAGCGCATCGCCGCGGTGCGGGCCGGCGCGCCGGAATCCCGGCTGATCGTCGACGCCAACGAGGCGTGGCGGCCCGAGAACGTGGAGGCCAACCTCGCGGCCTGCCTGCGAGCGGGCGTCGCGCTGATCGAGCAGCCGCTGCCGGCCGACGCCGACGCCCTGCTCGCCGAGATCCCCCACCCGGTGCCGGTCTGCGCCGACGAGAGCCTCCACGACCGCGCCGGCCTCGACGCGCTGGCCGGGCGCTACGACGCGATCAACATCAAGCTCGACAAGACCGGCGGCCTGACCGAGGCGGTGCTCCTCGCCCGCGAGGCGCGGGCCCGGGGGCTCTCGATCATGGTCGGCTGCATGCTCGGGACCTCGCTGGGCATGGCGCCGGCGGCGCTGCTCGCCAACGACGCGGAGTTCGTCGACCTCGACGGGCCGCTGCTGCTGGCCCGGGACCGTGACCCGCCGCTGCGCTACGAGGGCAGCCTGATGCACCCGCCGACGCCGGACCTCTGGGGCTAGGGCCCGCGGCGGGGTGGTCGTCGTCCGCGGTCCCGAGAGGGTCCCGCGCGATGTCCCGGAGGCGCCACCCTGTGGAGATCCCGGGTGCGGAGGATAGGGATCGCCCCGCCTGTCACCGGCGGGGCCTCACAAAGGGTTTGGGATTAGGTATACCAGAAGGCTTGCCTTCCGCTCGCCCGGCTGCCATCCATCGCACGTGCGCTTGGGGCCGTGGCGTGGACGCGCTGTTCCCAGCAGCCAGACAACACACAGCAAGTCTCAATGCTGGGGAGGACCGACGTGGCCAAGAACATCCTGATCCTGGGGGCCTCCTACGGCTCGCTCCTGGGCACCAAGCTCCTGATGGCCGGTCACAACGTGACCCTGGTGTGCCGGCGGAAGACCGCGGACCTGATCAACCGCGAGGGGACCGAGGTCCGCATCAAGCTGCGCGACGAGAAGGAGCACCGCGCGATCCACTCGCGCGATCTGCCCGGCAAGGTCGACGCGATGCCGCCGGAGGACGTCGACGTGTCGCGCTACGACCTCGTCGGCCTGGCCATGCAGGAGCCGCAGTACAACAACCACACGATCCGCGTCCTCATGATCAAGATCGCGGCGGCGAAGCTGCCGTGCCTGTCGATCATGAACATGCCGCCGCTGCCCTACCTCAAGCGGATCCCGGCGCTCGCCGCCATGGACCTCGAGGACGCCTACACCAATGCCGGCGTGTGGGACCGGTTCGAGCCGGGTCTGGTGTCGCTCTGCTCCCCCGATCCGCAGGCCTTCCGGCCGCCGGAGGAGGAGGCGAACGTCCTCCACGTCGGCCTGCCGACGAACTTCAAGGCCGCGACCTTCGCGGACGAGGCCCATAACCGGCTGCTCCGGGAGCTTGAGGCCGACATCGACGCCGTGCGCCTCGACGGGCACGACGTGCCGGTGAAGCTCAAGGTGTTCGACTCGCTGTTCGTGCCGCTGGCCAAGTGGTCGATGCTGCTCACCGGCAATTACCGCTGCATCACCCCGGGCGAGCCGCAATCCATCCACGACGCCGTCCACGGCGACCTGGCGCGGTCGCGGGCGATCTACGACCACGTCGACGGCATCGCCCGGAAGCTCGGCGCCGACGCGGCCGACCAGGTGCCGTTCGAGAAGTACGCCAAGGCCGCCGAGAGCCTGCTGAAGCCGTCCTCAGCGGCGCGGGCCGTGGCGAACGGCGCGCCCTACATCGAGCGGGTCGACCTGCTGGTGAAGCTCATCTCGCACCAGCTCGGCGAGCCGAACGCCGAGATCGACCGCACCGTCGAGACCGTCGACCGCAAGCTCGACGAGCGCATCATCGAGGGCTGACGGGCGCTGCCTTCGCTTCGCTCCGTCATCACGAGCGGAGCGAAGTGACCCGGGGCGGCGCGCCATCGGTCGGCGTGGCGCCGCTGGATTGCGTCGCTGCGCTCGCAAAGACGGTGGCGAGGTCTCCAACCGGAAACGGTATCACTCCGCCAGATCCAGAAAATGCCGCCCCTGGCGGTCGTCGATCTCGACGATCCAGAGATCGGAATCGAACCGGATCTCCTTGGTCAGGCGCTCCTCCACGTCGAGCGGGCTGCCGCCGGTGACGATCGCGGCGAAGCGGCGGTCGCCGCTCTCCTCGGCCTCGAACAGCGCTTGCGGCGCCGGTCCGTAGAGGTCGGCGCTGCCGTCGAGCCGATCGACCTTCACGAAGATCGCGCCCGCCTCCGCGGATCCGCGCCGGCGCAGCACCGCCGGGATGCCCGCGACGTCCAGACGCCGCAGATGGGCCGAGACCCAGAAATCGGAGCGCAGGCGCATGCGTCTGTAGCCCTGTGAATCGCGCGGCCCGCGCCGCGGGCGGGCGATCCGGCGCGGCGGTCGGCCCCTGAAACCCGGCCGGTTGTGAGCGGCGCAAGCCCCGCCATGCGCGAAAGCGCCGGCACGGGCAAGCGCGGATGCGCGACGCCGCCCGTCTAGAGCAAACGGCTCAGCGCGGCGAATAATCCGCCAAAAAATCCAGTATTTTTCGGGATTAAAAAAGAATTGAACGATGTGCGTCAGCGCACATCTATAGTATTTTCTGCCGCCTAACTGAGCAAAGGGCGCCCGAATTCGCATGCCACGATGATTTGAGGAGCAATCCGATGCGGAAAATGACCTCGCTCGCGACGCTGATCGTCGCCTGCCTGTGCTTTGCTGTGCCGTCGGCCCACGCCCGTCCGGAGACGCTCATGGATTTACTGGGCCACCGCGACTCCGCGTCCTGCCCGCGCTACCAGCGGACGCCGAGTGATGCTTGCAACATCGTCGTGCACCGGCCCGGCGGTAATCCCACGCAGGACATGACCGGATCGATCGGCCACGCGAAGTCCTGGCAGGCCAATGGCGGCCCGCGCTGCAAGACGATCTGCCGGTTCACCGGCACGCAGTACTGAGGGACGCGCTCTCACGACGACCGGCGCCCGCACCGCTTCCGCGGAGCGGGCGCCGCTTCCGTCCCGCTAGCCGTGGCCCGCCCGCGCCATCAGCTCGCGCAGGGTCCGGCCCGTCGCCTCTCCGGTCACCGGCAGCTTGGCGCCGCGCTCGAACTTCTCGATCGCCGCGCGGGTGCCGGGGCCCATCGCGCCGTCGGGCTTCACCGCGTATCCGAGCTTCGACAGCGCCTTCTGGGCGCGCAGCACCGGATCGCCGTCCTTCTCGGACTTGGCCGCCTTGGCGTCCGTCTCCTTCGCGGCCGGCTTGGAGGCCGGCCGAACCGGCGACGCCTTCGGGGTGACCGAGGCGGTGGTCTCCTCGGACCGGATCAGCTCGCCGATCGCGTCCCGGGCCGCCGGCTTGGCGGGGACCGGCGTGGCGGCGCGGTCGGCCTCGATGACCCGCACCGGATCCCGCGCGGGTTCCCGGAGGGCCTCCCTGGCGGCCGGCGCCGCCTCGCGGGGGGCGGGCACCTTCTGGGCGAGCTTCGGCAGGATCGGCGCCGGGTGGCGCCCGGTCTGGTAGCCGAGGGCGTTGACGCAGACGAAGCCCGCCGCGCCGAGGGCGACGAGGCTGCCGAGAACGGCGCCCGGGCTGGTCCGGCAGGTGGCGCCCGTCGCCTTCAGCGCGCCGACGAGCACGGCGCGCCAGTCGCCCTGGACCGCGGGGCGGCGCGGCGCGGCGCGGCGCGCGCGGCCGGGTTCGCCCGGTACGGTGATCTCGCGGTAGCCTGACATCATGTCTCCTTCCGGGGATCTTCGGGTCAGCCGGTGCGGCGCAGGACCGGGTCGGCCGGGGCCGCGGCGAGGCCCGGCTCCGCGTCGAACAGGCCGAGCGGCAGGCGCACCACGCGGCGGGGGACCGGGGCGCCGCGCACGGCCGTGCGGATCGGGGCCGGGCCGTGGGCGGCCGCGGGGGCCTGGCAGACGAGGGGCAGGGTGACGGTCACCACCGTCCCGGCCTGGGGCGCGCTCTCGATCAGCAGGGAGCCGCCGTGGAGGCCGACGAGCCCCTGGACCACCGACAGGCCGAGGCCGGTGCCCTCGTGCTGGCGCTTGTAGCCGCCGCTCCCGGCCTGGAAGAACGGGGTGCCGAGCTTGGGCAGGTCGTCCGCGCCGATCCCGACGCCCGTATCGGCCACGACGATGTCCAGGGTGCCGGCGCCGCGCCGCAGGGACAGGTCGATGCGGCCGCCCGCCGGGGTGAACTTCACGGCGTTCGAGATGAGGTTGATCAGCACCTGCCGGCAGGCGGCGGGATCGGCCGTGATCTCCACCGGTCCCGACGGGGCGGCGGTGACGACGACGCCGGCGGCGTCGGCCTTCAGGCGCATCATGTCGCAGCAGGCCCGGAGCAGGTCCGCGATGTCGAACGCCTCGGGGGCGCAGTCGAAATTGCCGCTCTGGATCCGGCTCATGTCGAGCAGCGTGTTGACGACGCCGAGCAGGTGGTGGCCGGAGGCGCCGATGATGCCGGCATATTCCCGTGCCTGGACCGGTCCGAGGCTGACGGCGCCTTCGCCGGCGAGGACCTCGGAGAAGCCGATGATCGCGTTGAGCGGCGTGCGCAGCTCGTGGGTGACGTTGGCCAGGAACCGGCCCTTGATCGCGTCGGCCCGCTCGGCCTCGGCGCGGGCGCGCTCCAGCTCGACGGCGTGCCGGTGGTGCTCGGTCATGTCGCGGGTGACCGCCACGACCGCCGTGGCGGCGTCGTGCGCGCCGTGCTCGATCCGGTGGGCGCGCATCTCGGCGTAGATCAGGCTCGCGCCGTCGGCGCGGCCGGTCTCGGGCTCGACGTGCAGGCGCAGGGGCAGGGTCGCGGGCCGGCCGGTCGCGGCGACGTCGCTCACCGCCTTGAGGAAGGCCGGGCGGTCGGCGACGTGGACGCGCTCCAGCAGGCCGTGGCCGCGCAGCCGGGCCGGGTCGCTGCCCAGGAGCCGGACGGCCGAGACCGAGGCCTCCAGCACGCGGCCGTTGCGGTCGTGCCAGGTCACGAGGTCGTCGATCGCCGAGAGCAGCAGCCGGTCGCGCGCCTCGTTGTCGCGCAGCCGCTCGCGCCAGACGCCCTCGTTGCGCATGTGCTCCAGGGCCTGTGCGGCGACGTGGCCGATCGCCGTGATGGCGAAGGCCGGCAGGGCGATCGCGGCCGAGATGTCCATGACCGGCAGGGAGCCGGCCCAGGCGCCGAGGGCCACCACGGTCAGGACGCCGAGGACCGCCATCGCGGCGGCCGCGATCGTCGCGCGGAGCGAGCCGGAGACCAGCGCCTCCAGGGGGATCGCCACGAGCCAGACCGCGGCGGGCGAGGTGACGCCGCCGGTGACGCCCGCCAGGGCGACGACGAGGCCGGTCAGGCCCGCCGACGAGACCGCGTGGGCGACCCAGAGGGATCCGGTGCGCGTGAGGAGGACGGCGGCGAAGACCGGCAGCAGCAGGCTCGCGATCGCCAGGACCTCGAAGCCCGACGGCACCCCGCGCCACAGCAGGTAGGGCGGCAGCCCGGCCATCATCACGGCGCCGGTCGCCAGCCGCGACACCAGGAAGCGCTGGTGGCGCGCGCGGGCGGCCGGATTGTCGACCACGGATTCGTGGACGAGGCCCGCGAGCCGGTCATCGATCAGCGACGTCAGGACGGTCTTGATGGTCAAGGTTGGCACGCGTCGCGCTGGCTGCGTTCCCGCATCCGTCGCGCCTCCGGTTCGACTTCGAACGACTACCGGACGGTCGCAGAGCCGGCTTAAACGAGTGTTGCGGGACTTGTCCGAATGGCCGGGATGCTTTCCGCAAGGTAACCAGCCGATCGCGAACAAGCTTCATTCACCATCGTGCGGGAAAGCTCGGGTTGGTAGAGGCCCAGTTCACGAAATCCGTCGAATGCTTCGCGCGATCTCGAGCGGAGAAACCGTTCCATGACCGTCCTGCTGCGCGCCGCGCTGGTGATCGGCGTGCTCTCCTACTTCGCCATGCTTCGCACCGGAGCGGACCCGGCCGCGGAGGCCCGCAGGCTCGCCGGGGCGGTCCCGAGCGCCCAGGCGGTCGTGCCGGCCGCCCTGGAGGCGGTTCCGCCCGAGACCCGGGACCGGGCGGTGCGCGCCGTGCTGGCCCGCGGCCTGATGGCGGAGCTGAGCCGCCGCGCCGCGGAGGCGCCCTCGAACGACACCCTGCAGGAGACCGACCGGCAGCCCGCGTGGCGGGGCGCCGATCCGGAGAGCGATCCGCAGAACGATCCGAAAAGCGATCCCCGGACCGGCCCGCGCTGACGGCCGGCCGGTCAGCCCGGCTCCCCGCCGCTCGCCGTTCGGGCCCGCGCCGGCAGGGGCGGCCGCTGCGCGGCGACGCGCTCGGCGCCCTGGCGCAGCTTGGCCTCCGGGCCGTGTGCCGGCTGGTGGGCCTCGCTCCGACCGCGCTCGGCGAGCGGCCGGTCGAGGATCGCGGCGATCAGGTCCCGCGAGGCCGGACGGCTCACGGTGCGGAACAGCCGGACGAGATCGGCGACGCGCTCGGCCGAGCGCGCCACCCCCTGGTTGAGGGTCAGGAAGATGTAGACCGCCTCCTCCTCGTGCAGGCCGGCGGCCCGCAGGCCGAGGGTCAGGAGGTCGTAGCGGGTGCCCGCGTCGGCGACCACGGTCAGGAAATCGCGGGGCAGGCCGAGCCCGTCGGCCAGCGCCGCCATGAAGGCGGGAACGTCGCGGGCGGCGGACAGGCCGGTCAGGGTCTCGCCGAGGCCGCGGGGCGGCGGCGGGCAGGGGCGCAGGGCGGCGGTCGCCTCGACGGCCCGGCCGATCACCGTGCGGCGC
Source organism: Methylobacterium sp. D54C (assembly GCF_053345595.1). Taxonomy (NCBI): domain Bacteria; kingdom Pseudomonadati; phylum Pseudomonadota; class Alphaproteobacteria; order Hyphomicrobiales; family Methylobacteriaceae; genus Methylobacterium; species Methylobacterium sp. D54C. The sequence continues at coordinate 146,051 of NZ_JBKFAK010000012.1, forward strand.
ATCGGGTCGGCGTGCAGGTACAGGGGCACGAGGTCGGCGGCCGACACGTCGGGCCGGACCAGCAGCAGCCGGGCGAGGTCGGGGGCGGTGCGGCCGCGGTCCACGAGCCGCGACAGGGCCGCGCCCCGCAGGGTGTGGCCGAGATTGGCCGCCAGCGCGCGGTCGATCTCGGGGCGGCCCTCGCGGGAGAGTTCGTCCACCGCCTCCCGGCTCAGCCCGGCCCGGGCGGCGATGCGGGCGGCGATGTCCGACCCCTCGGCCAGGGCCGCCTCGATCAGGCGGTGGCTCAGGGTCGGGGCCAGCTCCACCACCGCGTCGCGGGCGCCGCCGCCGCGCAGGGCGAGCGCCTCCAGCACAGCGGGCGGCGTCTCGGGGCAGGGGGCCAGCTTGCGGGCCACGACCCGGGCCGTCTCCTCGTCCACCGTCGGGATGAGGCCGCAGGCCAGGGACTCGAAGATCTCGATCTCGGTCCGGTCCCGGGCCGCGGCCCGGACGAACAGGTCCGTCTGAACCCGGAGGATCACCGGCTTGAGATCGAGATTCTCGATGCGTGACAGTTCGAGGAGCCCGGACAGGTCCGGCGGAGCATCGACGGAAGGGGGCATGGAGGATCGGTTACGCAAGACTGCAGTAAGGTCACGCTAACCGCATCGACGTGAATCGACCTTTAAACCGCCTCCGCGGCGACCGTGCCGTCCTGCGCCAGGATGGCACCGGCGCGGTCCCGCCCCGGCCCGACCGTCAGCGCGTCAGTCAGCGCGTCAGTCAGCGCATCAGTCAGTGCGGCAGTCAGCGCGTCAGCCAGAGCACGAGGCCGAGCCCCACGGCGGCCGCGACGATGATGCCGGCGTAGAGCGGCAGGACCCAGGGCTGCCGCTGATGCGGGTAACCCTTGGCCGCCCGCTCCGAGGGCGCCCGCTCGTTCTGCCGGGCGATCCGGACCTCCCGGGGCGTCGGCGGCGTCCCGCCGGCCTCCTCGCAGGTCCCGAGCGGGGCCGCGCCGATATCCATGTGCGGGGTCTTGTCGGCGGTGCGGCCGCTGTCGATGTCGCCCTTGAGCTGCGCGGCGGTCGGCGCCTCGGAATCCGGCGGCGGATCGCAGGGCAGGTTCGCGGGCGGCGGCGGGGTCTCGGATCGCAGCGTCATCGGGGGGCTCCACTCTCCGGGGGTAACGCCCGGTGAGCCCCGCCGGCTTCGGCCAGGATGTCGCGGATCTCAGCCGTCTCCGGTGCCCCGCTTCAGCAGCGGCCGCGCGAGCACGGTCCCTTCGTCGGCGAAGCCGGCGGCGGCGCAGAAGGCGCGCAGGGCGGCCTGGTCCGGCCCCGCGGCCAGGAGCAGCCGGTCGCAGCCCGCCTGCCGCGCCGCCCGGCCGGCCGCCTTCAGCAGGACCCGACCGATGCCCCGGCGGCGCGACTCGGCGGCGACCGCGAGGCCGGTGATCAGGCCGAAGGGCCGCGGCGCGTCCAGCGTCCGCACGGGGGCGACGGCGATGAGGCCGCTCGGCGGCCCCCATTCCACGGCGACGAGGGCGATGCCGCCGTCCCGCTGCAGGGCCTCGAGCCGGGCCGCGAGGTCCGCGGTGCCGACCGCGACCCCGACCTCGCTGAGCAGCGCCGCGAGACCCGCGGCGTCCGGCCCCGCGGCGGCGCGGATCTCCAGCCCGTAGCGATTGCCCAAATCCCGCTCCCGATCGGCATGTCCGGCGCATGCATGTCCGGCGGTTCAACGCGTGGCGAGGCCTCTCGACACGGCGCGTCGCGCTCCTGAGGCTCAAACGCGGCGCCATCCCGCAGATCGCGATCACCGCGGGATCGGCTCCGTCGCGCGCGGCGCCGTCGTGATGCGGCGCGCGCGGAACGCGCCGGGCCGTACGCGCTTTGCTCTCCCGTCGGCGGATCGGGGAGCGCGCAGCATGGCGGGGCGGGTGACGGATCGAGCCTCCGAAGGGGAGGCCGGCCAGGCGCGGCCGGAGACAGCGCCGGCGCCCGAGGGGCCGGGCCCGCGGTCCGGCATGACCGAGGCAGAGGTCGGGCCGGAGATCGGGGTGGAGGCCGAGGCGGTCGAGCGGCACAAGGCCGAGACGGAGATCGCCGCGGGCGACGTAGCCGACGACCTCGCCGATTTCGCGTAACGGACCGGCGCGCGGGTCGCGCGCCGGCCGGTAACCACGAGCCCGGGCGTTGCCGGGCTCAGGCCGGGCTCAGGCCGGGCTCAGGCCGTCTCCTTGGCCTTGCGGGAGCGGCTGGCGCGCTTCGGCTTCTCGGCCACTTCCGCGACGGGCTCGGGCTCGGGCGCCGGGGCGGCGGACTTGCGGCGCTGCTGGCCGAGGCCGAGGCTGCGGGCGAGTTCCGAGCGCTGGGCCGAGTAGCTCGCGGCCGTCGACGGATAGTCGCGCGGCAGCCCGAAGCGCTCGCGATACTGCTCGATCGTCAGGCCGTTGCGCGACAGGTGCCGCTTGAGCGTCTTGTACGGCTTGCCGTCGATGAACGAGATCAGGGCGTCCGGCGTCACCGACTTGCGGATCTGGGCCGGCGTCGGCTTGTCGGCCGCCTCGGTGACCGTCGCCGCGGGGGCGGACAGCTTCGTCAGCGCGGCGTGAACGCCGGCGAGCAGACCGGGCAATTCGCTGATCGGCACGGAATTGTTCGAGACATACGCCGAGACGATGTCGGACGCCTGCTCGATAAAGGTCTGCTGCTGCTCAGTGGCGTTGTCGTCCATCGATGATTCCCTCTATCCGACCGTCGTGAGACGGTTCTAACGTCTGTGCAGCAAAATCAAGTCGTCGTCGAGCATTTCCCTACACAATGCCCCTGCCATGAACACGCATATTATTCAAACCGTGGGTCGAGCTGAAATCGACCGTCGAGCAAACCGACACCCCGGAGCCGAAGTTGGACGAGACCGGGCGACGCGGACGGGCGCCGGTTATGCCTTCCGCCGCGATCTCGCCGCGGGCTTCCTCTGCGAAGATCCGTCTCCGGTCTGATGAGAGGCGCAGAACTTCACGCGGCGGCCCGCCGCGATGTCCCGTGAGCCTTCGGGACGGGACGAACGTTTCGGCCGGACTGTCACGTGATCTGCCGCGGACCGGTCATGGCCTCGGAGGCGGCCGGGCGATAAGGATCCGGGCGGGGCAGGATCCGGGGCGATCGGCGTGGACCAGCAAGTGGACCGGCAAGGGGATCACCAAGTGGATCAGCAAGTGGATCAGCGCTCGGAGACGGGCACCGTCTTCGGCGCCATCATCCCGTTCGTGGATCACTGCGGGATCGAGGCGCTCGACGTGCGCGCGGGCCGGACGCGGCTGCGCCTCGCCCTGCGGCCGGAGCACGCCAACAACCTCGGCATCGCCCATGGCGGCGCGCTCTGCACCCTGCTCGACGTCGCCCTGGGGACGGCGGCGCGGCTGCGGGCGGGGCGCCCCGTGGTGACCCTCGACATGCAGACCCGTTTCCTCGCCCCCGGCCGCGGCGTCCTGACCGCCGAGGGACGGGTCACCCGGGCGGGGCGGTCGGTGATCTTCTGCGAGGCCGAGATCCGCGACGAGGCCGGGGAGCTGGTGGCGACCGCCACGGGGCTGCTCAAGCCCGTCGGCGAGCGGCCGGCGCCCGCGTAGGGGCCGCGTAGGGGCCGCGTAGGGGCGTCGTCGCCGGTCGGGACACCGGCGCGGGAGCCCTGCGCGGGAGCCCTGCGCGCCCGTGCGGGGCCGCGACCGCATTGACGTGCGCCCGGCAGGGTGGAAAAGCCTGTGTCATGACGATGCCGGACGACGCGCGCGCAGCCCTGGCTGCGCCTCCCTCCGAGGCCGACGTGACGGCCATGAAGTCCGAGGCCGCGGCGTGGTTCGAGACGCTGCGCGACCGGATCGTCGCCGCTCTGGAGGCCCTCGAGGCGGAGGCGGCGGGCCCGTTCCACCCCGACGCGCCCGAGGGCCCCGGGACGTTCGAGAAGACCCCGTGGAACCGGACCGACCATACCGGGCGGCCGGGCGGCGGCGGCGTCATGGCGATGCTGCGGGGCCGCGTCTTCGAGAAGGCCGGCGTGCACATCTCGACGGTGCACGGCGAGTTCGCGCCGGAATTCCGCGCCCAGATGCCCGGCGCCGCCGAGGATCCGCGCTTCTTCGCCACCGGCATCTCGCTGATCGCCCATCCGTGGAACCCGCACGTGCCGACGGTGCACATGAACACCCGGTTCGTCGCGACGACGCGGGCGTGGTTCGGGGGCGGGGCCGACCTGACGCCGGTGCTCGACCGGCGCCGCACGCAGGACGATCCGGACAGCCGCCACTTCCACGCCTGCCTGGAGCGGGCCTGCGCGGCGCACGGCATCGACCACGCCCGCTACAAGGCGTGGTGCGACGAGTATTTCCACCTCAAGCACCGGAACGAGCCGCGCGGCATCGGCGGGATCTTCTACGATTACCTCTGGAGCGGGACGCCGCAGGCCGACCTCGCCTACACCCGCGACGTGGGCCGGGCCTTCCTGGAGGCCTACCCGAAGATCGTGCGCGACAATCTCGGCACGCCCTGGACCGAGGCGGACCGCCACGAGCAGCAGGTGCGGCGGGGCCGCTACGTGGAGTTCAACCTGCTCTACGACCGGGGCACGATCTTCGGCCTGAAGACGGGCGGCAACGTCGCCTCCATCCTCTCCTCGATGCCGCCGACCGTGCGCTGGCCGTGAGTGCGGGTCTGCCGGCCGCCTACGCGCCGCAGCAGGACGCGGCGCTGAAGGCGATCGCCGCGTGGCGGCGGGACGGGAGATCGCAGGTGTTCCGGCTGTTCGGCTATGCCGGCACCGGCAAGACGACGCTCGCCCGCCGGATCGCCGAGGATGTCGACGGCACGGTGGTCTACGGGGCCTTCACCGGCAAGGCGGCCTCGGTGATGCGCCAGAAGGGCTGCTACGACGCCGCCACGATCCACTCGCTGATCTACCGCACCAAGGAGGCGGAGGAGGGCGGGCCGACCTTCACGCTGAACCGCTCGGGCCCGGCCGCCAAGGCGGACCTGATCATCATCGACGAGTGCTCGATGGTCGATTCCGATCTCGGCAACGATCTCCTCTCCTTCGAGCGGCCGGTCCTCGTCCTGGGCGACCCGGCGCAGCTGCCGCCGGTGCGCGGCGGCGGCTTCTTCACCGAGGCTGAGCCCGACGTGATGCTTACCGAGGTGCACCGGCAGGCCAAGGACGACCCGATCGTCCGCATGGCCATGACCGTGCGCGAGGGCGGCCGGCTGGAGCTCGGCAGCTACGGGCAGAGCCGGATCGTGTCGCGCCGCGCCCTGGATCCGGCCGAGGTGCTCGAGTGCGATCAGGTGCTGGTCGGCTTGAACAAGACCCGCCGCCTCTACAATGCACGGCTGCGGGAGCTCGCCGGCCACACGGACCCGATGCCGGCGATCGGCGAGAAGCTGGTCTGCCTGCGCAACGACCGGGTGAAGGGCCTGCTCAACGGCTCGACCTGGACCGTGCAGGCCCTGCGCGCGCCGCCGCGTCCGGACCTGATCCGCCTCGACGTGGTGCCGGAGGACGACCCGGCGCTCCGCCGGAAGCCCACCGACATCAAGGTGCTGCGCGCGATGATCTCCGGCACGGACGAGGAGATCCCGCTGTTCCTGCGGCGCGAGACGGACGAGTTCACCTACGGCTACGCGCTGACGGTGCACAAGGCTCAAGGGTCGCAGTGGGATCGGGTCACGCTGTTCGACGAATCCTACGCGTTCCGCGAGCACCGGGCGCGCTGGCTCTACACCGGCCTGACCCGCGCGGCGCAGGCGATCACCGTGGTGGTCTGATGCGGTGCCGCCGCGCGACGTCTCGCTTGTGAAGCGGGACCACGCGTGCTACGCACCGCCCGTCTCATCGAGGCACCTTGCGGAGAGGTGGCAGAGCGGTTGAATGCACCGCACTCGAAATGCGGCATGCCTGCAAGGGCATCGGGGGTTCGAATCCCCCCCTCTCCGCCACTTAATTGAATTAAATCATCAATTTAACTGAGTCTTCTGACGGGGTTGCAGTAGCCAGCCGACGTTGCGCCCCACATTTCGAAACTTGTAGCCCCCGAGCGGCTCCGGCAGGCGATCGATGGCATCCGGGAGAAGTTCGGCCTCTTCCGAACGTCACGCCTGCCGGATCGTCGGCCAGCACCGGGGTACGCAGCGCTACGTGCCCACGCTACGTGCCCACACTGCCGGCGGACGCGGATGTGCTGACCCGCGCCATCATGGCCCTGGCGTCCGAGTACGGGCGCGACAGATACCGCCGTGTCACCGCGCTGCTGCAGGCAGACGGCTGGCCGGTGGGCAAGGATCGGGTTCATCCTTCGAGAACCTCAGGATGAGGGCATCTGGCGCCGCGAGGGGCTGAAGGTCCCCCAGGAGCACCGGCCGCGCGGCCGTCTCTGGCTGAACGACGGCTCATGCGTGCGACTACGGCCGCTCCGCCGCAACCATGTGTGGAGCTTCGATTTCGTGCAGGCGCAGACACACGACGGGCGGAGCCTGCGCATCCTGACGCTGATCGACGAGCACAGTCGGACATGCCTGGCGCTGAAGGTGGCCCGACGCATCAACAGCGTAGGTGTGATCGAGACGCTGGCCGATGCGATGTGCCTGCACGGCATCCCGGAGCACATCCGCTGCGATAACGGCCCCGAGATGATCTCGAAGGCGCTGTGCCAGTGGGTCGCCAAGACGGGGCCACAGATTCAGTACATCGCACTCGGCTCGCCGTGGGAGAACGTGTACTGGGAGAGCTTCAACGGTAGGCTGCGCGACGAGTGCCTGCGCCAAGAGATTTTCTGCTCGCTGAAGGAGGCGCAGATCGTGATTGGTCGATGACAATCTACCTACAGCCGCGTCCGACCGCATTCGTCGATTGGCTATCGGCCACCTGCGCCTGTCCTGTGTGGATGGCTCCCGCATTGCAAGTGGCGAATTGAGCTTCTGACGCGTTGGTCGGGTGCAGTCTTGTGTCCGGCCTTTCGATGCAGTCGTTCATGTTGACCGCTGGCCCTGATGGT
>NZ_JBKFAK010000120.1:0-426 GCF_053345595.1 Methylobacterium sp. D54C
CGGCGCTGCAGCGCCTGCGCGCCCTGGAGGCCCTCGACCGCCTCGGCGCCGGCTTCGCGGTCAGCGCCCGGGACCTCGACCTGCGCGGCGCCGGCGACCTCGTCGGCGGGGATCAGGCGGGGCACGCCAAGCTCGTCGGGCTCGGCCTCTATCAGCACCTGCTGCAGCTGGCGCTCACCGCCGCCAAGGGGGAGCGCGCCGAGGACTGGAGCCCCGAGATCGAGCTCGGCCTGCCGAGCCGGACCCCCGAGGACTACGTTCCGGAGCCCGAGATCCGCCTCAGCCTCTACACGCGCCTGCTGCGCCCCCGCGAGCCCGAGGCGATCGAGGCGCTCGCCGGCGAGGTCGAGGACCGCTTCGGCGCGGCCCCCGCGCCAGTGCTCGCGCTGTTCGACCTCGCGCGGCTGCGCGCGTCCTGCTGCGCGC
>NZ_JBKFAK010000121.1:0-425 GCF_053345595.1 Methylobacterium sp. D54C
AGCTGAGCGGCGCCATTGCTGCCGATGGAGTTGCGGGCCACGAGGTCCGGGGCAAGCTCGTCGACGATGGCGCCGATCATGGCATCGAGATCGGCGATCTCGTCGTGCAGTTCCAGATAGCGCCGCGCCAGGGACTTTAGGCCAATCCGGTAGGCGGCCTCGACGTCGCGGTAGGCGCTCAGATCAGGCCGCCACGCCGCCAGGGTCCGCACGAGCTGCATCCGGGTCATCCGGCGCAGCGTCTCGCGCAGGGCGTCGGGGGCGCACACGATGGTGTTGTGGATCATCTGCAAGGCGATGCGCCGGGCCGCGACCGCCGTCTTCCGGCACGCGCTCAGGACGCGCAGCGACTCGACCATGCCGTCGCGGGTGCGCGGCGTGACGGTACGGGTGCCGGCGAAGGCCGCGTGCGCCGCGCTCTGTGC
>NZ_JBKFAK010000122.1:0-419 GCF_053345595.1 Methylobacterium sp. D54C
GCTAGGGCCTGTCGTCGCCTGAACCATCTGGCGCAGCACGCGTTTTGTGTCTCCGCTCTGAGGAGGGACGATGCTGAGCGACGCGCAATGGGCTGTTCTGGAGCCACTGGTCGAGGCTTGTCGGCCGAAGGCGAAGACGCCGCCGCAAGACCTGCGGCGCACGCTCTCAGCAATCCTGTGGCGCCATCAGAACGGCGCCAAGTGGCGCGCAATCCCGCAAGACCTCGGGCCGTGGTGGCGGGCCGCACAGATCTTCATCCGGTGGTCGCGCGGCGGGGTGTGGGAGCGTCTACTTGCTCTCGTGCAGGAGCGCGGCGTTCGGCTGGGCATGGTGTTCCTCGATGGCACCAATATGCGTGCGCATCAGAAGGCGGCTGGAGCCGCTAAAAGGGGGGATCTGCAGCCGAGCGAGACGATCG
>NZ_JBKFAK010000123.1:0-413 GCF_053345595.1 Methylobacterium sp. D54C
TCCGGCGGCCTGTTCTCCGGACCCCTCGTCGCCGACCGCTTCTCCGCCGGATCCAAGTCCGCCCTCATCCCCGAGCAGCCCGTCGGGCGCGACGGCGCCATCTCGGTGCCCTATGCCGGCCGCATCAAGGTCGCCGGCCGCCGCACCCAGGACGTCCAGGCGCTCATCGAGAACGAACTCGCCGGCAAGGCCATCCAGCCCCAGGTGCTGGTCTCGGTCACCCGCCCGATCTCCCAGGCCGTCACCGTCACCGGCGAGGGCGCCGCCGGCGCCCGCCTGCCGCTCTCGGGCCACGGCGACCGCATCCTCGACGTCATCGCCGCCGCCGGCGGCAACCGCGCGCCGGTCAACGAGACCTTCGTGCGGCTCTCGCGCGGGCCGGTGACCGCGACCGTGCCGCTGACCACGGTGGT
>NZ_JBKFAK010000124.1:0-413 GCF_053345595.1 Methylobacterium sp. D54C
GAGATCGAGGCCGATCACCTTGTTGGCCTTGCCGGCGATCAGTCCCTCCAGCACCTGCCGCTCGCGCTCGGTCAATTCGGCCAGGCGCGCCCGCACCGCGTCGCGCTCGGGCGCGCGCTTGGCCGTCCGGTCCGAGCGCGCCAGGGCCGAGCGGATGCTGGCGAGGAGCACCTCGTCGTCGAACGGCTTCTCGATGAAGTCGACCGCGCCGGCCTTCATGGCCGCGACCGCGAGGGCGACGTCCGCGTGGCCCGTCATGACGATGACCGGCGGCAGGCTGCCCCGCTGACGGAGGCGGTGCAGGAGCCCGACGCCGTCGATGCCGGGCATGCGCACGTCGGTGACGACGCAGCCGACGCGCTCGGGCTCCGCCGCCAGGAAGGCGGTCGCGGAATCATGGACGCGGACGGTCA
>NZ_JBKFAK010000125.1:0-406 GCF_053345595.1 Methylobacterium sp. D54C
GGGGCATGGCCCGGGAGGCGAGCACGAGGGACGCGGGACGCCGCGGGAACCCAGGTGTCGGCCAAGTACGCGCGGGATCCGATCCCCGCGGCGCCCCGCGGCATCGACCGGGCATGGTCCCCGGCCGGTGCCGTCTGTCTCGTCGCGGCGTCTCCGACGTCCCGGTCCTGCGACTCCCCGTTAGCGGTCTCTGTCGAGGTGCGTGCACGCCGTGCCCGCACCTCCGGAACCCGCATCGGCGCCGTGGCCTTCCAGCCGTTCCCCGCCTCGTAGTGGGCAGGTCCGCAGGTCGCTCAGGGTCGGCCCAGAGGCGGGTCGGCGCGGGGGCATTTCCTCACCCCGCCGGGCACAGTGCCGCCCGGTCTCACGCCCGCGTCCGAGGCACGCCCCGCACCGGTCCGCCGCC
>NZ_JBKFAK010000126.1:0-402 GCF_053345595.1 Methylobacterium sp. D54C
TGGAGTACGAGACGCAGAACCGTCACTACGCGCACGTGGACTGCCCCGGCCACGCCGACTACGTGAAGAACATGATCACGGGCGCGGCGCAGATGGACGGCGCGATCCTGGTGGTGTCGGCGGCCGACGGCCCGATGCCGCAGACCCGCGAGCACATCCTGCTGGCCCGCCAGGTCGGCGTCCCGGCGCTGGTGGTGTTCCTCAACAAGGTCGACATGGTCGACGACGAGGAGCTCCTGGAGCTGGTCGAGCTGGAGGTGCGCGAGCTGCTCTCCAAGTACGACTTCCCGGGCGACGACATCCCGATCACCAAGGGCTCGGCGCTGATGGCGCTCGAGGACAAGGAGCCGAAGATCGGCAAGGAGGCGGTCCTGGCGCTGATGGCGACCGTGGACAGCTACA
>NZ_JBKFAK010000127.1:0-396 GCF_053345595.1 Methylobacterium sp. D54C
TGTCGTGCGCGTGGGCGGTCGCCACCATGTGCACCAGCTCGGCCTCGTCGGAGGCCGCCATCACGGTCATGTTCGGCAGGCAGCACAGGTAGGCGAGGTCGAACGCGCCCGCGTGCGTCGCCCCGTCCGCGCCGACCAGCCCCGCCCGGTCCAGGCAGAACCGCACGGGCAGGTTCTGCAGCGCCACGTCGTGCACCACCTGGTCGTAGGCCCGCTGCAGGAAGGTCGAGTAGATCGCCACGAACGGCCGGTAGCCCTCGGTGGCCAGACCGCCCGCGAACGTCACCGCGTGCTGCTCGGCGATGCCGACGTCGAAGGTCTTGTCCGGGTGCGCCTTGCCGAACAGGTCGATGCCGGTGCCCCCCGGCATCGCCGCGGTGATCGCCACGACCTTGT
>NZ_JBKFAK010000128.1:0-395 GCF_053345595.1 Methylobacterium sp. D54C
GTGAGGCATGCCCCGCGGCGCGGTTCCTCGGGTGGTTGGCGGCGTCAGGTCATGCCGGGTCATGGCGAACCTGCCCGGTGCGACGTGGAGCGGAACGGCGGCCCACGGGGCTGATGCCAGCCCGCGAAGGACCCGACGATCGTCATGGGACCGCCGCAGCAGGGGCAAGGTGGCTGGGCCTGGCCGGGGCAGTCTTGCGGATCGGGTGCGTCGGCGCTGGGCCGCGGCGGGGCCGGGACGCCGAGGACCGCGCGGATGCGGTCCAGGCCTGCCGTCCGGTTCGAGCCCGTGAGAAAGCCGTAGTGCCGGATGCGGAGGAAGCCGCGCGGCAAGACATGGAGCAGGAAGCGTCGGATGAACTCCGCGGCCGACAAGGTCATGACCCGCGGCCGCCC
>NZ_JBKFAK010000129.1:0-388 GCF_053345595.1 Methylobacterium sp. D54C
ACGCATGGGCGACCGCTACCTGCGCCGGCTGCTCGTAGTCGGCATGACCTCTCTGATCCGGCGCGCGAAGGCGACGCCGACCTCGGTCGACCCGCGGCTGCCGGCACTGCTGCAGCGTAAGCCAGTGCGCGTGGTGACTGTTGCGGCGGCCAATCGCACGGCGCGGGTCGCCTGGGCGATCATGACCCGCGGCGGCACCTACCGCGCACCGGCGGCCACGGCCGCCTGACAGCACGGCAAGGAGACGTTTCCAGGTTGCGAGGACGATGAGAGTTGATGGCGAACCGGTCAGACCGGGAGCCGGGACACCCCGCCGAATGTCCAGGGCGTCATAGCCCGCAAAGCAGAGTGGGACCCAGCTCACGGATACCATCAGGGCCAGCGGTCA
>NZ_JBKFAK010000013.1:0-146505 GCF_053345595.1 Methylobacterium sp. D54C
TGTAGCTGTCCACGGTCGCCATCAGCGCCAGGACCGCCTCCTTGCCGATCTTCGGCTCCTTGTCCTCGAGCGCCATCAGCGCCGAGCCCTTGGTGATCGGGATGTCGTCGCCCGGGAAGTCGTACTTCGACAGCAGCTCGCGCACCTCCAGCTCGACCAGCTCCAAGAGCTCCTCGTCGTCGACCATGTCGACCTTGTTGAGGAACACCACCAGCGCCGGGACGCCGACCTGGCGGGCCAGCAGGATGTGCTCGCGGGTCTGCGGCATCGGGCCATCGGCCGCCGACACCACCAGGATCGCGCCGTCCATCTGCGCCGCGCCCGTGATCATGTTCTTCACGTAGTCGGCGTGGCCGGGGCAGTCCACGTGCGCGTAGTGACGGTTCTGCGTCTCGTACTCCACGTGCGCCGTCGAGATCGTGATCCCGCGCGCCTTCTCCTCAGGCGCCTTGTCGATCTGGTCGTAGGCAGTGAACGTCGCCCCGCCCGTCTCGGCCAGGACCTTCGTGATCGCCGCCGTCAGAGACGTCTTGCCGTGATCGACGTGGCCGATCGTGCCAATGTTGCAGTGCGGCTTGGTGCGGGAGAACTTTTCCTTGCCCATGATTCCCATTCCTGCGGCGGGGACCACGCAAGGGCCCCGAATCCTGGTCCGCCGCCCCGAAGTTCCGACAGGGGCGAAAAACGCGGTCCGCTTAGAGGGTCGGCCGCCAGGGATCAAGCTCCGCGACGCGCGGGGGCCCGCCGACCGACCGCGCTGTCAAGCTGCGGATGCGAGTCTTGAACGGAGAAAGATCAATCACAGGCAGTATCCGCGCCGCTTTCGCGCCACAGTGTGGCTTCGCGGGCATAGCGGGATCCGTGCGGCCGAGCTTAAGTGGCGACAACAACGCGTCACCTCGGACCCCCGCCATGATGAAGAAGCTCCTCCTCGCCACCGCCGCGACGGCCCTGGTCACGACGGCCGCCTCCGCCGCCGACCTGCCGCGTCGCGCCGCCCCGCCGCCGGTCTTCACGCCGGTGCCGGTCTTCACCTGGACGGGCTTCTACGCCGGTCTCGAGTCCGCCTACACCTTCACCGACCGTGAGCGCATCACGACCGTCGGCGTCCAGCCCGGCAACGCCACCAACGTCGCCCTCGGCCGCCGCCCGTTCGCGACCTCGACCACGCAGGACGGCTTCGCCAACATCGGCGGCACCGCCGGCTACAACTACCAGTTCACGCCGGGCGCCGGCATCGTCGTCGGTATCGCCAACAGCATCGACTGGACGGACATCACCAAGAACCGGGTCGTGCTCGGCACCGGCAACGTCGCCGGCGGCCCGCCGAACATCAGCCAGTTCCGCCAGAGCCTCGACTGGCTCGGCACCCTCACCGGCCGCGTCGGCTACGCCTTCGACCGCGTCCTGGTCTACGGGATGGGCGGCCTCGCCTACGGCAACGTGTTCCACGACGCCAACTTCTACACCCCGGGCGGCCGCCTCCAGTTCGCCGGCCGCTACGACGACTTCAAGACCGGCTTCGCCTACGGCGGCGGCATCGAGTTCGCCCTGCCGACCGACAGCTTCCTGAACACCTTCGCGCTCGGCCGCTACATCGGCATCAAGTACGACGCCATCACGGTGAAGGCCGAGTACCTGCACTACGATCTCGGCAGCCAGAACGTGCTCGTCGGCGCGGTCCCGGGCGTGGGCAACGGCGCGTACATCTCGCGCTTCCGCACCGAGGGAAGCATCGTCCGCGCCGGCTTCAACTACAAGTTCGGCGGCATCTGAGACAGACGACGCCGGGGTCTCCCCGGCGGATCACAGCGAGGGCGGGTGCCGGCATCGGCGCCCGCCCTTTTTCGTGGCTCACGCGCGCCCCGCGAACTGCGGCCCGAGCCGCCGAGAGCCGCATCGCGTCAGCAGGCGCGCAGGTGCGCGACCAGCCGGGCGGCCGCCGCCTCCGCGGAGCCGGTATTGAGGATCGTCAGGTCCGCGGTGACGCCGCCCTCCCGGGCGAGACGCGCCGCCAGGTCGCCGTCCTGCGCGCGGCCGCGGGCGGCGATGCGCCGCGCCAGGATCTCGGGGGGCGCCGTGATCTCGACGACGCTCACCCGCGGGCCGCCCGCCCGCGCCCGCGCGACGACGCGGCGCGAGACGTTGCAGACCACCACGTGCCCGTCGGCGACGCGCCGGCCGACCGCCTCCGGGAGCGCGTAGCCGAGGCCGTGGGCGCGCCAGCTCAGGGTGAAGCGGCCGGCCGCGCAGCCCTCGCTGAAGGCCGCCTCGTCGATCTCGTCGTTGTCCTCGTCGGCCGAGGGGGGGCGGGTGACGAGGCGGCGCGGGAAGACGTAGCGCGGGTCGTCGTCGAGCGCCGCCCGGGCGAGCCGGATCAACGTGTCCTTGCCGGCCCCGCTCGGGCCGACCACGAGGACGAGGCAGCCCGCCATCAGGCGACCCGCCGGCCGGCGCGCCAGACCTGGCGGACCACCGGCACGCCCTCGGCCCGCTGCACGCGCACGAGGTCGGCCCGCAGCCCGGGCGCCAGGGCGCCGCGATCGGTCAGGCCGGTGGCGCGGGCGGGGTTCGACGTGACGGTGGCGAGCGCCGCGGGCAGCGTGATCCCGGGCGCCTGCTCGGGCAGCAGGAAGGCCGCCATCAGCAGGCTCGCCGGCACGTAGTCCGACGACAGGATGTCGAGGTGCCCGGCCTCGGCCAGCGCCAGGGCCGCGACGTTGCCGGAATGCGAGCCGCCGCGGATCAGGTTCGGCGCGCCCATCATCACGGTGAGGCCCTGCCGATGCGCGGCCTCGGCCGCCTCCAGGGTGGTGGGGAACTCGGCCAGCCGGACGCCCTCGCCGACCGCGAGGTCGACGTCGGCCAGGGTGGTGTCGTCGTGGCTCGCCAGCGGGATGCCCATCTCGCGGGCGAACTGGACGAGGGCTGGCCGGTTCTTCGCGTTGAGCGCCCGCCCGTCGCGGACCTTGCGCTCGGTGTTGGCCCGGATCTCGTCCATCGGCCGGCCGCCGCGGGTGGCGTAGGTGTAGTACTTCTCCATGTCGCGGAACTGCCGCTGGCCGGGCGTGTGGTCCATCAGCGAGATCAGCCCCACCGGGTAGCGGGCCGTGAAGGCCGCCACCGTGTCGAGCACGTCCAGGGAGGGCAATTCGCAGCGCAGGTGCGTGAAGTGCTCGGCCCGGAACAGGTCGGCGGCGCGCGCGGTGGCGATGGCGCCGGCGAGCTGCTCCAGCTCGGAGCCAAGGCCGCTGCCGTCCGGATCGCTGCCGGCACGGAGCGAATCGAACACCGTGGTGATTCCCGAGGCGGTAATCTGCGCGTCGTAGGCCAGGACGGCGCCGAGGGGATGCCAGCGCACCTTCGGGCGCGGCGCGAAATGGCTCTCCAGGTGGTCGGTGTGCAGCTCGATCAGGCCGGGGATCAGGTGGTCGCCGCCGAGATCGAGGCCGCGCGCGGGCGGGCGCCCCTCGCCGATCTCGGCGATCGCCCCGTCCGAGACCGCGAGCCAGCCGCGCTGCACCCGGTCCGGCAGGACCAGGGTCGCGTTCTCGAGGATGAAGTCGTCCATCGTGAGGATCCTCAGGCTGCCCGAGCTTGCGGCGCGAAGCGGGTGACATCGACCACCCGGGTCGCCACAGCGTCGCGCATCTCGCTGTCGTGGAAGATGCCGAGCACGCCGGCCCCGGCCCGGAGCTTCTCACGGACGAGCTCGGCCACCACGGCGCGGTTCTCGGCGTCCAGGGAGGCGGTGGGCTCGTCGAGGAGCAGGAGCGGCCGGTCGGCGATCAGGCCCCGGGCGATGTTGACCCGCTGCTGCTCGCCGCCCGAGAAGGTCGCGGGCGGCAGGCCCCAGAGCCGCTCCGGCAGGTTGAGCCGGGCCAGCAGGGTCTCGGCCCGCGCGCGCGCCGCCGCTTCGGACAATCCGCCCTCGCGGCCCGCGGCCTCGACGACGTCGAGGGCCGGGACCCGCGGGATCACCCGGAGGAACTGCGACACGTAGGCGATCACCCGCGCCCGCAACGCCAGGACCGCCCGCGGATCGGCCCGGACGACGTCCACGACCGTCGCGCCGTCGCGGACCAGGATCGCGCCGCCGTCGCAGCGGTAGTTGCCGTAGGCCATCTTCAGCAGCGAGGATTTTCCCGCGCCGGACGGGCCGCCGAGCACCACGCACTCGCCGGGCTCCACGGACAGGCTGACATCGCCCACCACCGGCAGCACGACGCCGCCGCGCAGGTGCAGAGTGAAGCTCTTGGCGACGGTCTCGAAGGTCAGGAGCGCGGTCATGCGGCGAGCACCGAGGCGACGAGGAGCTGGGTGTAGGCGTGCTCGGGATCGTCGAGCACCCGGTCGGTGAGGCCGGTCTCGATCACCCGGCCGGCGCGCATGACCATGATCCGGTGCGAGAGGAGCCGCGCCACCGCGAGGTCGTGGGTGACGATGATCACCGCGAGCCCCAGCTCGGCCGAGAGCCGGCGGATCAGGTCGAGGAGCCGGGCCTGGACCGAGACGTCGAGGCCGGAGGTCGGCTCGTCCATCAGCACCAGGCGGGGGCCGGTGACGAGGTTCCGGGCGATCTGCAGGCGCTGGCGCATGCCGCCGGAGAAGCGCGTCGGCGGGTCGTCGATCCGGTCGGCGGCGATCTCGACGCGGCCGAGCCAGTCGAGGGCCTGGGCGCGGATCCGCCCGTAATGGCGGTCGCCGAGCCCCATCAGCCGCTCGCCGACATTGCCGCCGGCGGAGACCGCCATGCGCAGGCCCTGGGCCGCGTCCTGGCGGACGAAGCCCCACTCGGTGCGCATCAGCGCCCGGCGCCCGGCCTCGCTCAAGGTGGCGAGGTCGCGCAGCGCGCCGTCGCGCATCCGGTAGGCGACCGTCCCGGAATCGGGCGCCAATTCGGTGGCGATGAGGGAGAGGAGCGTCGACTTGCCGGAACCGGATTCGCCCACGATCGCCAGCACCTCGCCGGGGACGAGGTCGAACGACACGTCGGCGCAGGCGAGGCGGGCCCCGTAGCGCTTGGTCAGGCCGCGGACCTGAAGCAGGGTTTCGCTCATCGGGTCGCCTCCGCGGCGTCGGGCAGGAAGGGGGGATCGAGGCGGAAGCTGTAGCCGTAGCGCTCGAAGCCGAGGCTCTCGTAGAAGACGTGGGCCGGCTTGGCGTCGACGTTCGACGACAGGGCGAGCTTGTAGCAGCCCCGCGCCTCGGCGAGCCGGGCCGCCTCGTGCATCATCGCCCGGCCGTGGCCGCCGCCGCGGTGCCGGGACGCGACCACGACACTCTCGACGAGCGCCGAGGGCGTGCCCCAGTGGGCGATGTTGTCGAGGATGACGAGACAGAAGGTGCCGACGACAGCGCCGTCGCGTTCGGCCACGTAGAGCCCGTAATCGGGATAGGCCGCGAGCCGGTCGAGCAGCGCCCCGGCCTGCGCCAGGGTCGCCACCCGCCCGCCGTTCAGCTCGGCGTAGAGGTCGAGGATCGCGGGCAGGTCGGGCTTTCCGGCCCGGCGGATTGTGAGGTCGCTCATGCCGCGTCTCATGCCGCGTCCCCCGTGCCGACATGGCCGTCCGCGCGGCGCCCCTCGCAATGGTCGGTGTCCGAGCAGACGAACATCCGCCGGCCCGCATCGTCGAGCAGCACCTCGTCGAGATAGACGCCCTCGGCACCGCACAGCGCGCAGGGATGCTCGAACGCCTGGATCCGGAACGGGTGGTCCTCGAAGTCGAGGCTGCGCACCCGCGTGTAGGGCGGCACCGCGTAGATCCGCCGCTCGCGGCCCGCGCCGAAGAGCTGGAGCGCCGGGCAGTCGTCCATCTTGGGGTTGTCGAATTTCGGCGTCGGCGACGGGTCCATCACGTAGCGGCCCGCCACCTCCACCGGGTACGCGTAGGTGGTGGCGATGTGGCCGTGGCGGCTGATGTCCTCGTAGAGCTTCACGTGCATGGCGCCGTACTCGGCCAGCGCGTGGAGCTGGCGGGTCTCGGTCTCGCGGGGCTCGAGGAAGCGCAGGGGCTCGGGGATCGGCACCTGGTAGACGAGGGTCTGCCCCTCGGTGAGCGGCGTCTCGGGGATGCGGTGGCGGGTCTGGATCACCGTCGCCTCCGCGGTGCGGGTGGTGGTGGCCACCCCGGAGGTCTTGGCGAAGAAGCGGCGGATCGAGACCGCGTTGGTGGTGTCGTCGGCGCCCTGGTCGATGACCTTCAGCACGTCCGAGCGCCCGAGGATCGCGGCCGTCACCTGCACGCCGCCGGTGCCCCAGCCGTAGGGCATCGGCATCTCGCGGGAGGCGAAGGGCACCTGGTAGCCCGGCACCGCGATGGCCTTGAGGATGGCCCGGCGGATCATCCGCTTCGTGCCCTCGTCGAGATAGGCGAAGTTGTAGCCCGGTTCGCTCTCCGGGCGGTGCGCGATCGCGGCGCTCATTCGGCGGCCTCCTGCATCTCGACGGTGTCGGACCCGCGCTCGAACTCGGTACGTAGCCGGCGAACCAGTTCCAGCTCGGCCTGGAAGTCGACGTAGTGGGGCAGCTTCAGGTGCTCGACGAAGCCGGTCGCCTGGAGACTGTCGCAGTGGGCCAGCACGAATTCCTGGTCCTGGGCCGGGCTCGCCACCGGCTCGCCCAGCTCCTCCGCGCGGAGCGCCCGGTCGACCAGGGCCATCGCCATGGCCTTGCGCTCGCTCTGCCCGAAGCTCAGCCCGTAGCCGCGGGTGAATTGCGGCGGGGCCGCCCCGGAGCCCTTGAACTGGTTGACCATCTGGCACTCGGTGAGCCGAATGCGGCCGAGCGGCACCGCGAAGCCCAGCTCCTCGGGCACGAACTCGACCGCGACCTCCCCGACCCGGATCTCGCCGACGAACGGGTGGGTGCGGCCGTAGCCGCGCTGCGTCGAGTAGGCGAGGCCGAGCACGAAGCCCTCGTCGCCCCGGGCCAGCGCCTGGAGGCGCAGCGCCCGGTCAGCGGGGTAGTCCACCGGCTCGCGGGTGAGGTCGCCCGCGGGCGCGCCGTCGTCGGGGGGCGAGGGCTCGATCAGGCCGTCCCGGGCCAGCAGGTCGGTGACCCGCGGGCAGGTGCCGGCATCGGCGCGCGGCGCGGCCTCGGCGGCGGGCTCGATCCCGGCTTCGGACTCGGCCGCGAGCGCGAAGTCGACCAGCCTGTGGGTGTAGTCGAAGGTCGGCCCGAGCACCTGCCCGCCGGGCAGATCCTTGAACGTCGCGGAGATCCGGCGCTCGACCGCCATGGCGCCGGTGTCGACCGGCGCGGAGGCGCCGAAGCGCGGCAGCGTGGTCCGGTAGGCGCGGACCAGGAACACCGCCTCGACCACGTCGCCGCGCGCCTGCTTGAGCGCCAGCGCCGCGAGGTCCGGATCGTAGAGCGAGCCCTCGGTCATGACCCGGTCGACGAGCAGCGCCATCTGCTCCCGGATCTGCGCCACGGAGAGCTCCGGCACGGCCGGGTCGCCGCGGCGCGCCTCGGCGAGGAGCCGGTGGGCGTTGTCGATGGCGGTCTCGCCGCCCTTCACGGCCACGTACATGGATCAGGCCTCCGTCACCGTGGTGGAGCGCGGCAGGCCGGCCACGCGGCCGGGCGCCGTCAGGATCAGGTCGATGCCCAGGGGGAAGCCCGCGCGGTTCTCCGCGAGCTGCGCCGCGAAGCCGTCCGGCAGGGGCGCCGGCGCGATCCGGGCGGTGCCCCGGATGCCGGGGCCGGACAGGTGCAGCCCCTCCCCCTCCGCGAGCGCGTCGAGGGCGAGCACCAGCGTCGTGGCGGTGTCGGGATAGGCCGGCGTCCCGGCGGCGAACTCCGCCAGCGGCGGGCAGCGCGCCGGGTCGCTGATCAGCGCGAAGGCCGCCGCGGCCGGGTCGCCGGTGAGCGGCGCGCCGGTGTGGAAGCGCAGGTATTCCGCGACCTCCGGCGCCGCGGCGAGGGCCGGATCGAGCCAGACCGGCGTGTCGGCGTCGGTGAGCGTCAGCGCGACGGCGGCCAGTTCCGGCGTCAGGGGCGCGGGCGGCGCGAGGCCCGGCGCGAGGGACCGGACGCGTCCGGGGCGGGCGAGGGCGTCCATCACGGCGCGGAACGTGTCCTGCGCGTCGTGAACCGGGTCGGCGAAGCCGGGGGCGAGCATGCTCAATCCTCTCCGCGGGCGAGGGTCAGGAAGTCGACCCGGGTGGCGGCCGTGCGCCGGGCGGCCCGATCCCGAGAGGCCGCGAGCCGCCGGGCGGCGGGCTCCAGGGCGGCCTCGACCCGGGCGCGCCGGACGGGATCCTGCCAGAGGGCGTCGAGGATCGCGGCGAGCCGCGCCTTCGCGCGGTCGCGGCCGAGATGGTAGGCGAAGCCCGCCGGACCGTCCGCGAGGCGGATGGCGGCCCGGGTCACGCTGACCTCGCCGAGATTGAACGGGCGACCGTCGCCGCCGATCCGGCCCGACGCCATCACGAGACCGGTCTCGGGCGGACGCAGGTCCGCGGCCGCGGGCGCTTCGAGGCCCGACACGGCCGCCTCGAGGGCCGCCTCGAGATCCGCGCGGCTCGCCTCGGCACACAGGGCCATGACCGCTTGGCGCGCCGCGGTCTCGCCCTCGGATCCCGGATGTCTCGGGGTCGTCGTCATCGCGAATCCCTTCGTCGCTCGGTTGTCTAGGTGTATAGACAACTGGCGTGCGCCGCACAAATGAAGTTTGGATGACAGGATGGATGCGCAGGAGCAGGCGGCCGCCCTCGTCCGGGGCGAGGGGCTGACGGCGTGGCGGCAGATCGCCGACGCGCTGACGGCCGAGATCGCGGCGGGACGCTACGCGCCGGGACAGCAGCTCCCCGCCGAGGCCGCCCTGGCGACGCGGTTCGCGGTGAACCGGCACACGGTGCGGCGCGCCCTCGCGGCGCTGGCCGAGGGCGGGCTCGTGCGCGCCAGCCAGGGCCGGGGCACCTTCGTGGAGGAGGCGCCGCTCGCCTACCCGATCGGGCCGCGCACGCGCTTCTCCGAGATCGTCGCCGGGGCCGGGCGCGAGGCCTGGGGCGACCTCGTCGCGGCGACCACGGTCCAGGCCGGGACCGAGCAGGCGGCGTCCCTGGCCCTCGCCCCCGGCGCGCCGATCCTGGAGTTGCTGACGGTCCACCGGGCGGACGGCGCGCCGCTCTCGACGGCGCTGACCTGGCTGCCGCTGCCGCGCTTCGCGGGTTTCGCCGAGGCCTACGCGGCGCGCGGCTCGATCACCCGGGCCTTCGCGACCTGCGGCGTCCACGACTACACCCGGCTCTCGACGCGGATCCGGGCCCGCCCCGCGGATCCCGCGGAGGCGCAGCGCCTCGACATCGCGCCGGGGCGGGTCGTGATGGTGGTGTCGAGCGTCAACATCGATCCCGCCGGCGTGCCGATCCAGGCGAACCGCACCCTGTTCGCCGCCGACCGCGTGGAGCTGGTGATCGGCGGGTGATGCGATGTCCGCGCGACCTCCGCGCGACCTCCGCGCGACCTCCGCGCGATGTCCGCGCGATGTCCGCGCGACGGCCTCGGCACTCCGTCCTCGCGAGCGGAGCGAAGCGAGCCGGGGCAGAGCGACCCTGGGTCGTTGCGCTCCGCACGTGATGCCGGAAAGCCGAGGCCTCCCTCAGCGCGCCGCCGGCCCGATGATCGCCCGGCGCAGGCGGGTCGAGACCCAGTCGATCGCCGCCACGGTCACGAGGATCATCAGCACCAGGAAGGCGACCTGCTGCAGCTCCAGCACGCGGATCAGCTCGGTGAGGTACTGGCCGATCCCGCCCGCGCCGACGATGCCGATGATCGTCGCCGAGCGGGTGTTCGACTCGAAGAAGTAGAGGACCTGGCTCGCCAGCACCGGCAGCACCCCCGGGATCAGCCCGAAGCGGATGCGGTGGAGCGCCGAGCCGCCCGAAGCGACGACGCCCTCGCCGGCCCGCTTGTCGCAGGTCTCGATCGCCTCCGAGAACAGCTTGCCGAGCGCCCCGAAATCCGAGCACGCGATCGCGAGCGCCCCGGCGAACGGGCCCAGGCCGACGACGTTGATCCAGATCAGCGCCCAGATCAGCACGTCGACCGAGCGCATCACGTCGAGGCCGCGGCGGACCGCGAACCGCGCGAACGGGTTGGGCACGACGTTCCGCGCCGCCAGGAACGCCACCGGGAAGGCGAGGATCGCGGCCGTCAGCGTGCCCAGGAAGGCGATGCCGAGGGTCTCGCCCAGCGCGTGCAGGAAGGTCCAGAACTGGCCCTCCGGCGATGGCGGCAGCATCAGCACCGCGAAGGTGCCGAGCCGCCCGAGCCCGTGGAGGATCCGCGCCACCGAGAAGTCGAGGCGCCAGTAGCCGAGCGCCGCGAGCCCCACCAGGACGACGAGCAGGGCGGCGAGCCGCGCCCGCCCCGGCCAGTCGGTGCGGAACTGCGCTGGGTAGCGCGCGCGCAGGCGGCCGAGGTCGGCCCGGGCCGCCGCCCGCAGGGTCTCGGGACGCGCGCTCATCGGGCGTGCTCCGCGCCGATCAGGCGGTGGCGGACCCGCTCGGTGACGAGGTCGATGCAGAAGACGGTCAGGATGATCAGCACGAGGATCGCGCTCACGTCCGCGTAGTAGAAATTGCGGATCGCCACGAGGAATTCCTGGCCGATGCCGCCGGCGCCGACGAAGCCCATCACCCCGGCGCCGCGCACGTTGATCTCGAAGCGCAGCAGCGTGTAGGAGGCGAAGTTCGACAGCACCTGCGGCAGGACCGCGAAGCGCACCGTCTGGACCCAGGTCGCGCCCGAGGCCGACAGGCCCTCGACGGGCCGCATGTCGATGTTCTCGACCACCTCGGAGAACAGCTTGCCCAGCGCGCCCGTGGTGTGGATCGCGATGGCGAGCACGCCCACCATCGGGCCGAGGCCGAAGGCGATGACGAAGATAAGCGCGAACACGACCTCGGGGACGGTGCGGCACAGTTCCAGGAGGCGCTTGGCGCCGACGCGCAGCACGCGCGACCGCACGAGGTTGGCGGCGGCCACGAAGCTGAGGGCGAAGCCCGCCAGCCCCCCGAGCAGCGTCCCGAGATAGGCCATGAGCAGGGTCTCGCCCAGCAGGCCCAGCCATCTGGGCAGGCCCCAGTACCAGGCGCGGACGTCCTCGAGCGGGTGCTCGAGGCTGATCGGCGGCAGGATCTGCTGGATGTAGGCGGTGAACTTGCCGATGTTCTCGGCGAAGACCAGCGGCCGCACCTCGGCGATCAGGCCGGCGACCACGGCGAGCGCCGCCACCAGGGCGAAGCCCGCCAGCGTGCGGCGGCGGGCCTCGCCGGTCGCCGCGGCGTAGAGGCCGGAGAGGGCGGCTGCCCGCTCCGGCGACAGGGGTGTCAGACCGCGCAAGGCAGGCGGCTCCGGATCAGGACTTCCGACGCTGCTCGTCGTTGAACCGCAGCATGTCGATGATCGGCTGGTAATCCTTGAGGGTCACCGGCGTGAGATCCTGGTCCTTGCCGTCGGAGAGCCGGTCGAACGCGGCCTTGTCGGCCTTCGGCAGGGCCACGAAGGCGTCGCGGATCTTGGCCTTCAGGTCGTCCGGCAGGCTCGCCAGCACGGCGAAGGGCCCCTCCGGCAGGAAGTCGGACTTGAACACGACCCGGAAGTCCGACTGCTGCATCGGCGTGCCGTCGGGCTTCTTGAGCATGCCCTTGGCGGCCATGCGGGTGACCATCGTGTCGGTCTCGGAGTTCCACAGGTTGGCGGCGGCGTCGGCCGTGCCCTGGGTGAGCGCCAGGACGGCGTTCTCGTGGCTGCCCGCGTAGAAGGTCTTGCCGAAGAACTTCTCGACGTCGTAGCCGGCCCGCTTCAGGAAGAAGCGCGGCGCCTGGTTACCGGAGGTGGAGTTCGGATCGACCAGCGCGAGGTTCTTGCCCTTGAGATCCTCGACGGTCTTGTAGGGGCTGGAGGCCAGCACGTAGACCACCGAATAGTAGCCCGAGGCGCCGGTCTCGTGCTTCTGGTTGACGATCGGCTCGATCTTGACGCCGGTCATCACGGCCCGCGCGAACGAGGCCGGCCCGTACCACGCGATCTGGATGTTGCCGGCGCGCTGGCCCTCGATCACGGCGGCGTAGTCGCTCGCCACCCGCAGCTTCACCGGCACGCCGAGCGTCTTGGTCAGGTAGGCGGTGAGCGGCGCCCAGCGGTCGGCGGTGCCCGAGGCGTTCTCGGCCGGGATCACGCCGAGCGTCAGCTCCGGATACTGCGCCTTCCAGTCCTGGGCGGCGGCCGGCAGGCCGAGGAGGGCGAGGGCCGCGGCGGCGGCGGCGAGGGTGCGTCGGGTGATCATCGGGTCGTCCTTCGTGGCGTCGGCGAGGTTCGGCCGGCCGGAGGCCGGTCGGGCGTTTCCAAGACGGTGCACTTTGGCGGTGCGCTCTGGCGGTGTTCGTTGGGGCCCGGGGCCCGGATCAGGCGCCGAGGGCGGCCTCGCGGACCGGGCGGACCGGTACGAGACCGGGCCGGCCCGGCATCGCGGCCCGCTGCTCCGCCTCGCGCTGCGCGGAATCGTCCAGCACTTCTCCGGCCTCCAGGCCGTAGAGCCGGCGCGCCACGTCCTCGGTGAGGTCGAAGGGGCCGCCCTCGAACACGACCCGCCCGGCCGCGAGGCCGACGAGGCGATCGCAGTAGGCGCGGGCGAGGTCGAGGGAGTGCAGGTTGCACAGCACCGTGATGCCGTAGCGCCGGTTCACGTCGGCGAGCGCGTCCATCACGAGCCGCGTGTTGCGCGGGTCGAGCGAGGCAACCGGCTCGTCGGCGAGCAGGATCTCGGGTTCCTGCACGAGGGCGCGGGCGATGGCGACGCGCTGCTGCTGGCCGCCCGACAGGCCGTCGGCCCGCTGGCCGGCGAACTCGCCCATGTCGAAGCTCTCCAGGGCGGCGAGGGCCATGGCGCGGTCCTCGGCGGACCATTGCCGGAGCAGGGCGCGGTGGGTCGGCACGTGGCTGAGGCGTCCCATCAGCACGTTGGTCATGACGTCGAGCCGGCCGACGAGGTTGAATTGCTGGAAGATCATGGCGCAGCGGGTGCGCCACTCGCGCAGCGGGCGGCCGCGCAGGGTGGTGACCTCGCGGCCGTCGTGGAGGATGCGTCCCGAGCTCGGATCCGCCAGCCGGTTGATGAGGCGCAGCAGCGTCGACTTGCCGGCACCGGACCGGCCGATCACCCCGACGAAGCTGCCGGGCTCGATCCGGAGCGACACGCCGTCGACGGCGCGTCGGTCGCCGTACTGGCGCGTGAGATCCTCGATAACCAGCATGCCACCATCCGCCGGGGAACGGCCGCACGTAGACGCCGGTTTGACGACGATTGGATGACGTATTCGGGACGATTATATTTGCCGGCGCAGCATCTCGGCTTTTCGATAGCCGACTTAATCTTCGTGGCGCTCCAGGAATGCTTCGATGGGCAGCCCGCGGAAATCCGGCAGCGCCCGGCGCAGGCGCTCATGGTCCCAGTCCCACCACGCCAGGCGGGTCAGACGGTCCGCGACCACCTCGGGGAAGCGGCGCCGGACCGGCCGGGCGGGATTGCCGACGACGATCGTGTAGGGCTCGACGTCGCGGGTGACGATGGCGCCCGCCCCCACCACCGCGCCGGTGCCGATCGTGCGCCCGGGCAGGACGACCGCGCCGTGGCCGATCCAGACATCGTGGCCGATCGCCACCGGGCTCGCCCGGCGCCGGTCGAAGAAGGCGGGCTCGTCCGATTCCTCCGGCCAGTAGGCGCGCGCCCGGTAGGTGAAGTGCGCCTGCGACGCCCGCTCCATCGGGTGGTTGCCGGGATTGATCCGCACGCTGGCGGCGATCGAGCAGAACTTGCCGATCGCGGTGTAGATCACCTCGCCGTCCTCACCGATGTAGGAATAGTCGTCGAGGGTCGTCTCGGTGAGGCGGGTGCGGGCGCCGACCTCGGTGTAGCGGCCGAGGCGGCTGTCGACGACCCGGGCGCTCGGATCGAGGGCGGGTTCGAGGCCGAGGGGGCGGTCAACCACGGGTCTCTCCGAAGGGCAGGCGCGCCAGGAGCCGGAACGGCCCCGACCCGTCCTGGGTCAGGAGGCTGACGGCGTCGATCCGCAGGGGCTCCGGTCCCGCGGCGGCGTAGGCCTCGGACAGGCGCCGGTGCCAGAGGTCGCGCTCCGCCTCCGGCAGGGCGTCGGTCAGGGTCATGTGGAAGCGGAAGGCCTCGAACACGTAGGGGTAGCCCCAGCGGTCGAGGAGCGCGCGGCCGCGCGGGTCGAGGCGCTCCGGCCGGCGCTTGGCGCGCTCGGCCTCCGTGAGCGGCGCCCGGAACGGGTCGAGGGCGGCGACGCACTCGGCGGCGAGGAGCCCGAGTTCCGGCGGCGGGCCCTCCGGTACCAGGGCGAGGAACGGCCCGAGGGCGGCGACCCGGAGCGGCCCCACCGCCACCGGCGGGTGCGCGGCCGCGAGGGCGCGGGCGGCGGCCACGAGGTCGGCCTCCCCGGTGCCCGGGGCGAGGCGCAGCGGCGCCTTGAGGGTGGCGTGGAACCCGTAGACCCGCGCGCCCGCCGTGACCGCAGCGAGATCACCGAGCCTCTCCGGGTGCGGCACCGGCAGCCCGGTGACGTTGTCGGTGCCGAGGATCGCGCGGCCGAAGGCTTCGAGGCGCGAATCCGGGGCGGGCAGCCAGTAGAGGGCGTAGCGGCGCGACACGTCAGGGCCTCCGATCGCCGGGCGGTCAGGCCGTCGGCGCGTAGGTGCGCGCGTCGGCGGCCCGCCGGGGGCGCACCTCCATGGCATTGCCCCGCCACACGATGGCGCTCCGCATCCAGGCGCCGACCCAGATCGCCGGGATCAGGGCGTCGCGCGCCAGGAAGGCCGCCAGCGTGCGGGGCGAGCGGTGCCAGCCCGCGCGGGCCGCGAGCCGGTGCTCGGCGGCATAGCACAGGGCGGCGAGGCCGGCAGCGCCCGCGAGGCCCGCGAGGCTTCCGGCCCAGAGGGCGACGAGGAGCGCCGGCAGCAGGACGCCGCTGCCGATCTCGGGGGCGAAGAACAGCGGGAAGGTCACGCGGCGCAGGCGCGCCCAGCGCAGCTGCCGCGACCAGACCTCCCGGAAGCCGCGCGGGCCGAGCGGCTGCTCGAACGGGCTCGCCACGAGGTGGACCCGCTTGCCCGCGGCGCGCACGAGCTTGGTGGCGGCCGCGTCCTCGGCGATCTCGGCCGCCAGTGCCTGGAGGCCGCCCTGCGCCTCCAGGAAGGGCTTGTGCCAGAGCATGCTCTTGCCCTGCGCGAAGCCCAGCCCGAACGCCTCGGCGGCGTATTGCCAGCGCGCCTGCAGGGTGTTCAGGAAGGCGCACTCCACCTCCGCCATGAAGCTGCCCGGGCGGGCGCCGGCCGGGGTGGAGCAGACGAGGCCGGTATCGGCGCGCCACGCCGCCTGGAGCCGCTGGAGGTAGTCCGGCGGCATGGCGACGTTGGAATCGGCGAGCACCACCCAGTCGTGAGCGGCGGCGCGCCAGCCGCGCAGGCAGTTGTTGAGCTTCGGGTTCGCGCTGACGCGCTCGTCGCCGAGGATCAGGCGGGCCGGCACGTGCGGGTGGGCCTCGATCAGGCGCTCCACCATCGGGACGATCGGGTCGGCCGGGTCGGCCACGCAGAAGATCAGCTCGTAGGACGGGTAGTCGAGGCAGAAGCTGCGGAGGAGCATCTCCTCGCTGTAGGCCTCGACCCCGCGCAGGGGGCGGACCAGGGAGACGGGCGCGCCGTCCGGGAACCGCGACGGGCCGTGGTCCCGGCCGAGGCGCCGGGCCGCGACGGCGATGCTGCCGATCTGGACGACGGCCAGGAGCGCGCCGAGGGACAGGGCCGGCACCGTGGCGTCAATCATGCGGATCCCTCGTGCGATCGGGCGAGCGGTCCGGTCCGCTAGCGGCCGGACCGCGTCAGGCGTGTGACAGCGCCGCCCGACGCTCTCGGACACGATCTCGGACACGCTCTCGGACACGCTCGCCGACGCGCGGCGTCGCGGGCCGTCACCCAACCGTCACCGCGCGGTTTTAATCCCCGCTCACCACGAAAGATTCCGCGCGAGGGTTCATGTCCGATACCGCCGTGATGCCGTCGGGGGCGGTGGGAGACCGGAAGGCGGGCGGCCCGCGCCTCGACCACGGGATGCATCTCGGCGGGGTGGTCGCGTTCCTGCTCGTCCTCGTGGCGGGCCTGGGCTACGCGGTGGTGAGCCTCGTCGCGGACATGAACGCGGTCGGGGAGGCGCCCCTGGCCTACGGCGCCTTCGCGCTGCTCGGCCTCGCCCTGCTGATCGCCCTCGCCTTCGAGTTCGTGAACGGCTTCCACGACACGGCCAACGCGGTCGCCACGGTGATCTACACCCACTCGATGCCGCCGCTCGTCGCGGTGATCTGGTCGGGCGTGTTCAACTTCCTCGGCGTGATGCTGTCCTCGGGCGCGGTGGCCTACGCGATCGTCACGCTGCTGCCGGTCGAGCTGATCCTCAACGTCGGCTCGCACGCGGGCTACGCGATGATCTTCGCGCTGCTGCTGGCGGCCATCATCTGGAACCTCGGGACCTGGGCGTTCGGGCTGCCGAACTCGTCGTCCCACGCGCTGATCGGCTCGGTGCTCGGCGTCGGCCTCGCCAACCAGCTGATGAACGGCGGCGACGGCACCGCGGGCGTCGACTGGACCCAGGCGCTCAACGTCTTCAAGGCGCTGCTGTTCTCCCCGGTCTGCGGCTTCGTGCTCGCGGCGCTGCTGCTGCTCGCCCTGAAGGTCACGGTCCGCCGCAGGGACCTCTACGAGGCGCCCGCGGGCGAGGCGCCCCCGCCCCTCTGGATCCGCGGCCTGCTGATCCTCACCTGCACGCTGGTCTCGTTCTTCCACGGCGGCAATGACGGGCAGAAGGGCATGGGCCTGATCATGCTGATCCTGATCGGCGCCGCCCCCACCGCCTACGCGCTCAACCGCACCATGGCGGACGACACGACGCCCGCCTTCGTGCAGGCCTCGACGGCGGCGAGCGCGGTGTTCGCCGCCCGCGCCCCCGGCGCGTCGGTGCCGGACGCCGCGGCCGCGCGCCGGACCGTGACGGAGGCGCTCAAGACCAAGGCGCTGAACACGCCGCCTGTCTACGCGGCGCTGGCGGCGCTCTCCGACGACATCGCCGCCAGCGTGAAGAATTACGGCGCGATCCGCACGGTGCCGGCCGCCCAGACCCAGAACCTGCGCAGCGACATGTACCTCGCCGCCGACGCGGTGCGCGTGCTGCCAGGCGCCGGGGCCGATTTCTCGGAGGCCGACAGGGCGGACCTGAAGCGCTACGCGGGCCTGCTCAACGACGGCACGCGCTACATCCCGGGCTGGGTGAAGGTCTGCGTCGCCCTGGCGCTGGGTCTCGGCACCATGGTCGGATGGAAGCGCATCGTCGTCACGGTGGGCGAGAAGATCGGCAAGACCCACCTGACCTACGCGCAGGGCGCCTCGGCCGAGATCGTCGCCGCCGGCACGATCGGGCTGGCCGAGCTCTACGGCCTGCCGGTCTCGACCACCCACATCCTGTCGTCGGGCGTCGCCGGCACGATGGCGGCCAATGGCTCGGGCCTCCAGATGTCCACGGTGCGCAACATGGCGCTCGCCTGGATCCTGACCCTGCCGGCGGCGATCACCCTCGCGGCCGCTCTGTTCTACCTCCTGCGCCACCTGTTCTGACGCGGGTCCGGCCGGACGGGCCGGAGACCGTGCTCCGCCCGCCGACGAAGCGACCCGGTCTCCGGCCTCCCGCAGCGCGCCCCGGCGCTTCAGGAACTCGCCATCGCCCGCACGAAGGCCAGGCAGGTCCGGCGCGCCGCCGGACTGTCGATCGCCACGAAGGCCGAGACGAGGTCGGCCGCCTGGGTCATGGCCGCGTCGGGCCGGTCGGCATCCGGGTAGAAGCTCGCCACCGGCACGTCGAGGATGCCGGCGATGCGGCTCAGGGCGTCGCTCGTGCGCGCCGCCCCCGGGGACGGCGCGCGGTCCCGGGCCGGATCCGCGGAAGCGTCGGGCGCCATCGCTCAGGCCGCCTTGTGGCCGAGCTGGATCGCCCGGGCGATCTCCGAGCGCCGCGCGGCGTAGCCCGGGGCCACCATCGGGTAGTCGGCCGGCAGGCCGTACTTCGCCCGGTACCGCTCGGGGGTGAGGCCGTGCGCGGTGAGGTGGCGCTTCAGGGTCTGGTACGACCGGCCGTCGATGAAGCTGATCAGGCCGTCCTGCTGGATCGAGGCATCGACCTGCGACTGGCTCAGCCCGACCCCGCCGAACTCCGACGGCGCGCAGCGGAGCACCGCGATCGCCGTGTGCACTTGGTCGATCAGCGCCGGCAGTGCCGTGACCTCGATCGCGTTGCGCGAGACGTAGGCCGCGACGATCGCGCCGACCTTCTCCAGCATGAAGGTTGAACGGTGGTCGGTGAGGTGGTCCATCTGAGACATCGCTGTTCGAGGGCGTCCCGATCCGCGCGCTCCGTCTCCGGTGGGCCCGCTCGCGCGGGCTTTGCGGGACGAAACCGAGGCGACGGGCCAGCCGAGGGATTTCTACCTCAAGTTGATTTCACTCCGTTTCTTGAGGTTGCAGATAATATACAATATGAGCGGCCGGCGGTTTGTCCGGCAGCGCGAGGTTTTTTGCTCCACCGCGCAACCGGCGGCATTCCCGCCATGGTTACTGATACGTTCACTGATTTCGGTCGCTGAGATCGGCGTCTGAACCGGATATCGGCATCGGCCGATCCCGGCGGCGCGCAACCTCGGGGGCCCCCGGCGCCGATCCGGGACCGCTCGGTCGCGGCGGTCGCGCGCCTGACCGATCCCGCCCGCGCGGCGTGCGGCCACGCCCGTCTCCCCCCGCTCCGGGGCCGGTCGCGGCCCGACGGTCCGGAACGGCCGGCCCGCGCCGGCCAGCCGCGATGCACCGCCCCGGCGCGACCGGGGCGGCGGGCCGCCTCACACCGCGCGGTCGCTCCGGCGCAGGCTCGCCGGCATGGCGAAGAGCGCCAGCCCGGCGGCGACGAGGCAGAGCACGCCGATCCCGTAGAGCGCGGGCGTCGTCGAGCCGGTGAGATCCTTCACCCAGCCGACCATAACCGGGCTGACGATGCCGCCGAACTGCCCGAGGGTGTTGATCAGCGCGATCCCGCCCGCCGCGCCGACGCCGGTGACGAGCTTGGCCGGCAGCGTCCAGAAGGTCGGGATCGAGGCGACGATGCCGGCGCCGAGGAGCGCCAGGGCGAACATCAGCGGCACGATATGCTTGTCGAACAGGCCGGCGCCGAAGAAGCCGAGCGCCGCCGCGATGGCGAGGCCCGCGACGAATTTCGGCCGCTCGCCCGAGGCGTCGGACAGGCGCCCGATCACCACCATGCTGATCGCCCCGCAGATGTAGGGGATCGCCGTCAGGAACCCCACCGAGGCCGCCTGCCCGCCGCTCGCGGTCTTGATCAGGTCCGGTCCCCAGAAGTTCAGCCCGTAGGAGCCGACCTGCAGGAGGAAGTAGATCAGCCCGATCATCAGGAAGCCCGGCTGGCGGATCGCCCCGAGCAGCGAGTGGTCGCCGATGTCCCGGTTGTGGTGGGCGATCCGACTCGACAGGAGCGCCTTCTCGGGCTCGGAGAGCCACGTCGCGTCGGCGATCCGGTCGTCGAGGCGCGCCAGCACGAGCAGGCCGAGCACGAGGCAGGGCAGGCCGCCGGCCAGGAACAGCCATTGCCAGCCGGCGAGGCCGCCGACGCCGTTGAGGCCGCCGAGGATCAGGCCCGCCACCGGCGCCCCGAAGATCCCCGAGAAGGCCGAGGCCACGAACATGAACGAGGTGATGCGGCCGCGATGCGAGGCCGGGAACCAGATGGTCAGGTAATAGAGGATGCCCGGCGCGAAGCCCGCCTCCATGGCGCCGATCAGGAAGCGCAGGGCGTAGAAGTGCCACTCGCTGCGGATGAAGATCATCAGCGCGGTGGCGATGCCCCAGGAGATCATGATCCGGGCGATCCAGCGCCGCGCCCCGACCCGGTAGAGGAACAGGTTCGAGGGCACCTCGAAGATCACGTAGCCGACGACGAACATGCTCGCGCCGAGCCCGTAGGCGACGTTGCTGAAGCCGAGGTCGCTCTGGAGCTGGAACTTGGCGAAACTGATGTTGATGCGGTCGAAGAACGCGAACATGTAGCAGATCATGATCAGCGGCATGAGCCGCCACGCGACCTTGCGGACGACGCCGGTCTCCGTCACCGCGCCGGCCTCGGCGGCGGCCGGCGACCCGGACAGGGCTGCGGTCATGGTTTCCTCCGTGGTGTGTTCTTGAGGGACGTGTCGTGGGCGGTGCCGCCTTCGGGCGGGCGGCTTCCCGCGAAGTCAGGTTCGGGCGCAGCTCACGGCACACGACGGCGACGCCGCCTTCGCCGGACGAGGCGCGGGTCCCCTCTCCCGTGCGGGAGAGGGACAGGGTGAGGGATCAGGTCTGTCCGGATGAGAAGCGTCCTGCCGGCGCGTCGACGGTGTGCCGCATCCGGAGAGTTCTCACCCCTCACCCCGACCCTCTCCCGGACGGGAGAGGGAGCGCGTCGCGTCCAACGCGTGGGGCGGGCCATTGTGAGCCCGCCCCTCCCCGTCTCCGGCTCAGGCCGCCCGGGCGGGGGCCGGATGCAGGTCGCAGGGCCGTCCGGCCTTAGCGACCTGGCCGGGCACGTCGTGGCCGACGAGGCGCGGCAGGTCCCGCGACAGGCCGATCAGCGCCGGGAGGTCGAGGCCCGTCGGCAGGCCCATCTCGTGGGCCATGCTGACGAGATCCTCGGTGCAGATGTTGCCGGTGGCACCGGGTGCGAACGGGCAGCCGCCCAGGCCGCCGAGCGCGGCGTCGAAGCGGCGGGCGCCCGCGTCGTAGGCCGCCAGCACGTTGGCGAGGCCGAGGCCGCGCGTGTTGTGGAAGTGGAGCGTCAGGCGCCCGGGACCGACCAGGGGCAGGACCCGCGCGACGAGGCGGCTCACCTGCCGGGGATTGGCCATGCCGGTCGTGTCGGCCAGCGTCACCCCGTCGACGCCCAGCGACAGGTAGCGCTCCACCTGCGCGACGACCCTGTCGGCCGGCTGGTCGCCCTCGAACGGGCAGCCGAAGGCGGTCGCCACCGTGGCGTTGGTGCTGAGCGGGGCGCCGCGCACCGAATCCATGATCCGCGCGAAGCCGGCGATCGAGTCGGCCGGGCTCATGCCCATGTTGGCGCGGTTGTGGGTCTCGCTCACCGAGGCGACGAGGTTGATCTCGTCGACCCTGGCGGCGAGCGCCCGCTCGGCGCCCTTCGGGTTCGGCACCAGGGCGACGTAGACGGTCCCGGGCCGGCGCCGGATCCCGGAGAAGACCTCGGCCGCGTCGGCGAGCGCCGGCACCGCCTTCGGAGAGACGAAGGACGAGACCTCGATCCGGCTGAAGCCGGCCTCGGCCAGAGCGTCGATCAGGCAGATCTTCTCCGCGGTCGGCACGAAGACCGGTTCGATCTGGAAGCCGTCGCGGGTCGCGACCTCCTGGACGATCAGGGCGTCGCCGCTCATGCCACGGCTCCCTTCTCGCGCAGCGCGGCGATGCGCGCCGGGTCGAGACCGAGCTCGGCGAGCACGGAATCGGTGTGGGCGCCGAGGGCCGGCCCCTGCCAGCGGACTTCGCCGGGCGTATCGGAGAGCTTCGGGACGATGCCGGGCATCTTCACCGCGGTCCCGCCGGGCAGCTCCGCCTGCAGGATCATGTCGCGCGCCTGATAATGCGGGTCGGCCACGATGTCGGCCACCGAGTAGATGCGGCCGGCCGGCACGTCGGCGGCGTCGAGGGCGGCGAGCGCCTCCTCGACCGTCTGCGTCTTCGACCAGTCGGCGATGGTGCCGTCCAGCATGGCGGATTGCCTGGAGCGGCCCTCGTTGTTGCGCAGCGCCGGATCGTCCGCGAGGTCGGGCCGGCCGATCGCCGTCATCAGGCGGCGGAAGATCGGATCGCTGTTGCCGGCGATGACCACGTAGCCGCCGTCCCGCGTCGGGTAGGTGTTCGACGGGGTGATGCCCGGCAGGGCGCCGCCGGTGCGGGTGCGGACCTCGCCCAGCAGGTCGTATTCCGGGACGAGGCTCTCCATGACGTTGAACACGCTCTCGACGAGCGAGACGTCGATGACCTGGCCGGCGCCCTGCCCGGTCTTGACCCGCAGCAGGGCCATCAGCGCGCCGATGACGCCGTGGAGCGAGGCCAGGGTGTCGCCGATGCTGACGCCGACCCGGGCCGGCGGGGCCTCCGGGCTGCCGGTGGTGAAGCGGATGCCGCCCATCGACTCGCCGATGGCGCCGAAGCCGGGCCGGTCGCGGTAGGGGCCGGTCTGGCCGTAGCCGGAGATCCGCACCATCACGAGCTTCGGGTTGAGGGCGGAGAGCACGTCCCAGCCGAGGCCGAGCTTCTCCAGGCCCCCGGGACGGAAGTTCTCGACCACCACGTCGGCGCTCGCGGCGAGCTGCTTGACGATGTCGAGCCCCTCGGGCGCCTTCAGATTGACGGCGATCGACTTCTTGTTGCGCGACTGCAGGTACCACCAGAGCGAGGTGCCCTCGTGCATCTTGCGCCACTTCCGGAGGGGATCGCCCTCACCCGGGGGCTCGACCTTGATGACCTCGGCGCCGAACTCGGCCATCAGCCGCGTCGCGAAGGGCGCGGCGATCAGCTGACCGAGCTCGAGAACGCGGATACCGCTGAGCGGACCGGACACGGCTTTCCTCCATCGTTTGTTGCCCAGGAGATAGGGCTCTTCCGGTGGCCAAGTCCAAACGCCATGCACCACCGTGCGTTCGCCGCAGGAGAACGCACGCTCAGCGACCGGCGGCCCGGAGATGCTCCAGCAGGAGGGCGGCCGCCGGCGACAGGGCGCCCGGGCGGACCACGAGGCGCAGCGTGCGCACGGCCCAGGGATCGGTGAGCGGCACCGCGGCGAGCCGCATCGGGGGGCCGAGCAGGGCGTAGACGCGCTCCGGCACGGTCCCGAGGCCGAGCCCGACCTGCGCCATGCGGCAGATCGCGTCGAAGCTCGGGACGTGCATCCGCAGCCGCAGCGGCCGGCCGAGGCGCCGGGCCTCGTCGCGCAGGGCGGCGTAGATCGAACTCTCCGCGTGCAGCCCGACATGGTCGTAGTCGAGGGTGTCGGCCAGCGCGACGGCGCCGCGTCCGCTCAAGGGATGCCCGGCCGGCATCACCAGGACGAGGCGGTCGCTCCGGTACGGGTAGGCGGTGAGGCTGCGGGTGTCGGTGTTGTCCGCGCAGAGGCCGAGATCGGCGAAGCCCTCCTCGACGCCGGCGACGACGCCGCCGCTCGGCCGCTCCTCCAGGTCCACCCGGATCCCGTCCTGCGCCGCCAGGAAGGCCTGCAGGTCCTCGGGCAGGAACTCCACGATGGCCGAGAGGTTGGCGAGCACCCGCACGAAGCCGCGCACGCCCCGGGCGTGCTCGGCGAGTTCCAGGGCGATCTGCTCGGCGCTCGCCAGCATCCGCCGGGTGTGGTGCAGCAGGGTCTCGCCCGCCGGGGTGAGCCGCATGCCGCGCGGCTCGCGGGTGAGCAGGGTGCAGCCCAGCGCGTGCTCCAGCTCGGCGAGGCGCTTGCTCACCGCCGAGGGCGCGATCGCCGCCCGGCGGGCCGCGCCGTTCAGGGTCCCCTCCGCGCAGATGGCCGCGAACAGC
Organism: Methylobacterium sp. D54C; assembly: GCF_053345595.1. Classification (NCBI taxonomy): domain Bacteria; kingdom Pseudomonadati; phylum Pseudomonadota; class Alphaproteobacteria; order Hyphomicrobiales; family Methylobacteriaceae; genus Methylobacterium; species Methylobacterium sp. D54C. Next base: position 23,711 of record NZ_JBKFAK010000013.1, read on the forward strand.
CGGAGCGTCTTCAGGTCGAGGCGGCTGAGGGTCGCGGCCGCGGGCAGGTCGGCGGACATCGGGCGGCTCGGTCCGGGCGCGCCCTCAGTCGCGCGATCCGACCGGCTGGCCGTAGGTACCGAGTCCGGCCTTGGCCCCCTCCCGGTTGACGAGGCCGAACCGCAGCACCGCCTGCTCCAGGTAGTCGATCGCGTCGACGAGGTGGGCGCGCGCCGCGGCGACGCTCTCGTCGCCCTCCTCGACCGGCGTCTCGGCGAGCTTCACGGCGGCGATCAGGACGCGGTCGCGCTCGTCCTCGATCCGCGAGTCGCGGGCGAGGTGGCCCCGGACCCGGGCGTCGAACGTCGCGATGACCGACCAGGGCAGCGCGTCCTTGCCGGACGGCGCCCGGTACGCCCGGGCGTGGCGCCGCGCGTCGGCGCTGGCGGCCCTGACATGGTCGGCGAGTGCTGCATCCATTCCCGGCCTCCGCGGCGCCGCGCCGATCGGTCCTCCGCCGGACCATCGGCTCGAGGGTCCGAACGTGCGCCGGCCCGGTCCGTTGCCGACGCCCTTAGCGGGCCGCGCCACAAACCTTCAAGACCCGTCGGGCGAGGGCCTTACCTTGGCGGTTCCGGCCCTTATCTCTCGGGCTCGTGATCAAGCGGCCGAGTCTCGGCCGGCAGATGGGGGACGATATGGGAACGACGCTGACGGCCGGCGCGGTGCGCCGGACATCGCCCGCGGCGCGCCTCCTCGGCGTGCTCTCGGTGATCCTGGTAGCCGCGGGTCTCTCCGGCTGCGGGGCGGTGAACCGGGTGCCGACGCTGCAGGAGCAGGCCAAATCCGCGTGGAGCGAAGTGCAGAACCAGTACCAGCGGCGGGCCGACCTGATCCCCAACCTCGTCGAGACCGTGAAGGGCTACGCGCAGCAGGAGAAGGACGTGCTGATCGGCGTCACCGAGGCGCGCGCCAAGGCGTCCAGCGTGAAGGTCGACGCCTCCACGGTCAGCGATCCGCAGAAGTTCAAGGAGTACCAGGACGCCCAGAACCAGCTCTCGGGCGCGCTCGGACGTCTCTTGGTGACGGTGGAGCGGTATCCCGACCTCAAGTCGAACCAGAACTTCCTCGCCCTGCAATCCCAGCTGGAGGGCACCGAGAACCGCATCGCGGTGGCGCGGCGCGACTACATCACGGCGGTCCAGGCCTACAACACCGAGGTGCGCACGATCCCGGGCCGCTGGATCGCGGCCGTGCTTTACCCCGACGCCAAGCCGATGGAGACCTTCACGGCGACGCCGAACGCCGATCGGCCGCCGAACGTGAAGTTCTAGGATGCGGCGCGTGGGGCGGCGCGTAGGACCGACCATGACCCGGACCCGGGGCGGGATCCTGCCCGACCGGGTGCGGCTCGCCCTGTCGCTCGCCGTCCTGGCGGCGTGCCTGACGGTCTTCGCGCTCGGGGCGCTGGCGGCGGAGCTGACCTTCCCGACGCTGACCGGCCGCGTGGTCGACGCGGCCGGCATCCTGACGCCGGAGCAGCGCGGCACCCTCGAGGCCAAGCTGAAGGCGCACGAGGACAAGACCTCGGACCAGGTGGTCGTCGCCACGGTGCCGAACCTGCAGGGCACGGCCGTCGAGGACTACGCCAACCGCCTGTTCCGGGACTGGAAGCTCGGGCAGGCCAAGACCAACAACGGCGTCCTGCTGCTGGTGGCGCCGAGCGAGCGGAAGGTCCGGATCGAGGTCGGCTACGGCCTGGAGGGGGCGCTGACCGACGCCCTGTCCAAGGTGATCATCGCCGGCGCCATCACGCCGCGCTTCAAGACCGGCGACTATTTCGGCGGCCTCGACGCCGGCGTCGACGGCATCCTGTCGATCCTGGCCGGCGACGCGCAGGACTGGCAGCGCAAGCCGCAGGTGCGGTCCGACGAGGTCGATCCCGCCCAGGTGGCGGTCTTCGTCGTCCTGCTCCTGATCGTGGTGTTCGTCGCGTGGCGCATGAGCCGCGGCGGCCGGTCGAGGCCCGGCGGCCTCGTCATCCTGCCGGGGCCCGGCTCGGGCGGGTGGGGCGGCGGCTTCTCGGACGGCGGGTCGGGCGGCTCCTCGGGCGGTTTCGACGGTGGATTTTCCGGCGGCGGCGGCTCGTCGGGCGGCGGAGGGGCCTCCGGTGACTGGTAGACGCGCGGCTGTCCTGACTCCGGAAGCGCAGGAGCGGCTCGCCCAGGCGGTCGGGCGCGCGGAGGCCGGGACCTCCGGCGAGATCGTCGTGATGGTGAGCCGGCGCGCCGGCGCCTACCGCTCGATCGTGCTGCTCACCGCCCTCGTCACGGCGCTGGTCCTGCCCTGGCCGCTGATCGCCCTGACCGCCTGGAGCGCCGCGTCGATCCTGCTGGCGCAGGCGGCCCTCGTGGCGGCGATCCTCGCGGCGAGCCAGAACGAGCGGCTGCGCATGGCCCTGGTGCCGCGCCGCCTGCGCCGCGCCCGCGCCCGGGAGGCGGCCCGGCGAGCCTTCTGGTCGCGCGGCCTGAGCCTGACGCGCCGGCGCACCGGCATCCTGCTCTACCTGTCGCTCGCCGAGCGGCACGCCGAGATCGTCACCGATCTCGGCGTCCTGCGGGAGATCCCGCCCTCCGCCTGGGACGGGATCCTCGCCGAGCTGATACCGGCGCTCGGGCGCGGCGCCATCGAGGACGGCCTGACGGCGGCGGTCGCGCGCGTCGGGGCCTGCCTGGCGGAGCATCTCCCCGCGGGCCCGGGCGATCCCGACGAGCTGCCGAACCGGGTCGTCGTGGTCGACTGACGGCGCCGCCGGCCGTCGCGGTCGGGCGCCGGTGACGCGTCATTCGAACGGTGGACGCGCCCAAATCCGGCAGGCCGCACGATCGCTGTGGCCTGTGACACTCCGATATTGCGTCGGACTTCAACCGGATGCCATGGTGCGGCGCCGCACCAAGCACCTTGGGGTTGTGTAACTGCGCTGGACCGGCCGCGATTTCCTCTGTGAGTCCGGCGCGCCGGGGGCCACGGGGCACCCGCGCGTGAAGGCGCCGGCACCCGAGCAGGAGCGACGCCGGCCCGACCGGCGGCGCTCGAGGAGGCCGTGATGAAGATCCTGATCGCCGCGACGCCGCTCACCGGCCACGTGAACCCGCTCCTCGCCATCGGTCGGACGGTGGCGGCCCGGGGGGACGACGTCCTCGTGCTCACCGACCCGGCCTTCCGGCCGAAGGTCGAGGCGGCGGGCCTGCGCTTCACGCCCTACGCGGACAACCACGCGGCCGAGTACCGCGAGACCGAGCTGCCGGCCGGCCCGGAGCGCTACCGCCGCGAGTTCGAGCGCCGGTTCGTGGATCCGATGCCGGTCCAGGCCGCCGCCCTGCGGGCGCTGATCGCGGCCGAGGCGCCCGACGTGATCCTGGCCGGCAGCATGTTCCTGGGCGCGCTCCCGCTGCTCCTCGACAGCGCGCCGCGGCCGCCGATCGTGACCGTCAACGTCAGCATCCTGTTCCTCGACCGGCCCGACCACGCGCCCGTGGGCCTCGGCCTGCCGCCGGCCCGCGACCGGGACGACCTCGTCCGCTACGCCACCCTGAAGGCCGGCATGGACGCGGCCTTCGTCAACCCGGTGCGGGCCTACACGGACGCGAAGCTCGCCGCGCTCGGCCTGCCGCCCCTGCCGGCGTCCCTGCCCCACTCGATCGTGGTCCTGCCGGACCTGTTCCTGCAGCCGACCGTGCCGGGCTTCGAGTACGAGTACGGCACCCTGCCGCCCGGCCTGCGCTTCATCGGCCTGCTCGATCCGCCGACGCCGCCCGCGCCGCTCCCGGACTGGTGGCCCGATCTGGAGGCGGCGAACGCGGCGGGTCGGCCCGTCGTGCTGGTCACCCAGGGCACGCTGGCCAACGCGGATTTCGGCGAGCTGGTCGAGCCGACACTGACCGCCCTGGCCGACCGGGACGATCTGCTGGTCCTGGCCACCACCGGCGGCCGCCCGGTGGACGCGCTGAAGGTTCCGGTTCCGGCCAACGCCCGGGTGTCGTGCTTCCTGCCGTTCCGCGAATTGCTGCCGCGGGTGAGCGTGCTGGTGACCAACGGCGGCTACGGCAGCGTCTCGCAGGCGCTCGCCGCCGGCGTGCCGATCGTGTCGGCCGGCCTGACCGAGGACAAGGCGGAGGTGAACGCGCGCATCGGCTGGTCCGGCGTCGGGATCAACCTCGGGACCAACGCGCCGGCCCCGGAGGCGGTCGGCGCCGCGGTGGCGCGGGTGCTCGGCGAGCCCGACTTCCGGGCGCGCGCCGGGGCGCTGCGGGACGCCTTCGCGGCCCGGGACGCCATGGCGTCGATCCTGACGGCTCTGGACGATCTCGCGCGCGCCGGGACCGATGCCGGGACCGCGCGCCGGCTGGCGAGGTCGGCGTGATGCCGGCCTCCGACACCGCGGCGCTCCGGGTCGTCGTGGATCTCAACCGCTGCCAGGGCTACGCCCAGTGCTGCTACGCCGCGCCGGACGCCTTCGCGATCCGCGGCCACGAGATCCTGTTCTACGATCCCGCGCCGCCGGCCGACCGCCGCGGCGCCATCGAGCGGGCCGTGCAGGCCTGCCCGGTCCGCGCCATCAGCCTCCAGGCCGGCCCGGACGACGGAGACGCGCCGTGACTGCCGAACCCGCCGGCATCGTCGTGGTCGGCGCCTCCCTCGCCGGCCTGCGCGGCGCCGAGGCGCTGCGGCGGGGCGGGTACGACGGCCCGCTCACACTGGTCGGCGCCGAGCCGTACCGGCCCTACGACCGCCCGCCCCTGTCGAAGCACGTGCTCGCCGGCGAGCTCGCCGCCGACGCGACCCGACTGCCGGAGCTGGCGGATCTGCGCGCCCGCTGGCGTCTCGGGAGCCCAGCCGTCGCCCTCGACCGGGTAGCCCGCACGCTCCGGCTCGCCGACGGGTCGGCGCTGGCCTACGAGGCCCTGCTCATCGCCACCGGCGCCGAGGCCCGGCCCTGGCCGGCCGAGACCGGCGGCGGGCTCGCCGGCATCTTCACCCTGCGCGGGCGCGACGACGCGGCCGCCCTGCGGGACGCCCTGCTGGCGCGCCCGCGGCAGGTGCTCATCGTCGGCGGCGGCCTGATCGGCTGCGAGGCGGCCTCCTGCCTGCGCGACCTCGGCCTGCCCGTGACCCTGGTCGACCCGAACGCCGCGCCCCTGGCCCGGGGTCTCGGGACCTTCGTCGGCGGCGTGATCGCCGAGCGTTTGCGCGAATCCGGCGCCACGTTCCGCCCCGGCACGATGGTGCGGGCGTTCGAGGGCGACGCGGCGGGGCACGTCGCCCGGGCCCGGCTGGCGGACGGCAGCACCGTCGAGACCAACCTCGTCATCGCCGCCCTTGGGGCGACCCGGGCGACGGGCTGGCTGCGGGGCGCGGGCCTGCGCGCGGATGCCGGCGGCGTGACCTGCGACGCGGCCTGCTGGGCCCTCGACGCCGACGGGGTGCCCTGCCCGGACATCTACGCCGCGGGCGACGTCGCCCGGTGGCCGATCCCGCTCTACGGCAATCGCCTGATCGCCGTGGAGCACTGGGGCAACGCCGTCGAGCAGGCCGCCCACGCCGCGCGCAACATGCTGGCCGGGCCCGACGACCAGCGCCCCTACGGCCACCTGCCGGCCTTCTGGTCGAGCCAGTTCGGGATCAACATCAAGCTGGTCGGCCTCCCCGACGGCGCCGATTCCGTGGCGGTGGTGCAGGGTTCACGGGCCTCCCGGCGCTTCCTCGCCGTCTACGGCCGCGCCGGGCGCAGCATCGCGGCCGTCTCGTTCGATCAGGCCCGCTGGCTGCCGGCCTACGCGGAGGCGATCACGGCCGGCGACCCGTTCCCGCCGATCACCGACGCCACCGACCGGCCGCGCGTCGAGATGGCGGCACCGGGCTTCCCGCCGCCGCACCGAGCCGCCCCGGCGCGGCCTTCCGCCGAGACCGTCCATGTCTGACGACGCGCTGTTCGCCGCGGTAATGGATCCGGCCAACCGGGCCGACCCGTACCCGCTCTATCGACGGATGCGGCAGCAGCCGGTCTCCCGCCAGCGCGACGGCAGCTACGTCGTCTCCACGCACGCGGCGATCCGCAGCCTGCTTTTTGACCCGCGGCTCAGCTCCGAGGATCTGCCGCCGCCCCGGCGGCCCCGCACCGGCAACCCGCTCAAGGACCTGATCCTCAACCCGATCAAGAACCGCATCAGCGCCACGCACCGCCCGTTCATCTTCCGCGATCCGCCGGACCACGACCGGCTGCGCAGCCTGGTGATGCGGGAATTCTCGATCGCGCGGGTTCAGGCGCTGCGGCCGCGGATCGCCCGGGAGATGGACGGCCTGATCGACGCCTGCCGGGACCGGCGGGAGGTCTGTCTCGTGAGCGACCTCTCCTACCCGCTGCCGGTGACGGTGATCTGCGAGCTGCTCGGCGTGCCGCGCGAGGACGAGCCGCGGTTCCAGGCCTGGGCGACGCAACTCGCCACGGCCGTCGAGCCGGACGCGCGCCACGACGACGCGACCCGGCGCCAGATCGTCGGCGCCTTCGACGAGATCGCCGCCTACATGCGCGATCTCATCCGCGAGAAGCGGCGGCGCCCGGCCGACGACATGCTGAGCGGCCTCGCCGCCCCCGGTCCGGACGGCCGGAAGCAGATGAGCGACTTCGACCTCCTGTCGACGGCGGTCCTGCTGCTGGTCGCCGGTCACGAGACCACCGTGAACCTCATCACCAACGCCATGCTGACCCTGCTCCGGCACCCCGAGGAGCTGGAGCGGCTCCGGGCCGATCCGGAGCGCGCGCCGCGGCTGATCGAGGAGGTCCTGCGCTACGAGCCGCCGGTGCACTTCCGGACCCGCAAGGCTCTCGGCGCGATCGCGGTGGCCGGCGAGATGATCCCCAAGGGGGCCCCCGTCATCCTGATGTTCGCCGCCGCGAACCGCGATCCCGACCGGTTCGCGGATCCCGACCGCTTCGATCCCGACCGGGGCGACATCGAGCATTTCGGCTTCGGCGGTGGCCTGCACTACTGTGTCGGCGCGCCCCTGGCGCGGCTCGAGGCCGAGATCGCCCTGGTGGCGCTGAGCCGCCGCCTCGTCGCCCCGCGGCTCGCGGTCGATCCGCCGCCCTACCGGCCGGGCGCGTCGCTCCGGGGGCCCGAGCAGCTCGGCATCAGCATCGACGGGATCGCCTGATCCGGACCGGGCCGGCGCGAGTCGTAAAGCGACGGTGAACGGGGCTGTTTCACGTGAAACATTCGTAAACCCCTTCGCCCGCGGTCGCCCGGACGGCGACGCCGGAACTTGGCCGTGCCGAGGCGGGCTTTACGGGAGAGCGGCCGAGACGGCCGCAATCCCGAGAGCTTCCGGAGAGACGACGCCATGAAGGCATTGTGCTGGCACGGCCGCAACGACATCCGCTGCGACACGGTCCCGGATCCGGTCATCGAGGATTCCCGCGACGTCATCATCAAGGTGACGAGCTGCGCGATCTGCGGCTCGGACCTGCACCTGATGGACGGCCTGATGCCGACCATGAAGAGCGGCGACGTCCTCGGCCACGAATTCATGGGCGAGGTCGTCGAGGTCGGACAGGGCTTCACCAAGTTCAAGAAGGGCGACCGGATCGTGGTGCCCTTCAACATCAATTGCGGTGCATGCCGGCAGTGCAAGCTCGGCAACTTCTCGGTCTGCGAGCGGTCGAACCGCAACGCCGAGATGGCGGCCGCGCAGTTCGGCTACACGACGGCCGGCCTGTTCGGCTACTCGCACCTCACCGGCGGCTACGCGGGCGGCCAGGCCGAGTACGTGCGCGTGCCCATGGCGGACGTCGCCCCGATGAAGGTGCCAGACGGCATGGACGACGAATCCGTCCTGTTCCTCACCGACATCCTGCCGACCGGCTGGCAGGGCGCCGAGCACTGCGAGATCCGGGGCGGCGAGACGATCGCGGTCTGGGGCACCGGCCCGGTCGGCATCTTCGCGATCCAGTCCGCGAAGATCATGGGGGCCGAGCGGATCATCGCCATCGAGACCGTGCCCGAGCGGATCGCCCTGGCCAAGAAGGCCGGTGCCACCGACGTCATCGACTTCATGAACGAGGACGTGTTCGAGCGGATCAAGGAGATCACCAAGGGCCAGGGCGCCGACGGTGTGATCGACTGCGTCGGCATGGAGGCGAGCGCCGGCCACGGCGGCCTCACCGGCATGCTGTCGACGGTGCAGGAGAAGCTCACCGCCACCGAGCGCCCCTACGCGCTGGCCGAGGCCATCAAGGCGGTCCGTCCCTGCGGGATCGTCTCGGTGCCGGGCGTCTACGGCGGGCCGATCCCGGTCAACATGGGCTCGATCGTCCAGAAGGGCCTGACCCTCAAGAGCGGCCAGACGCACGTGAAGCGCTACCTCGAGCCGCTGACCAAGCTGATCCAAGAGGGCAAGATCGACATGACCTCCCTGATCACCCACCGCTCGCAGGATCTCGCGGAGGGCCCGGACCTCTACAAGACCTTCCGCGACAAGAAGGACGGCTGCGTGAAGGTGGTGTTCCACCTGAACTGAGGCGGCGGCGTCCCGGTCGGCGATCGGCCGGGACGCCCCTCTCCGCCGGGCTGGGCGCGGCGTCCCGAAAGCGTGTAGAGCCGGCAACGCGCTCACCGACCACGCGGGGTGTCCATGTGCAATCTCTACAGCCTGCGAACCGGCCCGGCGGACCTGCGCAGGGCCTTCGAGATCGCGGAGGATCGCACCGGAAACCTCCCGCTGTTGCCGGCTATCTTTCCCGACCAGCTGGCGCCTGTGGTCCTGAACGGCGCGACCGGCCGCGACCTCGCGATGATGCGCTGGGGCATGCCCGGCCCGAAGGCGTTCGGCGAGCACCCGATCACCAACGTGCGCAACGCCGCGAGCCCGCACTGGCGGCCCTGGCTCGGCGTCGCCCACCGCTGCCTCGTGCCGGTCACCGCCTTCAGCGAGTACGCCGACACCAAGCCGCGCAAGACGCCCGTCTGGTTCGCCCTGGACGCGGACCGGCCGCTCTTCGCCTTCGCGGGGATCTGGCGGCCCTGGACCGGCGTGCGCGGCACGAAGCGCGAGAACCCCGACCGGGTCGCCGCGGAGCACCGGCTCTTCGCCTTCCTGACCACCGAGGCGAACGGCGTCGTCGGGCCGGTCCATCCCAAGGCCATGCCGGTCCTGCTCACGAAGCCGGAGGAATGGGCGTTGTGGCTGGAGGCGCCGACCGCGGAGGCGCTCCGGCTCCAGCGGCCGCTCCCGGACACGGCGATGCGCGAGGTCGCCCGCGGCGCGCGCTCGGACGGGCCGGAGGCCGAAGCCGAGGCGTGAGGGGCGCTAGCCGCCGGCCGGCTCGCCGGAGGACCCGTCGGGCGCGGCCGACCAGCCGCGGGCCCGCCAGCGCGACACCACGGCGGCGTTGAGCCGGGCGATGCGCGCCCGGTGCGCCTCCCAGAACGACATCGGCTTCGCCGGGACGGCGGCGACGCGGGTCCGGTGGACGGGGCCCGCCGGCCGCGCGGCGAGGCGGTCCGGCGCGGCCGCGCGGGCGCTCGCCCGGACGACGCGCGCCTCCGGGTTGCCGAGGATCGCCTGGGCGCGGGCGCAGTAGAGCTGCGACAGCGGCGACATCGCCTCCGAACCGTGGCCGGCCCGGTACTTCATCAGGGCGCGGCAGAGGTCCCCGTCGGCCCGGCGCCACGCCTCGGCGAGGTAGCGGACGCCGTAGCGGACGTTGATCTCCGGCGAGGCCAGCTCGGCGACGGTGCCGCGGAAGCCGAGCATCGCCGCGGTGGTCGGGCGGACCTGCATCAGACCGACCTCGCCGACGCTGCCGACGACGGTGGGATCGTAGCCGCTCTCGATCCGCGCGACGGCGTCGGCCACCGCGAGGGGCAGGCCGGTGCCGGCGGCCTCGCGGGCGATGAGCGGCAAGTAGCGGGCGCGGGCGTCGGCGGCGACCGGTGCGGGCGCGGGCACGGCCGCAGGCGCGGGCGGGACCGGCGGCAGCGAGGCCATGCCGACGGCGTGCACCGTCAGGAAGGTGGCGGGCCGGGCCTGCGCGGGGGCGGCGCAGGTCAGCAGCAGGAGAAGCAACGGAGCGCGCATCGGCCGCCACGGAGAGGAACCGGGACCTGTCTATCCCGGCCGCCTCAACGAAGCCTTTCGCCGGCGCGCCCTACTGGATGGGGCCGCGGTCCCGCGCCTGCAGCAGCCGCAGGGCCTCGCCCAGGACCGCGTGGAGGTCGGCCGCGCCCTGCTGGCTCAGCGGCAGCCCGACCCGCTGCCCGTGGATCGTGTCGAGGACCAGCATGGCGAGGTCCTCGCCGATCAGCAGGTTGGATCCGGGCAGGCAGAGCGGCAGGACGAAATCGCCCTCGACCTCGCCGAGGGCGTCGACCGCGTCCGCGGGCCGGAAGGGCGGTTTCCGATCGGTCATCGCTCCCCTCCTCGCATTCCTCCCGACGCCGGTCCCCGGCGCCGCGGCTCAGTCGCGGTCCGGCATCCGCACCGACCGCACCGTGAGCGTGTCGATCTCCAGCGAACCGACCTCCAGGGTGCCGACCCGGGCGCGGCCCACCGAGAGGCGGCCGATCGCGAAGGCGCCGACCGCCACGACGCCGAGGGCCGCGGCCCCGAGGGCCAGCGCACCCAGGGCCGACGCCCCGATCGCCCCCGCGCCGACGGCGCCCGATCCCAGGATCGCCGTGTCGTGGGACGGGATCACCCCCGTCCCGTCGGGGCGGCTCTGCGCCTCCGGAACCCTCGAACGCGACATGCGGATTCCTCTCCGAGCGGGCGACTCCGGAGCCAGCTATACCCGACGTTAACCGCGTTTTCACGCCGCTCGGAGACGATGGCGCTCGATCCCGGCCGGCCCGGACCGCGCGTCCGCCGCCAGAGAGGACGTCGCCCGTGCAGCACCTGTTCCAGGCCGTCGCGATCTTCGCGTTCGGCTGCCTGCTGATCCATGCCGGTCGCGCCTATGCCCGGGCGACCACGCTCCTGCTCTCCGCGACCGCGCTGATGCTGAGCGTCACCCTCGGCACCGTGCTCTGCCAGCGGATCGGCCTCCCGGGGCGCTCCGTCGCGGCCGGCCCGTCCTACACGGTGGCGCTCGGCCGGCCCGCTCCGTAGAGCCGCGTCCGGTCTGACGGGATGCGCCCGAGGCTCGGGACGGTGTCGCGCGGTGGCGCCGCGCCGGTCGAGCGGGATCAGGGCCAGACGCGGATCGCCACCGGGCGGCGCAGCAGGTCGCGGTCGGAGGTGATCGTGCAGCCCTCCGTGCGCAGGCTCGCGTAGGTCAGCAGCGCCCGGTCGCCGACGTCGTCGAAGTTGCGGCCGCGCGCGTCCGGGTCGAGCAGCGACGGGTAGGCGACGAGCGGCGCCGTCGCCGCGCACGGGTCGTCGTAGAGGGTCGCGCCCTCGAGCAGCAGGCGCGGGCTGTCCCAGGTGATCAGGTCGCGGGAGGTGGTCCAGTAGAAGCCGGACCGGGGAAAGCCCTCCCCCGCCTTGGCCATGAACACGGCGATCCAGGCGTCCGTGCCGCGGTGCCGGACGACGGCGCCGACCGGGCCCGGGAACGGCCCGACCGGCCGGCAGGTCGCCGTGTTCGGGCGGGCGGCGCGGTAGGGGTCCGGGAAGGCGGCAGTGAAGCCGGTGCCGGTCCAGGCCCGCCAGCGGGCCGGGTCGGCCGGGTCGTCGCTGCGGAACAGGCAGACCCCGGCCTCCTGATCGCTGCCGGGCCGGGTCCAGCCGGTGGTCGAGGCGAGGAAGTACCGCCACGTCCCGTCCGCGACGATGTTCGACGGGTTGAAGAAGCCGCGGTGGCGGCCCTGGTCGATCTCCTGCCGGAACGGCGCCCCGGCGACCACGACAGGCGGGCTCTGCCGCTTGAAGCTGCGGCCGCCATCCGTCGAGGCGGCGGCCGTGATCGTGTTGTACCAGCAGGCCATGTAGCTGGCCGCCGGGCAGCGGCCGGGATGCTCGTTGGCCTGGTACTCGTGGTGGAGGAGCGCGGCCACGCGGCTCCCGTCCTCGGTCCAGGTGGCGGTGATCCAGGAGCGGTCGTCGTAGGCGGCCGGGTCGGGCTTCTCGCCCGAATCGAGCACCACCGCGCAGTCGATCTTGAGATGCTCGAGGTCGGGACCGCGCAGCGCCCGGTTGCGGTAATGCATCCCGTAGAGCGCCACCGCGCCCGACGCGTCCCGGAAGGCGCGCGCCGGCGCATCGGGCACGTCGGCGCCGTCGCAGGCGTCGCGCCCCGCCTTGAAGACGAGCGCGGGCGGCCCGACCAGCGTCAGCGCCGAGAGCGGCGGCTCGGGCGCGGCCGCGGCAACGCGCGGGAGGAGCGGCAGAAGCACCAGGGGGAATACCACGGATAGCGCCAGGGAAAGCGTCGGCAGGATCCGGCGCGCCGCCGTCCCGGAGCCGGTTGGGCGCGCGGCGCGCGCCCGTCCGGCGATCCCGTTCGCCCAACCCATGATCGCCACCCGGCTGCGTCCCGGCCGCGCCTGGACAAACAGGCGGAGATTCGCTTGAGAACCATTACAGAGTGCTTGCCGCCGACTGGACGCGCGGCCCGACCGAAAGTCATCCATGGTTCTCCTGATCCTCGGGCTGGTGCTGTTCCTCGGCACGCACGCCTTCTCGATGGCCCGCACCCGGCGCGCCGCAATCGTCGGCCGGATCGGCGAGGGCCGCTACAAGCTCGGCTACACCGCCCTGTCGCTGCTCGGGCTCGTGCTGATCGGGATCGGCTTCCACGATTACCGGCTCGCCGGCTACATCCCGGTCTGGGATCCGCCGGTCTGGACGCGCCACCTCGCCCTGGCGCTGGTCTGGCCCGCCTTCGTGTGCCTCGCGGCCGCCTACCTGCCCGGCCATATCCGCGCCAAGGCCAAGCACCCGATGCTGCTCGCCGTGAAGATCTGGGCGACGGCGCACCTCCTCGCCAACGGCGATCTCGGCTCGATGCTGCTGTTCGGCGGCTTCCTCGCCTGGGCGGTGACCGCCCGGATCAGCGCCAAGCGCCGGGGCCTCGCCCCGGGGGCGGTCGCGGCCCAGCACGGCGGTCCGGCGGCGGCCCCGCTGGGCTGGCGCAACGACGTCCTGGCCCTGGTGATCGGCACGGCCGCGTGGTTCGTCTTCGCCCGCTACCTGCACTACCCGGTGATCGGCGTGCCGGTCTGGCCGGGTACCCCGGCCTGAGCCGGCCCCCGAGACGACACCCGAGACGGCCCCGAGACATGGCCTGTCGCCAACCCGGCGCCCGTGTGTTAGGCGCGGGGCCCGAACGCGACGAGGTGGCCCGCTGAGATCATGCGGGCCGGGATAGAATGGCCGAGAACAACGAGTTCCTCCGCGAAGTCGACGAGGATTACCGCCGCGACCGGATCCTCCAGATCTGGAAGCGCTACAGCGGCGTGATCATCGCGCTCGCCGTGCTGCTGGTGGCGGGCGTCGCGGGCTGGCGCTACTGGCAGGCCCAGCAGCGCGCGGCGGCCGAGGTGGCCTCGGTGCAGTTCGACGACGCCAACCGCCTCGCCAAGGACGGCAAGGTCGCGGAGGCCGACAAGGCCTTCGACGCCCTCGAGGCGCAGGGTCCGGCCGGCTACCGCCTGCTCGCCCGGTTCCGCGCCGCGGCGGAGACCGGCAAGCGCGACCCGGCGGCCGGGGCCGCGGAGTTCGACAAGCTCGCCGACGATACCGGCCTCGGCGACGGCCTGCGCGACCTCGCGCGCCTGCGCGCCGCGCTGCTGCGCCTCGACGGGCAGAACCCGGATCCGGCGCTCGCCAACCTCCAGGGCCTCGCGGCCGGGACCCCGTTCCGCCACACCGCCCGCGAGATGCTGGGCCTCGCCGCCCTGAAGAAGGGCGATTACGAGGACGCCAGCCGCTGGTTCGACCAGATCGTGGCCGATCCCGACACGCCACGGAACCTGCGCGAGCGGATCGAGGTCTACGCGGCGATCGTGGCGGGCGGTCCCGTGACGGTGACCGCGGCCAAGCCCGAGCCCGCCGCGCCGCCCCCGCCGATCACGCGCTGATTTCATCGTCCGGACTGTCTCGAGAACCACCATGGATATGCCGACCGTCGCGATCGTCGGGAGGCCGAACGTCGGCAAGTCGACCCTGTTCAACCGCCTCGTGGGCAAGAAGCTCGCGCTGGTCGACGACCGCCCGGGCGTGACCCGCGACCGGCGCGAGGGCGACGTCGCGTTCGGCGGCCTCCAGTTCCGGGTGATCGACACCGCCGGCCTGGAAGAGGCCGACGCCGCCACCCTCACCGGCCGGATGCGCATGCAGACCGAGGCGGCGATCCTCGCCGCCGACGTCGTGCTGTTCGTGATCGACGCCCGCGCCGGCGTGCTGCCGGCCGACCAGCCCTTCGCCGAACTGGTGCGCCGCGCCGGCTGCCCGGTGATCCTGATCGCCAACAAGGCCGAGGGCGGCGCCGGGCTCGCCGGCGCCTACGAGGCCTTCACCCTCGGGCTCGGCGACCCGATCCCGTTCTCCGCCGAGCACGGCGAGGGCCTGGGCGAGCTGCACGAGGCGCTCAAGGGCGCCCTGCCCCAGCGCGACGAGGACGAGGAGGCCGACGACGCCCCCGGTGGGCGCGCCCTGAAGGTCGCGATCGTCGGCCGCCCGAATGCCGGCAAGTCGACCCTGATCAACCGCATGCTCGGCGAGGAAAGGCTGCTCGTCGGTCCCGAGGCCGGCATCACCCGCGACTCGATCTCGCTGGACTGGGAGTGGCGCGGGCGGCGGATCAAGCTGCACGACACCGCCGGGATGCGCCGCCGCGCCCGGATCGACGACAAGCTGGAGAAGCTCGCGGTCTCGGACGGTCTGCGCGCGGTGCGCTTCGCCGAGGTGGTGGTGGTGCTCCTCGACGCGACGATCCCGTTCGAGAAGCAGGACCTCACCATCGTCGACCTCGTCGAGAGCGAGGGCCGCGCCCTGGTGATCGGCCTCAACAAGTGGGACCTGGTCGCCGACCAGCCGGGCCTGCTCAAGCAGCTCCGCGAGGATTGCACCCGGCTGCTGCCGCAGGTGCGCGGCGTCGGGGTCGTGCCGCTCTCGGGTCTCGCGGGCGACGGCGTCGACAAGCTGATGCAGGCGGTGGTGCAGGCCGCCGAGGTCTGGGACCGGCGCGTCTCGACCTCGCGCATCAACGACTGGCTGAACGAGGCCACCTCCCGCAACCCGCCGCCGGCGGTGTCGGGCCGGCGGATCAAGATCCGCTACGCCACTCAGGTGAAGAGCCGGCCACCGCACTTCGCGCTGTTCGGCAACCAGCTCAACGCCCTGCCGAAATCCTACACGCGCTACCTCGTGAACGGCCTGCGCGAGGCGTTCGACCTGCCGGGCACGCCGATCCGCCTGTCCTTGCGCACCTCGCAGAACCCGTTCGACAAGGGCTGATCCGAGCTCCGGTCGTCCTTGCGAGCGGAGCGAAGCAACCCAGTCTCGCGCTGCGCTGGTCGAGGTCGCGGCACCCCGGGTCACGTCGCTCCGCTCGTGATGACGGCGCGGATGCGGCAGTGCTCAGCGCGCCGCGTCGGCGATCCAGTCCACCGCGGCCGCCAGCGCGGCGCGCTCGTCCTGATCCGCGGCGAGCGCGGCCTCGTAGGCCGCGATCTGCCCGTCCGCGCTGGTCCCCTCGGCCACGATCGCCCGCGCGCGGGCCACGTCCGCCGCGCAGCCGAGGGCGTCCGCGTCCTCGGCCACCAGCGTGAGCACCCCTTCCAGCGCCTCGGCGAACGGCACGGCCTCGCCGCGCGCCTCGTCGATCAGGGACGCGGCGACGCCGCTGTGCTGGGCGCGCCAGAGGTTCTCCGAGGCCAGCGCCCGCGAGACGCCGTCGAGCCCGGCATGGAGGTCCGGCCGGCGCGCGCACAGGCGCACGAGGCAGCGGAACAGCGCGGCGACGCAGAGCGAATCGTCGAGGCGCGTGCAGGCGTCGGCGATGCGCAGCTCCAGGGTCGGGAACTTGATGGAGGGCCGCAGCGACCACCACAGGAAGCTCGCGTCCGCGATGGCGCCCGACCGGGTCATGATGGCGACGAACCGCGCGTGGGCGGCGGCGTCGGCGAACAGTTCCGGCAGGCCGGTGCGCGGCAATTCCCCGAAGACGCTGAGCCGGTAGGCCCGCAGGCCCGTCGCCTCGCCCTGCCAGAACGGCGAGGAGGCCGACAGCGCGAGCAGCAGCGGCTGGAACGGCAGCAGCCGGTTCATCAGGTCGACCCGGGCGTCGGGGTCCGGAACCTCGACGTGGACGTGCATGCCGCAGATCAGGGCCCGCCGGGCCGCGATGCCGACATCCGACAGGATACCCTTGTAGCGCGCGCCGTCGGTGGCGGTCTGGCGCGACCAGCGCGCGAGGGGGTGCGTGCCGCAGGCCAGCAGCCGGAGGCCGTTCTCGGCCGCGATCCCGGCGAGTTGCGCCCGCTGGCCGCCGAGGTTGTCGCGGGCGGCCGCCGCGTCGGTGAGCGGCGGCGTGCAGACCTCGACCTGCGCGGCGACCAGCTCGCGGCCCGTCTCGGGCAGCTCCGCCTTGACCCGCGCGTGGAAGGCGGCGAGGTCGCCCCGCGGCGTCCCCCGGGTCTCGGCATCGGCCAGGAAGTACTCCTCCTCGATGCCGAAGCGGTAGCTCGGGGCGCTCATCGTGGTCTCCGGAAAACGCGACGCGTGCGCGCCAACGCGCCGGCGGGGACGAAGGTGCCGCTCAGGGCGTCCGCAGCGGCCCGCCGACCAGCCAGGCGGGGTCGAACCAGCGGTCGGCCTCGCCGTCGTAGGGCAGGCGCGTGATGTCCCAGTTCTGGATGTACCGCGCGTAGACGTTCCACACCGCGATCCCGCCGCCGACGAAGATTCGCCGCCCGGGATAGCGCTTGAGCACCGCCTCCGGATCCTCGTGGCTGCGGATCACGTCGATCGTGCGGTCCTTGAAGGCGAATTCGGGCACCGAGGCCACGGTCTTCGGCCCGGCGATCAGCACGTGGCCCATGGTCAGCGCGAAGAAGCGCGTGACGTCCTCCACGAAGAGCGGGTCGGTGTTGCCCTCCCAGGGCAGGTGGCCGTTGAGGCCGAGCTGGCCCCGCAGGCCGATCGCGCAGATGCAGCGGACGTCGATCATCGTGATGAACTCAGAGAGGAAGATCAGGCCCGTCCCATACAACCCCTCATCCCGAGGTGCCCGCGCGAGCGGACCGCGAAGGAGGGCTCCAGGGATCGCGCGATCTCCGGGCCGTTCTCTCGAGGCCTCCGCTTCGCTCCGGCACCTCAGGGTGAGGCAGGCGGTGGGATGTGCGTTCGAATAACAGCGCAGGAGCTCACTCGGGTGCGCGGAAACTCAGCACCCGGTCGGTGGGGAAATCGTAGAGCTTGCCGGTCTCGGTCCAGTCCGGGGACGCGAGCCGCACGAAATGGGGCGCGAGCTCCTCGGGCGTCCGGAGGGTCTCGGGGTCCTCGCCGGGCATGGCCGAGCGGCGCATGCCGGTCCGCAGGGGGCCGGGATTGAGCAGCATGGCCCGGATCGCCGCGCTCTCGTTCTCGGCCGCGTAGGTCCGCACCAGGGCCTCCAGCGCCGCCTTCGACACCGAGTAGGGCCCCCAGTAGGGCCGGCACTTCGAGGCGGCCCCCGACGAGACGAAGATCGCCCGGCCGGCGTCCGACATGCGCAGCAGCGGGTCGAGGGAGCGGATCAGGCGCCAGTTGGCGGTGACGTTCACGTCCATCACCTGCCCCCAGATCTTCGGGGTGATGTGGCCGATCGGCATGAGCGCGCCGAGGATGCCGGCATTGGCGACGAGGATGTCGAGGCGCTTCCAGCGCTCGTTGATCGCCGCGCCCAGGCGGTCGATCGCGTCGTAGTCGGCGAGGTCGAACGGCACCAGGGTGGCGCTGGAGCCGGCCGCCCGGACGGCGTCGTCGAGCTCCTCGAGGGCGCCCACGGTCCGGGCCACCGCGATGACGTGCGCGCCGGCCCCGGCCAGCGCCAGGGCGGCGGCGCGCCCGATGCCGCGGGACGCGCCGGTGACGACCGCGACGCGGCCTTCCAGGGGTCTTTGGGAGTCAGCCATGGGGAGCACGTAGCGCATTCCCGCGCCAAGGGTCGAGGAGTCCGGTTTCAAATGGCCAGTAACCGGGCTCTTTCGACCACTTTCGGTCGATGGCCCCGACCCGCGTCTTTGCGAGCGCAGCGAAGCAATCCAGACGGCGCCATGCTCACCGATGTTGCGCTATCCTGGATTGCTTCGCTCCGCTCGCAAAGACGGCTGTGCCGAAGCCGTGTCTCTGCTTTGCCGGTCGCGCCCTTCCGGAGAGGCTCAGTCGGCCTCGGCCAGCATGGCGAAGCGCTTCGGGCCGGCGATGGACAGGTCGGTCAGGCCGGTCGGGTAGTCGCCCGTGAAGCAGTGGTCGGTGTATTGCGGGCAGGCCGCGTTGCGCGCCTCCTCGCCCATCGCCCGGTAGAGGCCGGGGATCGACAGGAAGGCCAGCGAATCGGCGCCGATATACTTGCGCATCGCCTCGAGATCGTGGGTCGCGGCGAGCAGCTTCTCCCGCTCGGGCGTGTCGATTCCGTAGAAGTCCGGATAGGTGATCGGCGGCGAGGCGATCCGGAAATGCACCTCCGCGGCGCCGGCCTCGCGCATCATCCGGACGATCTTCACCGAAGTCGTGCCGCGCACGAGGCTGTCGTCCACGAGGACGATGCTCTTGCCCTCGATCGCCGCGCGGTTGGCCGAGTGCTTCATCCGCACGCCGAGCTCGCGCACCGACTGGGTCGGCTGGATGAAGGTCCGGCCGACGTAGTGGTTGCGGATGATCCCCATCTCGAACGGGATCCCGGTCTCCTGCGAGAAGCCGAGCGCCGCCGGGACGCCGGAATCCGGCACCGGCACGACGATGTCGGCGGGCGCCGCGGCCTCGCGGGCCAGCTCCCGGCCGATCGCCTTGCGCACCGCGTAGACGCTCTTGCCGTTCACCACCGAGTCCGGCCGGGCGAAGTAGATGTACTCGAAGATGCAGGGCCGCATCGGCACGGCGTCGGCGAAGCGGATCGACTCGATCCCCTCCTCGGAGATAACCACGATCTCGCCGTTCTCGATGTCGCGCACGAAGCGGGCGCCGATGATGTCGAGCGCGCAGGTCTCGGAGGCCAGCATGTAGCGGCCGTCGAGCTCGCCCAGCACCAGCGGGCGGATGCCCAGCGGATCGCGCGCGCCGATCAGCTTCTTGTTGGTGAGCGCCACGATCGCGTAGGCGCCCTGGATCGCCTGCAGGGCGTCGATGAAGCGCTCGATGATCCGCGGCTTCCGCGAGCGGGCCGCGAGGTGCAGGATCACCTCGGTGTCGGAGGTCGACTGCGTGATCGCGCCGTCGCGCACGAGGTCGCGGCGGATCGACAGGGCGTTGGTGAGGTTACCGTTGTGGGCGACCGCGAGGCCGCCGCTGGCGAGCTCGGCGAAGAGCGGCTGGACGTTGCGCAGGATCGTGCCGCCGGTGGTCGAGTAGCGCACGTGCCCGATGGCGGCGCGGCCCTTGAGGCGGGCGATCGTGTCCCCGTCCGAGAAGGAATCGCCGACGAGGCCGGGGCGGCGCTCGGAGTGGAACACCGAGCCGTCGAAGGAGACGATGCCGGCCGCCTCCTGACCCCGGTGCTGCAGGGCGTGCAGGCCCAGCGCGACGATCGCCGAGGCGTCCGGATGGCCGAAGATGCCGAAGACGCCGCACTCCTCGCGGAGCGTGTCGCCGTCGAGATCGAGATCGAAGGTGTCGGTGGTGGCGGCGGCGTGTGACATGGGGCTGTCGATCACTCACAGATCCCGGCGGCGACGGGCCGGCGCGCCGGTCGTCGCGGAAGCAATCCGTACACCACCGGAACCGCTATCTAGGCGTTCCGCGCGACGAGACCTACGGCGAATACCGCAGATCAGCGTCGCGTCGGGGTCGGCGCGGTCTCGGTCCGGCGCTGCGGCGCCGCGTCGGTCTCGGCCGGGGCGTCGGCGGAATCGCTCGGCGGCGCGCCGGTCTTCGGCTTCTTGAACTGCTTGAGGAAGCCTTCCGGATTCTCGGGCAGCTGCGCCACCAGGGCGTCGCCGGACTTCTCCAGCATCGGGCGCGTGCGGGCCTGGGCGGCCCAGTCCGGCACCTTGCCCTGCACCAGCCACGACAGGAACACCCAGCCGATCACGCAGATCAGGAAGCCGCGGGCCGCGCCGAACAGGAAGCCGAGGGAGCGGTCGACCGCGCCGATCCGTGAGTCGAGCACGACGTCGGAGATCTTCACCGTGATGATCGACACGACGATCAGGGTGCCGAGGAAGATCGCCGCGATCGAGGCGACGAGCGCCACGGTGTCGCTGTTCACGTGCTGCTTCACGGTGGGCAGCAACATGGGGTGGAGCGTCCACGCGACCGCGGCGGCCGCCACCCAGGCGACGATCGCCAGGACCTCGCGGGTCACACCACGCACGGCCGCGAGCAGCGCGGAGACCGCGACGATGCCGAGCACGGCGAGATCCAGGACGGTAAACGGCATCGTTGAGCTTTTTGGTACCCGCGGGGATAGCGCGTCGGCCGTGCGGCTCCCCCGGACCGCGGCGGATTTATACCAAGCCCGACCTCGGCCGTCACCCTGGCGCGCCCGCCTGATCGCGCTCCTGTGCCGTCCATGCATCAGACCGTGCATCGGACGCGCCGATCGCCGTGGCGCGCGCCGCCGCGCGGAATGCCCGGCTCCACCCGGGCACCGTCCCGGTGCTATGGGTCGCGCCCAGGGTCCGGTCCGCGCGTCCGGACTCCCGGTGGCGAATGGATGGAGGCGTTCCGCGTGTCCGAGGCCGGACCTGTGACGGAGATCGGCGCCCACGGCGCCCGGCTGACGATCGACCTCGGGGCGATCGCGGCCAACTGGCGGATCCTGGCGGCCCGCGGCGCGGGCGCCGACTGCGCCGCCGTGGTGAAGGCCGACGCCTACGGCTGCGGCGTCGGCCGCGTCGGGCCGGCCCTGTGGGCCGCCGGATGCCGGACCTTCTTCGTCGCGCACCTGTCCGAGGGCGTCGCCGCCCGGGCCGCCCTGCCGGACGCCGCGATCTACGTCCTGAACGGCCTGCCCCCGGGCGCCGCGGCGGCCTTCGTGGCCCACGGTCTGCGCCCGGTGCTCGGCAGCGTCGAGGAGCTGTCGGACTGGGCAGCGTTCCCGGGGAACCGGCCGCCCGCGGCGCTCCACGTCGATACCGGCATGAACCGGCTCGGCCTGTCGGTGCCCGAGGCGCTGGACCTCGCCGGGGACGCGCGGATCGCGGCCGCCGGGATCGACCTGCTCCTCAGCCACTTCGTCAGCGCCGAGAAGCCGGAGGACCCAGTCAACGCCCGGCAGATCGCCGATTTCGCGCGGGTCCGGGCGGCCTATCCCGGGCTCCGGGCCTCGCTGGCGAACTCGTCCGGGGTCTTCCTCGACGGGGCCCGGCACGACCTGCTACGGCCGGGCTACGCCCTGTTCGGCGGCAACCCGACGCCGGGCGCCGCGAACCCGATGCGCCCGGTGGTGCGGCTGGAGGCGGCGATCGCGCAGGTGCGCGGCGTCGCGGCCGGTGCCACCGCGGGCTATAACGGCAGCTGGACCGCCGCCGCGCCGAGCCGGCTGGCGACGCTCTCGCTCGGCTACGCCGACGGCTTCCCCCGGGCGATCAGTGGCCGCGGCCACGCGCTGGTCGGCGGCGTCCCGTGCCCGATCCTGGGCCTCGTCTCCATGGACCTGATCATCCTCGACGTCACGGCGGCGCCCGCGGCCCGGCGCGGCGCGGAAGCGGTGCTGATCGGCGACAGCCTCGACATCGACGCGGTCGGCCGCGCCGCCGGCACGATCGGGTACGAGATCCTGACCGGGCTGGGTTCTCGGTATGTTCGAACTTATGTAGGCTGACGCGACTCCACCCTGACACGCCGGATCGCCGGCGCCCGGACCCGTATGGCCAAGATCCACCAGACCTTCGTCTGCCAGTCCTGCGGGGCGGTCTACAATCGCTGGCGCGGCCGCTGCGAGGCCTGCAACGGCTGGAACACGATCGTCGAGGAGGCGCCCTCGGCGCCAGGTCAGTCGGGTCCTGCCGCGACCCGGCCGTCGCGCAACCGCGGCCGGGTCTTCCCCCTCGAGGGCCTGACCGGCGAGGCCAAGGAGGCGCCGCGCATTCCCTCGGGGATCGGCGAGCTCGACCGGGTGACCGGGGGCGGCTTCGTGCGCGGCTCGGTGATCCTGCTCGGCGGCGATCCCGGCATCGGCAAGTCGACCCTGCTGATGCAGGCCTCGGCCGCCATGGCGGGCACGGGCGAGCGGGTCGCCTACATCTCGGGCGAGGAGGCGGTCGGGCAGGTGCGCCTGCGGGCCGAGCGGCTGGGCCTGAGCGCGCGCCCGGTCCAGCTCGCCGCCGAGACCAACGTCGAGGACATCGTCGAGACCCTGAGCCAGGGGCGCCCGCCCGCGCTCGCGATCATCGACTCGATCCAGACCATGTGGACCGAGACGGTGGAATCGGCCCCCGGCACGGTCACGCAGGTGCGCTCCTCCGCGCAGGCGCTGATCCGCTTCGCCAAGACCACCGGCACGGCGGTGATCCTGGTCGGCCACGTCACCAAGGACGGGCAGATCGCGGGCCCCCGGGTCGTGGAGCACATGGTCGACGCGGTCGCCTCCTTCGAGGGCGACCAGGGCCACCATTTCCGCATCCTGCGCGCCGTGAAGAACCGGTTCGGGCCCACCGACGAGATCGGCGTGTTCGAGATGACCGACGCGGGCCTGAGCGAGGTGCCGAACCCCTCCGCCCTGTTCCTGGCGGGCCGCGACCATCAGGCGGCGGGCACCGCGGTCTTCGCCGGCATGGAAGGCACGCGGCCGCTGCTGGTGGAGATCCAGGCGCTGGTGGCGCCCTCCTCGCTCGGCATGCCGCGGCGCGCCGTGGTCGGCTGGGACCCGAACCGGCTGTCGATGGTGCTCGCCGTGCTGGAGGCCCACGGCGGCATCCGGCTCGGCAGCCACGACGTTTATTTGAACGTTGCCGGAGGCTTGCGCATCACCGAGCCGGCAGCGGATCTGGCGGTGGCGGCAGCGCTGGTCTCGTCGCTGTCGGGGGCCGTGCTGCCGCCCGAGACGGTCTATTTCGGCGAGATCGGCCTGTCGGGGGCGATCCGGCCCGTGGCGCAGGCCGGCTCCCGGCTGAAGGAGGCGCAGAAGCTCGGCTTCGCCAAGGCGCTGATCCCGCAGGGCCGCGGCGAGGGCGAGAAGGCGCTCTCCGTGGAGACACTGCGCCACATCGCCGACCTGGTGGCGGGGATCAGCGCGGGCGCGCCGCGGCGGGGATCCGGCCAGCGCGGGCGGCAGCAGGCCCGCTACGCCGACGAGGAGATGTGAGCGCGTCCGTCCCTGCGAGCGCAGCGAAGCAATCCAGGGATGCGCTACGTCCGGGAAGGGCCCGCTGCCCTGGGTTGCTTCGCTGCGCTCGCAAGGACGGAGGCGGTCAGCCCCCCGTCACGCTCATGTGCCGCGGCACGGCGGCCGGGCGCTGGCGCTCGATGACGAAGTCGTGGCCCTTGGGCTTGCGGGTGATCGCCTCGACCACCGCCGCGGCCAGCACCGCGTCGTCCTGGGAGGCGCGCAGGACCACGCGCAGGTCGGCCGAATCCTCCTGGCCGAGGCACATGTAGAGCTGGCCCGTGCAGGTCAGGCGGACCCGGTTGCAGCTCTCGCAGAAATTATGGGTCAGCGGCGTGATGAAGCCGAGCTTCCCGCCGGTCTCCTCGACCCGCACGTAGCGCGCCGGGCCGCCGGTGCGGTCGGGCAGCGGCGTCAGGGTGTAGCGGGTCTCCAGGCGCTGCCGGGCCACCGACAGGGGCAGGAACTGGTCGGTCCGGTCCGCCTCGATCTCGCCGAGCGGCATCACCTCGATCAGCGTCATGTCCATGCCGAGGCCGTGCGCCCAGGCGATCATGCCGGGGATCTCGTCGGCGTTGACGTCGCGGAGCGCCACCGCGTTGATCTTCACCTTCATCCCGGCGGCGCGGGCCGCCGCGATGCCGTCGAGCACCACCTTGAGGTCGCCGCGGCGGGTGATCTCCCGGAACTTGTCCGGGTCGAGGGTGTCGAGCGAGACATTGATCCGGCGCACGCCCAGGCTCGCCAGCTCGTCGGCGTAGCGGGTGAGCTGCGTGCCGTTGGTGGTGAGCGTCAGCTCCTCCAGCGCCCCCGAATCGAGGTGGCGCGAGAGCCGGCGGAACAGGTGCATGATGTCGCGGCGCACGAGCGGCTCGCCGCCGGTGATCCGGAGCTTGCGCACGCCCCGGGCGATGAACACGCCGCAGAGCCGGTCCAGCTCCTCCAGGGTCAGCAGGTCGCGCTTGGGCAGGAACTCCATGTGCTCGGACATGCAGTAGGCGCAGCGCAGATCGCAGCGATCCGTCACCGAGATGCGCAGGTACGAGATCGCCCGCTGGAACGGGTCGATCAGCGGCGCGGGCCCGGCGGGCGCGCCGACCGCGGACGTCTGCGGCGTCAGGGAGCTGTCATCGAGCATCGTCCGGCATATGATGCCACCGGCGGTCGCGGGCAAGCCGATCCCGCGCCGCAGTCCCAGATTGCGTGAGGAGTGTGACCCGTGAGCGAGGATCTGTGGCCGACCGAGATCCGCCTGTCGGCCGACCGACGGGTGCTCAACGTCGCCTTCGAGGACGGCGCGCGCTACGCCCTGCCGGCCGAGTACCTGCGGGTGTCGAGCCCCTCGGCCGAAGTGCAGGGGCACTCGCCGCTGGAGCGGAAGGTGATCGGCGGCAAGCGCGCCGTGGCGATCCTGGCGGTGGAGCCGGTCGGCAACTACGCGGTGAAGCTCGGCTTCGACGACATGCACGACACCGGCATCTACGGCTGGGGCTACCTCCACACCCTGGGCCGCGAGTACGAGACGCGCTGGAACACCTATCTCGGCGAGCTCGCCGAGCGCGGCCTGGACCGCGAGACCGCGCGCAGCGCCCCGGTGAAGCAGGGCGGGGGCTGCGGGTCGGGCTCGTGCGGCTGCCACTGAGGGCAGCCGCTCCCGCTCACTCCGGCTCCGAGCCTCGTCTTTGCGAGCGGAGCGAAGCAATCCAGAGTGGCGCCACGATTTTCGGCGTCGCGCATCCCTGGGTCGCTTCGCTCCGCTCGCGATGACGGCGGCGTCGAGCCGCGCACCCGTCAGCCCGCACCTTCGGAGCCGCCATGGCCTTCGCCTGCACCATCCCCGCGACGCCCACGATCCAGCAGGACGACGCCGCCGTGCGCATCACGCGCTGGGATTTCCCACCCGGCGGCGTGACCGGCTGGCACGAGCACGGCTGGCCCTACTTCGTGGTGATGCTGGTGGACGGGATCCTGCGCGTCCACGACGGCGCGGCGGTCAGCGAGACGGCCCTCGCGGCCGGGCAATCCTACATGCGCCCGGCGGGCATCCGGCACGACGTGATGAACGGGTCCGACCACCCGATCGCGTTCGTCGAGATCGAGGTGAAGCGCCCCGACGCGCTGGTCACGCTGCCCTGATCCGGTTTCCGTTTGAACGCTTGGGTTGATGTGCCTATCCCGTCATCACGAGCGAAGCGAAGTGACCCAGGGCAGCGCGACCTCTGCAGGCGTGGCGCCGCTGGATTGCTTCGCTCCGCTCGCAAAGACGGCCGTGCCGAAGCCATCAACCGGAAACCCTACGAAACGCAAAAAGGGCCGACCTCGCGGCCGGCCCCCTCGTCGAAGCTCCGAAAAGGAATCAGCGCTGGACGATGACCTTCGTGCCGACCTTGGCGCGGGTGTAGAGGTCCGTCACGTCGTCGTTGGTCATGCGGATGCAGCCCGACGAGACGGCCGTGCCGATCGTCTCCGGCTCGTTGGAGCCGTGGATGCGGTAGATCGAGCCGCCGAGATACATGGCGCGGGCGCCGAGCGGGTTCTCGAGGCCGCCCTTCATGTAGCGCGGCAGGTCGGGCCGGCGCTTCAGCATGGTCGCCGGCGGGCGCCAATCCGGCCACTCGCGCTTCATCGTGATGGTCTGCACGCCGCCCCAGGTGAAGCCCGGCCGGCCGACGCCGACGCCGTAGCGCAGGGCCTGGCCGCCGCCGAGCACGTAGTAGAGCCGCCGCTCGGCGGTGGAGACGACGATCGTGCCGGCGCCGTAGGGGCCGTTATAGGCCACCGTCTCGCGCGGGATCGCCGACATCTGCGGGACCGCCGCGTCGGCGTTCAGCGGGTCGGCGGGGTTCAGGGCGGCGTTGGCCACCGGCACCGCGACGGTCTCGACGGCCTGCGGGCGGACGCGCACGGTGAGCGCGTCGTTCAGCGGCTGGCGGGTCAGCGGATCGATCTCGTAGGCCAGTGCCGGCGCGGCGCAGGCGGCCGCGCCGAGAAGCCCGATCAGGGCGGGGAGAAAACGACGCATCAAAGCCTCTCGGGGCAGGCGCGGACTATGGCGGGAACGCGGCGAAGACCGCGGCACGATGCCGTGCCGATCCTCGCCAAGGGGTAAACGCTCGCGCCTCAAATCCAAGCCTGAAACCGCCCCGCCGGGGCGGTTCCGCCCGCCCGTGACTCGATGGCAACACTGTGGCAGCTTGGCCGTAAGAGCCGGGATGACGGGCGCGTGTCCCGGCGTTCGCGCGCCCGTCCGAGGCCCGTGTCTCAGGCCGTATCCGAGGTCCGTCAGGCCTCGTCGGCGGCGAGCCAGATCGCCGGCTCGCGCGCGGCCGGGCGGAGCGGGGCCGGCGCGGCGGGCAGGCCGCGCAGCTGGGCGAGTTCGGCGAGTTCCGGCGCCTGAGCGGTGTCGTCGGCGTTCAGGAACAGGCCCCGCGCCCGGGCGGCGCGGCCGAGATCGGCCCGGCTGGTCCAGACGCTCTGGGCCGGGCTCGTGAGCAGCGCCAGGGCGACCGGCGCCAGCCAGAGGGCGAGCCACGGGTTCCCGACGAGGACCAGGGCGAGCACCATCAGCGCGCCGACCACCACGGCGTCGGCCTGGAGCCGGAACGCCTCCGCCCAGGAGACCTGCCGGTCGTCCCGGTCCTGCGTCTCCCAGCGGACCACCCGGCCGAAGAAGGTCGAGACCACGGCGCCGGCGGTGAACAGGGTCAGGACCGGCCACAGGATCACCCACACCGCCTGCTCCAGGGCGGCGCTCGCGAGCAGCGCCCGCGCGCCGCCGAAGGCCGCCCGGCGCTCCGGCGAAGCGAGGACGTGGCCGAGGCTCAGGAGCTTGGGCAGGGCCAGGACGGCGACGCTGAGGGCGGCGAGCGCGTGGGCGGCGGCGCCCTGCCCGGTCAGGCCGTAGGCCAGGAGGCCGAGATCGCCGGTCCGGGCGGCCTGCCACGCGGCGAGGCCCAGGAAGGCGATCCAGAGCGGCAGCACCCCGTAGGAGAGGATGCCGACGAGGAGGTGCCAGCGGCTCGCGCCGTGAAGGCCCGCCCAGGGCAGCACCCGCAGGTGCTGGAGGTTGCCCTGGCACCAGCGGCGCTCGCGGCCGAGCAGGTCGACGAGGTTGGTGGGCATCTCCTCCCAGGTGCCGCCCATCTCGGGCAGCAGCCGCACCTCCCAGCCGGCGCGCACCATCAGCGCGCCCTCGACGATGTCGTGGCACAGGATCTCGCCGCCGAGCGGTTCCCGGCCCGGGAGCTTCGGGAGCTGCGCGTTCTCCGCGAAGGCCTCGACCCGCAGGATCGCGTTGTGGCCCCAGTAGCTGCCCTCCGGGCCCTGCCAGGTCTCCAGGCAGCGCAGGGCCAGCGGCGCGTAGAGGCGGACGGCGAATTGCTGGATGCGGGCGAAGAGCGTGTCCCGGCCGGCCGCGTACGAGACGGTCTGGATCAGGCCGGTGCGCGGGCTCGCCTGCATCAGCCCGACGAGGCGGCCCATGGCCGCGCCGGTCATCAGGCTGTCGGCGTCCAGCACGATCATGAAGGCGTACTCGCCGCCGTAGGTGCGGCAGAACTCGCCGATATTGCCGGCCTTGCGGCCGACATTCTCCGTCCGGCGCCGGTAGCGGATCCGCGGCAGCGCCGGGTCGGACACCGCCCAGGCCTGGATGCGGGCGTACTCGTGCTCCTCCACGGCGGCGATCGCGCCGTCCCGTGTGTCGGAGAGGACGAAGATGTCGATGCCTTGCGCCTCGGCGCGGGCGAGCGACCGGGCCATCACCCGCAGGCGGGCGAAGACTGCGACCGCGTCCTCGGCGTGGATCGCCACCACGGCGGCGGTGCGACCGGCCCCGTCCGGGCCGGCGCCCGCCTGCTCGGAGCGGCGCTCCAGCGCGGACTTCGCCCGGTCGCCCAGGAGGGCCGCGACGAACCCGTAGACGTACTGGCAGGCGACGAAGGCCTGCCAGCCCATCACGAGGCCGAACAGCACCAGGACTGCCCAGGCCAGCGGGCTGACGCCCGCCGGGTAGGCGAGCGCGGCGAGCCAGATGAGGCCGCCGGCGGTGGCGAGGCTCGGGACGGCCAGGGCGAGGCGGCGGGCGCGCAGGGCGCCGCGCGGCGCGTCGGTCCAGACCTCGCGGCAGGCTGCGTTCTCCGACGGATCGGGTATGGCGGGAGCCGCGTTCCGGTGCGACCGCTCGGCGGAGGAGGTGACGCGTGACGACATGGCGCGAGGAACTCGACCGTGGAAGGCTGCCGGCCGCCCGGCGGTGCGGGGCCGGGAACCGATGACCGTGGATACCGATGTGCGGGGTGAGGATACGGAGCCGAGCCGGCAGCCCAGGCCGCCGGAAGCCGAACGGATCAATCCCCCCTCCCGGCGCCGCGTTCTTCGAACAGTCCTGGCCGCGGCTGCCGGCACGGTTCTACCTAGCGCGACGGATCTGAATGGGTCCAGAACGTGGGCCGGGCCGGCGCTTCCGCCGCAGGGCGACGCGATGACCTTCGAGACCCTCTCGGCCGAGGCGGCGCGGCGCGCCGCAGCGCCCTACGCCCCGCCGCCCGAGGACCTGCCGCCGGCGCTCGCCGCCCTCGACTACGACGGCTACCGGGCGATCACCTTCCGGCCGGACGCGGGCCTGCGGCTCGGCGCGCATTTCAGCGCCCAGCTGTTCCACCGCGGCTTCCTGCAGCGCCGGCGCGTGGCGCTCCACCTCCAGCCGCTCCGGGGGCCCGCGCGGCCGATCCCCTACGACACGGGGCTGTTCGACCTGGGCACGCGGCTCGCCGGCCAGGGCTTCCCGGCGGATCTCGGCTTCGCGGGCTTCCGCCTGCACTACGCCTTCCCGGACACGCCGGCCTGGCGGCCGAAGGGCTTCCAGGAGGAGTTCCTCGTCTTCCTAGGCGCCTCCTACTTCCGCCTGCGGGCGGCCAACCAGGAATACGGGCTCTCGGCCCGGGGCCTCGCCATCGGCACCGGCGCGCCGGAGGGTGAGGAATTTCCCGACTTCGTGGCCCACTGGATCTGCGAGCCGGAGGCGCGCACCCTCACGGTGCTCTCCCTCCTCGACAGCCCGAGCGTGGCCGGCGCCTACCGGTTCGAGATCGCGCCCGGCGACCCGGCCCGGATCGCCGTCACGGCGGCGCTCCACCCGCGCCGGGTGCTCCCGAAGCTCGGGCTGGCGCCGCTCACCAGCATGTTCCTGTACGGCCAGAACGGGCCCGGGGCCCGGGACGCCAAGCCGTTCGACGATTTCCGGCCGCAGGTGCACGATTCCGACGGGCTCTGCGTCGCGGCCGGGGCCGACCCGGCGCGGATCGACCGGATCTGGCGGCCCCTGGTCAACGGGCGGGCGCAGCCGCAGATCTCCGCCTTCGCGGCCCGGCCGCTCGCCGGCTTCGGGCTGCTGCAGCGGGAGCGGAGCTTCGCGGCCTACCTCGACGTGGAGGCGCGCCACGAGGCGCGGCCGGGCCTGTGGGTGGCGCCGGATTCCGCCGGGGGCGCCTTCGCGGACGGCGCCGTGCAGCTCTTCGAGATCCCGTCGGGCGAGGAGTACATGGACAACATCGTGGCGGCCTTCGTGCCGGCGGCCCCGGCGCAGCCCGGCGCGCCGCTGCACGTCCGCTACGGGCTGACCACGGTGGGGGCCGAGCCCGTGCCGGCGATCCCGGAGACCGCCCTCGCCCGGGTGACGTCGACGCGACTCGGCTCGGCGGAGCGCCTGCGCCCGTCGAACCCGCCCGACCCGCGGCGGCGGCTCTGCGTCATCGACTTCGAGGGTCCGGGCCTGCCGAAGGGTCCCGACGACGCGGTCGCCGCGGAGGTCTCGGCCAGCGCCGGCACGCTGCACGATCCGGTGGCCAACTTCGTGCCGCAGACCGGAGGCTGGCGGATCTACGTCGAGTGGCGCCCGCCGGAGCCGGTGCCGCCGGGCGACGTCGTCCTGCGCGCCCGGCTGGTCCGCGGCACGACGCCCCTCAGCGAGACCTGGGACGCCGCCGTGTAGGCTCCGTCATCGCGCGCGTGGCGAAGCGACCCGGGGCGGCGCGACCTCCCCGAAGGTGGCGCGACACTGGGCCGCTTCGCCGCGCGCGCGAAGACGGCGTGTCTCAGGCAGTCCGGCGCTCCTGCTCCAGGCGCCGGGCCAGGCGGGTGGCGCCGTAGACCTCGCTCAGGCGGCGGCGGGCCGCGCTGACCGGCGGGGCCTGCCGCTCGTCGTGGGCGGCCGCGATGACGCGCAGGGCGGCGGCGACCGAACGCTCCAGGCGACGCTCGGCCTGGACGGCCGCGTCCCGATGATGGTCCAGCATGTGATGATCCCTCGTGCTGCGCCGTCTCCACCCTCTGGCGGGGCGGTCGCCGGCTGCACCGACAGATTTCACATCCGGCTTGACGGTATCAAGGCAGCTTGGCCGTGGGCCGCCGAACGTCCTTACCGCAGCTCCTCGTGCCAGGTCCGGCCGTCGCGCTCGATCAGCGCGATGGCGGCGGTCGGGCCCCAGCTCCCGGCCGGGTAGGGCCGCGGCGCCTCGGGCCGGTCGGCCCAGGCCTTGAGCACGCCGTCCGCCCAGGCCCAGGCGGCCTCGACCTCGTCGCGGCGCATGAACAGCGTCGCGTTGCCGCGGACCACGTCCATCAGCAGGCGCTCGTAGGCGTCGGGGTAGCGCTGCTTGAAGGTCTCCTCGAAGGAGATGTCGAGGTCGGTCGGGCGCAGCCGCAGGCCGCCGGGCCCCGGATCCTTGGTCATCACCTCGAGCTTCATGCCCTCCTGCGGCTGCAGGCGGATCACGAGGCGGTTGGGCTCGCGGCCGAAGGCCTCCTCGGGGAAGATCGAGAACGGCGAGGCGCGGAACTGCACCACGATCTCGGACAGCTTCTGGGGCAGGCGCTTGCCGGTGCGCAGGTAGAACGGCACCCCAGCCCAGCGCCCGGACTGGATCTCGACCTTCATGGCCACGAAGGTCTCGGTCCGGCTCTCGTGGCCGAGCTCGGCGAGGTAGCCCTCGACCGGTTTGCCGTCGACGGCGCCCGCCACGTACTGGCCGCGCACCGTCACCAGCGGGATGTCCTGGCTGGTGATCGGCTTCAGGGCGCGCAGCACCTTGAGCTTCTCGTCGCGGACGGAGTTTGCCTCGAGATTGAGCGGGCTCTCCATGGCGGTGAGGCAGAGGAGCTGCAGGATGTGGTTCTGCAGCATGTCGCGCATCGCGCCCGACGTGTCGTAGTAGCCGGCCCGGCCCTCGACCCCCACCGTCTCGGCGACCGTGATCTGGACGTGGTCGATCACGTCCGAGGTCCAGAGCCGCTCGAAGATCGTGTTGGCGAAGCGGAGCGAGAGCAGGTTCTGGACCGTCTCCTTGCCGAGATAGTGGTCGATCCGGAAGATCTGCGATTCGGGGAAGACCTCGCCGACCGCGTCGTTGATCGCCCGGGCCGATTTCAGGTCCTTGCCGATCGGCTTCTCCAGCACGACGCGGGACTTCTCCCCCACGAGCCCGTGGGCGGCGAGGTTGCGGCAGATCGAGCCGTAGAGGTCGGGCGAGGTGGCGAGGTAGTAGGGCCGGACCTGGTCGGGCCGCTCGTCGAGCTTGGCGACGAGGTCGGTCCAGCCGCTGTCGCCGGCCCCGTCCACCGCGACGTAGTCGACGTGGTCGAGGAAGCGGTGGAGCATGTCGTCGGACAGGTCGGCCGCCGGCACGAAGCGCTTGAGCGCGTCGCGGGCGTGCTCGCGGAAGGCGTCGAGGGACAGTTCCGAGCGCGAGGCGCCGATGATCCGGCTGGTCTCGGGGATCTGGCCGTCGCGGAATCGGTAGAACAGGGCCGGCAGGAGCTTGCGCGCGGTCAGATCGCCGGTGGCGCCGAACACGACGCAGTCGAAGGAAGCGACGGGGATGATCGTGGCCAAGTGCGGCTCCCGGGTGTCGTGCGCTGGTCTCGTGCGGCGGCTGCGTCGCACTGACCTAGCCCGTGTGCAAGGGCTTCGCCAGACGAGGGGCGCAGGCCAGCGCTGTCCGGTTCAGGGGGCGGCCGGGACAGATCCGGGCAAGTCCACGCTGCCACGCTCCGTCCTTGCGAGCGCAGCGAAGCAACCCAGGGCAGCGCGGCGCCGCCGAAGGACAGCACGATGCGCGAGCCGGCCGTCTACATCATGGCGAGCCGGCGCAACGGCACGCTCTACACCGGCGTGACCTCGGACCTCGCACGGCGGGTCCACGAGCACCGGGAGGCGCTGCTTGCCGGTTTCACGAGCCGCTACGCTTGCCAACGCCTCGTCTGGTACGAGCGCTATCCGACGATGAATGAGGCCATCACCCGCGAGAAGCAGATCAAGGCAGGCTCACGGAAGAAGAAGCTCGCGCTGATCGAGGCGATGAATCCGGACTGGAACGACCTGTATCCCGATCTCGCGTGAACGGGTCCGGCGTCGCGGATCCCTGGATTGCTTCGCTGCGCTCGCAAAGACGGCGATCGCGGCATCCCGCGCAGTCACGCAGCGGGTCTCGCTCCTCCGTCATCACGAGCGGAGCGAAGTGACCCAGGGCAGCGCGAGGCCGCGCGGGTCACCCCGCCATGTACCGCTTGAACGCCTCGGCGTGGTCCGGATGCCAGCGCGAGAGGGCGGGCCGGTTCTCGACGATGTCGCCGGACGCCCAGGCGATCCGCTTCGCGTCCTGGGCGCGGGTGGTCTCGTTGTCCGGGCAGAGGATGTAGAAATCGCCGGCGGCGAGCCGGTCCAGCAGGAAGGCCACGGTCTCGTCGGGCGTCCAGGCCCCGGCGGGCTTCTCGGCGACGCCGCGGGCCTTCGTGAGGCCCGTGTAGACGAAGCCCGGGATCAGCAGGTGGGCCGTGGTGTGGCAGCCCTCCCGGTTGCGCAGCTCGTGGGCGAGCGCCTCGGTGACCGCCTTCACGCCCGCCTTCGAGACGTTGTAGGGCGCGTTGCCCGGCGGGGTGGTGATGCCCTGCTTCGAACCCGTGACGATGATCGCCCCGGGCTTGCCGCCCTCGATCATGCCGGGCGCGAAGGCGTGGATGCCGTTGACCACGCCGCCGAGATTGGTGCCCAGGATCCGCGTCCAGGTGTCGGCGTCGGAGAACAGTTTTCCGCCGGCCTCGATCCCGGCATTCAGCATCACCAGGGCGGGCGGCCCGCCCTTGGAGACGGCGGTCGCCAGGGCCTCGACGGCGCCCCGGTCCGACACGTCGGTGGGCACGGCGCGCACCTCGACGGCGGCGAGTTCGGCGACGGCGGCCCGGGCCGCGTCCAGGGCCGGCCCCGGCAGGTCGGCGAGCCAGACGTTCATGCCGGCCCGGGCGAAGGCCTGCGCGGCGGCGAGCCCGATGCCGCTCGCAGCCCCGGTGACGACCGCGCTGCGGCCCGGACTGATCGCGGGGTGCTGGCTCATGACGGATCCTCGGCTGACGGGCGCCCATCAGATGGGGCGCCCCGGGCGGAAGGCGAGTTCACGCCGCGGTCCCGCGCCGCCCCGGCAGAACCTGCGGATCGCCGCCGCGGCGGCTTCTGCTAGGGTGGCGGGCACGTCACGGAACGAAGCACCCGGATGCCCCCTCTCCCGCACCGCCGGTCGATCCTCGCCGGCGCGGCCGCCCTCGGCCTCGCCGGCGCAGCGCGCGCGGCCGGCCCGGCGGGGTTCGGTCCCCTCGGCCGGCCGTCCTGGTCGGCCGACAGCCTCCAGGCCGCCGCGGCCGCCAAGGGCCTGACATACGGCTGCGAGGTGCCGTTCCACCGCTTCGACGCGACGCCCGCCTACCGGCAGGCGGTGGCGCGGGAATGCGGTATCCTCGTCTGCGGCACCGAGATGAAGATGGAGGAGGTCCTGCCGGCGCCGGGCAAGACCGACTTCGCCCGCGGCGACGCCATCCTGCGCTTCGCGAGGGGAAACGGCCAGCGCATGCGCGGCCACACGCTCGTCTGGCACGCGGCGCTGCCGCCCTGGGTCGGACCGCTGCTCGGCCGGGCGAGCGCCGTCCAGGCCGA
Source organism: Methylobacterium sp. D54C (assembly GCF_053345595.1). NCBI lineage: Bacteria > Pseudomonadati > Pseudomonadota > Alphaproteobacteria > Hyphomicrobiales > Methylobacteriaceae > Methylobacterium > Methylobacterium sp. D54C. Next base: position 58,138 of record NZ_JBKFAK010000013.1, read on the forward strand.
GGACTTCATGCGGCGCTGGATCGAGACGGTGGCGGGCCATTACCGCGGCCAGATCGTCGCCTGGGACGTGGTCAACGAGATCCTCGGCAACGAGTCCGACCCAGACCGCGGCGGCGGCCTGCGCGACTCGCCCTGGCTCGCCTCCATCGGCCCCGGCTACGTCGACCTCGCCTTCCGGATCCTGCACGAGACCGATCCGGCCGCCGCCGGCACGTGGAACGAGGACGCGGTGGAGCAGGGCGTGCCCTGGATGGAGGCCAAGCGCACCAAGGTCCTGCGCCGCCTGGAGGCGATGCGGTCCCGGGGCGTGCCGATCCGGCGCTTCGGGCTCCAGTCGCACCTCACCAGCACGATCCCGATCGATCAGGGCCAGCTGCGGCGCTTCCTGCGGGAGATCGGCCAGATGGGCCTCGGCATCGAGATCACCGAGCTCGACATCGACGACCGCGCCTTCCCGTCCGACGTGGCGACCCGCGACCGGATGGTGGCCGATTACGCCCGCCGCTACCTCGACGTGGTGCTGGACGAGCCCGCCTGCCTCGACGTCCTGACCTGGGACATCTACGACCCGGACACGTGGCTGAACGACCACCCCTACCGCAAGCGGCCCGACGGCCTGCCGCAGCGGGCGCTGCCGCTCGACGCGCAGTTCCGGCGCAAGCCCCTGTGGCACGCCATCAAGGCGGCCTTCGAGGCCGCGCCCGATCACAGGGCCGCCCGCGAGAAGCTCAGGCGGGCGTGACGCCGGCCCGGCGGCCGTCCTCGGCCAGGCTCGGCTCCGGCGGCCGGTCCGCCAGGAGCCGGCGGCGGAGGCGCGCGCAGGGGCGCTCGACGAGGCCGTACATGCCCCAGCACCACAGCAGGGTCACCGGGAAGGCCGCCAGCATCAGGCCGACGCCGTGCAGCCCGGGCCGCAGGTGCAGCACCAGGGCCACCACGGTCATGTGCGCGAGGTAGAAGCTGTAGGACCAGAGCCCGAGCCGGCGCATCGGCCGGCTGGCCAGCAGCCGCACCAGAGGTCCCTCGCCGTGCAGCAGGTACGCGAAGGGCACGAACAGGGCGGCGCTCTGGAGCGTGTAGCGCAGGCTCTCCCGGAAGGCGGGATCGCGGACCGCCAGGGTCCCGAGGATCACCGCGAGGCTCGCCGCGACGTGCCAGGGCGCGGGGCGCCACGCGCGGTCGGCCGGGACCACCGGGTTGTTCCACAGCCCGAGGCAGCACCCGAACAGGATCGCGTCGATCCGGGTGTGGGTCCAGCTGTAGTTCAGGCTGTAATCCGGCAGCCGCCAGACGTTGACGCACCGGATCGCCAGGACGGCCGCGCAGAGCCCCAGGCAGGCCAGGGCCGCGCGGCGCGGCCGCAGGCGCCCGAGCCAGAGCAGGAAGACCAGCGGGAAGACGAGGTAGAAGTGCTCCTCGATGGCGAGGCTCCAGAGCGGCACCGGCAGCACCGCCTCGGTGCCGAACAGGCCGGGATAGTTCGTCAGGAAGGTCGCCTGCCCGAGGACCGCCGCCGGCGCGACCGGCATCCAGTCGAGCCACCCCGCCGCGTAGAGCGCGCCGGAGGCGAGCAGGGTCAGGTACATGGGCGGCAGGATGCGCAGGCTCCGCCGGAGGTAGAAGGCGGGAAGCGACACCGTTCCGGTCCGCGCCCGCTCGATCCGCAGGAGCGTGGTGATCAGGTAGCCGCTGAGGAAGAAGAAGACGGTCACGCCGAAGCCGCCCGGCACCACGTGGCCGTAGCCGCAATGGGCCGCGAACACGATCAGGATGGCGAGCGCCCGCACCCCGTCGAGCTGCGGCAGGTAGGGCATCGTCCTCGGGATCGGATCACCGGAATCCGGCATGCTGGGGACCGATCTCCTGTCCGGGCCTGGGCAGCCGTGGTGGCTTGGCCCTGCGGTGTCCGACGGAACGCTTCGATGAAGGTGTCCTACTCCGTCATCGCGGGCGGAGCGAAGTGACCCGGGGCAGCGCGACGACGGGCGGCGTCGCGCCGTCTGGATCGCTCGCTCCGCGCGCAAAGACGCGGGCGCCGGAACCAGCAACGCACGAATGTATGAGCGGGACGTTCACGCCGACCGACATCCGCGACGTTACACGCGGATGAATCAATGGCGGCATCGTGAATCCCGATCCTGCCCGCTTTCAGGGTCGGAGGAGATTGGTAACCACGCCGGCCCATCATCCGGCCCGGTCGCGCCGCCTGAGCGCGTCGGGAGTGTTGCGTATGGTCCCGGTCCAGCCCCGCCGTCACGCCCGCCCGCACGCCGCGCTGGGTGCGGGCCTGTCCCTGCTGGCCCTGCTCGGAGCGCCCGGCGTCGCCCTGGCGCAGGGGACCGGCGCGGCGCAGGGCGGCCCCGCGCCGGTGCCGCCGCTCGCCGCGCCGGTCGCGGTGCCGCCCGCCGCGGGCGAGACCGCGAAGGGCCAGGAGCCCCGCGCACCGGAGGCGAAGGGTGAGGCGAAGGGCGCGGCCGGCAAGCCGGCGGAGGCCAAGCGGGCCGACACCAGGCCGGCCGAGACCAGGCCAGCCGAGACCCGGGCGACCGAGGCCGCGCCGGAGCCCGTCCCGGCGCAGGGCAAGGCGCAGGATGCCAGAGCGCAGGACGCGAAGGCACAGGACGCGAAGGCCCAGGACGGCAAGGCGTCGGATAGCAAGGCGTCGGACGCCCGATCGGCCGAGACCAAGTCCCAGCCGGCCAAGCCTCAGGAAGCGGCGAAGAGGTCCCGCGAGCCGGCGCCGCTGGTCTACGCCAAGGTCTCCGCCGATCCGAACCCGACGCTGACACCGCGGACGTTCCTCGACACGCTCCGGGCGGCCGAGCGCTACGCGGCCTTCGCGGAGGCCGGGGGCTGGGAGCGGCTGCCAGACGATCTCGCGCGCCTCAAGCCCGGCGAGCGCCACCCGGCGATCCCCGCCCTGCGCCACCACCTGACGCTGACCGGCGACCTGCCGGCGGATGCCCCCGCGAACGACCGCCTCGACCCGCCCCTGGTGGCGGCGATCGCCGCCTTCCAGGGCCGCCACGGCCTGCCCGACAGCGGTATCCTTGGCCGGCTCACGATCAACGCGCTCAACGTGCCGGCCGCGGTGCGCCAGCGCCAGCTCGCCGCCTCCGCGGCCCGGCTGATGGGCTCGAAATTCCCGTTCGGCGAGCGCTACGTGGTGGTCAACATCCCGTCCGCCGCCGTGGAGGCGGTGGAGAACGGCGCCGTGACGCGCCGCTACGTCGCGGTGGTCGGCTCCCCCGACAAGGCGACGCCGTCCGTCGAGACGCGGATCACCGACATCAACTTCAACCCGACCTGGACCGTCCCCGCCTCGGTGGTGAAGAACGAGATCATCCCGGCGATGCGCAAGAACCCGGGCTACCTCGCCAAGAACCGCATCCGGATCCTGGGCCCGGCGGGCGAGGTCGACCCGACCCGGATCGACTGGGCGGGCCAGAAGGCCGTCAACTACACGCTGCGCCAGGATTCCGGCCTCGACAATTCGCTGGGCCAGGTGCGGATCGACATGCCGAACCGCTTTGCCGTCTACATGCACGATACGCCGGCGAAGTCGCTCTTCGCCGCGAGCGTCCGCTTCCACAGCCACGGCTGCGTCCGGGTCGGACAGGTGAAGGAGCTGGTCGGCTGGCTGCTGCAGGGCACGGACGGCCCCAACGGGCCCGGCACGAGCTGGGGCCCGATCGAGATCGAGACCGGCATCGCCGACGGCGAGCGCCGCGACATCAAGCTCACCAAGCCGATCCCGGTCACCTTCGTGTACCTCACCGGCTTCGCCACGCCGGACGGGAAGGCGCATTTCCGCGACGACATCTACAACCTCGACACGCCGGCGCCCGAGCCCGCCGCCACCGGCGCGATCCCGCCCGCGGCGGGCGCGGACGCCGCGAAGCCGGCCCCCGCGACCGCGCCGGCCCCGCCCCGGCCCGGTGCCGCCCACGACGCGAAGCCGGCTCCCGCGCGGGCTGCCGCGGCCAAGCCCGCGACGGTCGGACCCGCGCCGGTCAGGCCCGCACCCGCGAAGCCGTCGCCGGAGCGGCCTGCCACCGAGCACCGCAGCTTGGAATCCGTCGAACCTACCCGCTAAAGCCAACCCAGCTATGTGATTCTCGGCACGCCGGAACATCCCGGCGGGCCGGTCATTGGCCTGCAGAAAGCGCGTCCGCCCCTCCGCGGCGTGACGGAGCGGCGCGCCGAGCCAGCGAATCGCATTGGAGACGACCATGGCCAAGGCCAAGCCGAGCAGCCGCATCGAGAGCGCGCGCCTCAACACCCCGACCGACCTCGATCCGAGCGACGTCCGGACGATCGCCGAGGGCCTGACAGTCCTGAGCTCGGACCTGTTCGCCCTCTACATCAAGACCAAGAACTTCCACTGGCACATGAGCGGACCCCATTTCCGCGACTACCACCTCCTGCTGGACGAGCAGTCGGCCCAGATCTTCGAGATCATCGACGCGGTGAACGAGCGCGCCCGCAAGATCGGCGGCACGGTCCTGCGCTCGCTCGGCCAGGCCAAGAGCCTGACCCGCGTGGCCGACAACGATGCCGAGTACGTCTCGCCCCTCGACATGCTCAAGGAGCTGCGCGACGACAACAAGGCCCTCACCGCCAACATGCGGACGCTCCACGGGGTCACCGACGAGGCCGGCGACGTGGCGACCACCTCGCAGCTCGAGGAGTGGATCGACCAGTCCGAGGAGCGGACGTGGTTCCTCTACGAGACCACCCGCAACGCGACCGACAGCGGCCACTGAGCCGCGCCCCCCGGCACCGGCGCGGCCGGCGCCGGGTCGGGCCTCGCCGCGCCGCTAGCCGGCGGCGAGATCGAGGTGCACCTTCACGAGGCCCGGATCGTCGGGGTCGCGCCCCTGCGTGAACCCGAGGCGGCGGCACACCGCCAGCATCGGCCGGTTCTCGGCGAGCACCGTGCCCTCGACCCGGCCGATCCCCTCGGAGCGCGCCCAGTCGATCATCAGGCGCATCAGCGCGAAGGCGAGGCCCGTCCCGCGGGCGCCGCGGCCCACCGCGATCGCGTACTCGCCGCTCTCGTGGTTGGCGTCCGCGTGGAGCCGGACCGCACCGAGCATGCGCTCGCCGCCGCCCGGCCCGATCTCCGTGGCCACGAACGCGATGGCGCGCGCGTAGTCGAGCTGCGTCAGGCGGGCCAGGAAGGCGTGGCTGAACTCGCGCACCGGCCCGAAGAACCGCAGCCGCAGGTCCTCCGGGTCAAGACCCTTGAAGAAGGCCAGGAACAGGCCCTCGTCCTCCGGGCGCACGGGCCGCACCCGCACGGTCCGGTCCTTGAGGTTGAGCGCGCGGATCCACTCGGCCGGATAGGGCCGGATCGCGAAGCGCGGGTGGCCGCGGCCGTGGGCGCTGCCGTGGTCGCCGCGCTCGGCGCGCCCGATCCGGACCCTGGCGTCGAGGGCCAGCACGCCGGTCTCGTCGGCCAGGAGCGGGTTGATGTCGAGCTCGCGCACCTGCGGCAGGTCGGCGGCGAGCTGGGACAGCTTCACCAGCGTCAGCGCGATCGCGCCGAGATCGGCCGCCGGCACGTCGCGGTAGGCCTCCAGGCGGCGCGCGACCCGGGTTCGGGCGATGAGGTCGCGCGCCAGGGTCAGGTCGAGCGGCGGCAGGCCGAGGGCGCGGTCGTCGATCACCTCCACGGCGGTCCCGCCCCGGCCGAACACCACCACCGGACCGAACACCGCGTCCTCCGCGAGCCCGGCGATCAGCTCCCGGCGCTGGCCGCGGCGGACCATCGGCTGCACGGCGAAGCCGGTGACCCGGGCGTCGGGCCGCTCCCGGCGGGCGCGGGCCAGGATGCTGCGGGCGGCCTCCGCGACGTCGGCCTCGCTGGTCAGGTCGAGGTGGACGCCGCCGATGTCGGATTTGTGCACGATGTCCGGCGAGACGACCTTCAGCGCCACCGTCCCGCCCGCCGCGATGATCGGCCACGCGGCCGCAGCGGCCGCGTCCGTGTCGGGGGCGAGCGTGATCGGGACGGTCGGGATCCCGTAGGCCTGCAGGAGGCCGTTCACCGCCACCGGGTCGAGCCACGCGGCGCCCTGGCGCAGGGCGCCGGCGACGATCGAGCGGGCTCGCGCCGTGTCGGGGGAGAAGTCCCGCGGCAGCGAGTCCGGCGTGCGCATCAGGTCGTCCTGGGCCTCGCGGTAGCGCACGAGGTGCAGAAAGCCCTCGATCGCCTCGGAATCGGTGGTGAAATGCGGGATCCCGGCCTGCGCGAAGGTCTCGCGCGCCGCCTCCGCGTCGCCCAGCGTGACCGCGAAGACCGGCTTCTTGCGGGTCTGGCCGGCGCGGGCGGCCTTGACCGTCGCGGCGACGGCCTCGGCCACCGCGCCGGCCTCCGAGCGGGTCGTCGGCACGTGGATCGCCAGCACGGCGTCGCTCGTCCGGTCCGTCAGCAGCGGCGTCAGCGCGGACGCGAAGGCCGGACCGGCGGCGTCGATGCCGAGGTCGAGGGGGTTTCCCGGCGCGCGGCCCTCCGCCTCGGCGGGCGCCGCCAGGGTCCCGGCCCGCTCGATCAGTCGGTCCGCCGCGAGGAGGCCGATGCCGCGGCCGTTGGACACGATCGCCAGCCGGTGGCCGGGGAACGGCCGCTGTCGCCCCAGGGTCTCCACGGCGGAGAACATCGCGTCGAGGTCCGGCACGGCCAGCAGGCCGGCCCGCCGGAAGGCCGCGGCGTAGACCGCGTCCGGGCGGGCCAGGGCGCCGGTATGGGTGACGGCGGCGCGGGTGTCGGGCCGGTGCCGGCCGGCCCGCAGGACCACGACGGGCTTGGCCCGGGCCGCGGCGCGGGCGGCCGACATGAACCGGCGGGCATCCGCGACCCGGTCGAGGCAGAGCAGGATCGCGCGGGTGCGGAAATCGGCGGCGAAGTGGTCGAGGCAGTCGGCCACGCCGATGTCGAGGACGCTGCCCAGCGACAGCACCGCCGAGAAGCCCGTGCCGTGGCGGGCGCCCCAGGCGACGATGGCGGCCGCGACCGTGCCGGATTGCGAGACGAGGGCGAGGTCGCCGGCCTCGGGCGCCTGGGCGAACAGGCTGGCGTTGAGCCTCGCGCCCGGGACCGCCAAGCCGGCGCTGTCGGGCCCGAGCAGGCGCAGGCCGTGGGCGCGGGCGATCCCGTGGGCGACCGGACCGGGATCCTCCGGCCCGGATCCGAGCCGCGCCGTGAGGATCACGGCCGCCCCGGCGCCGATCGCGGCGGCCTGCGCGACGACTTCGGGCACGCTCGGCGGCGGCACCGCGATCAGGACGAGGTCGGGGGCGGCGGGCAGATCTGCGACCCGCGGCACGCAGGCCAGCCCCTCGACGCTCGTTTGGTCGGGCTGGACCGGCATGATCGCGCCGGGAAAGCCCGCGGCGCGCAGGCTGTCGAGCACGCTGCGCCCCAGCGAGCCCTCGCGGCCCACCGCCCCGACCAGGGCGATCGAGCGGGGTGCCAGCAGTTTGTCGAACCGGTAGGTGCTCACGACCGGCGGCTCACGACATCGTCACGGGACGCGGTCCCGCAGGCCGTTCCTGGCGGCACGCATCTGGCCTCTCGCTCACGTCCGAACGGACGAGGCGCCGGGGCGCCCGCCGCCCTCCCAGATGGCGCGATCGGGCGCGCCTGCAACGCCCGGTCGGCACGCGCCGGCCGGAAATCGCGTGGTCGACGCGAGTGCGGTCTCCAGACCTCCTTTTGTTCAATATCGGGCGCCATTTATCCACTCTAAGACGGCACTTGTGGGCATGTGTGGATTGGACTTGCTATTGAATTCACACCACCATAGTAACTGCCCATTAACTACCCTGTATCGGGTCGAGCAGAGACAGATCCCGGCCGGCGTCGGTGGCCGGCTGGGATCGAGTGGAGGTTACGGGATGGACGCCACGGGTGAAGGGCAACCGGACTATCTCACGCTGTCCGTCGACATCGTGTCGGCTTTCGTGAGCAACAATCCGGTCCCCGCGCCGGAACTGCCGGGGCTGATCGCGGCCATCCACGCGACGCTGCACGGGCTCGGCGAGCCGTCCGCCCCGCCGGCGGAGCAGCTGCGGCCGGCCGTGCCGGTCCGGCGCTCGGTCCAGCCCGACTTCATCGTCTGCCTGGAGGACGGCAAGAAGTTCAAGTCGCTGAAGCGCCACCTGCGGACGCACTACAACCTGACGCCCGAGGAGTATCGGGGAAAGTGGGGCCTGCCGCCCGACTACCCGATGGTGGCGCCGAACTACGCCGCGGCGCGGTCCAGCCTCGCCAAGAGCATGGGCCTCGGCCACCAGCGCCGGAAGGGCTGACGGCGCGGCGCTCTCATCCGCGCCCGCGTCCACAGCTTTCGGAGGCGGGTTAGGCATCGGGCAAGCCGCGCTTGCGAGGGTCGGGGGCCCGTCAGCGCCCCCGAGACCCGATGCCCGGCAAGCCCAGCCTCGTCGCCCGCCTGTTCTGGACGGCCGTGATCGGCCTCCCCTTCGGGCTCTGGTACGGCCGGCCGGCGCTCGCCGCGACGGGACTCGCCCTCGCGCTCGTCCTGCTGCGGCATCTCGGGCGCCCGCGCCGGTTCCGGGCCCGGGTGCGCCGGATCGCCCGCGCCCATGCCGAGACGCTGGCGCTGCGGCGGCGGCAGGAGAGCTACACCGACCCCTACGGCAACCGGATCGAGGACGGCTGGCTGCGCGAGCGCGATTATTTCCTCGAGCGGACCGTCCTGCCGCAGCTCGGCCCGCGCTTCGCCGACCTCGCCGAGGCGGAGCACGCGCGGATGCTGGCGATCGTCGAGGCCGAGGCCGCCGCCGTCGCGCTCCCGGAGGAGGACGAGGCGCCCGGGGACGGGCTGGACTACGAGCGCTACTGCGCCGAGCGCCTGGTCCGGGCGGGCTGGCGGGCGCACCGGACGCCGGCGAGCGGCGACCAGGGCGCCGATATCGTGGCGGTGCGGGACGGGCTGCGCCTCGTCGTGCAGTGCAAGCGGCTGAGCAAGCCCGTGGGCAACGCCGCCGTGCAGGAAGCCGCCGCGGCCCTGCGCTACTGGGACGGGGACCGGGCCGCCGTGGTGTCGAACGCCGGCTTCACGCCGGCGGCGCGCCGGCTCGCCACGGCCACCGGCGTCCTCCTCCTGCACCACGACGCCCTCGAGGCGATCGAGGCGTTCGACCTCGCGGAGACGTGATGCCCGTCAGGCGAGCGGGCCGGGGATGGCGATCTCCGCCTCGTTGAGCAGGCGCGCCTCGTGGCGGCGCACGAACAGCCACAGGGCCAGGCCGCCGAACACCACCAGGGCGAGCAGGGTCAGGCCCACCGGGCCGACAATATGCTCGATCTGGCGCCCGCAATAGTACGAGCCGATGCCCATGCTGCCGGCCCAGACGACGCCGCCGAGGGCGTTGAAGGCCATGAAGCGGCGCGCGTCGAGCTTGTTCACGCCGGCCAGGACCGCCGCGTAGGCGCGCAGCATCGCGGTGAAGCGGCCGAAGAACACGATCTTCCCGCCGTGCTGGCGGAACAGGTACTGGCCGAGCTTGAGCCGCCCGTGGTCGAGGGCGATGAGATGGCCGTAGCGGAGCAGCAGCGGCATGCCCCAGCGCCGCCCCGCCCAGTAGCCGACATTGTCGCCCAGGATCGCGGCCGTCGCCGCCGCGGCGATGACCAGGCCGATGTTCAGGTTCCCGGTGCTGCCGGCGTAGACGGCGGCCGAGATCAGCACCGTCTCGCCGGGGCACGGCACGCCAGCGCTCTCGAGGGTGATGATCACGAAGATCGCGATGTATCCGTAATTCGCGATCAGGTCGGCGATGGGCAGGTCGTTCAGGAAGGCCATGCGGTCCTCGGGCCGGTCTCCGGGCAGAGCCCGGCGACACAAGCGGACGGAACGTGGCCTTAAGAGGGCCGATCTGCGGCCGGCGGCGTCCTCAGAGGACCTTCAGCAGTGCCTCGGCGCCGGACGCCTCGGCCTTCGAGGGGGTCTCCTCGACGTTGAGGATCCGGACGACGCCGTCCTCGACCAGCATGGAGTAGCGCTTCGAGCGCATCCCGAGGCCGAAGCCGGTGCCGTCCATCTCCAGGCCGAGGGCCTTGGCGAAATCGGCGTTGCCGTCGGCGAGGAATTCCAGCCCCTCGGCGCCGCTCGCCTTCGACCACGCGTCGAGCACGAACACGTCGTTGACGCTCGTCACCGCGATGGCGTCGATACCGCGCCCGAGGATCTCGTCCCGGTGGGTCACGAAGCCCGGCAGGTGGTTGCGGTGGCAGCTGGGGGTGAACGCGCCCGGCACGCCGATCAGGACCACGCGCCGGCCCTTGAACACGTCGTCGGTGGTGCGCGCGATCGGGCCCTCGGGGCCGATCACCCGGAAGGTGGCCTGGGGCAGGTGGTCGCCGACCTGGATCATCGCGGGTCCCTCGTTGTCGCGCGCTGGGATGGCGCGCGTGAGCAGCGCGCCTGACCTAGCGTGGCAGGGGGTGCCTGTCGAGGATGCGGCCAGCTCCGGCTTGCACCGCCCTCACGGGCCGATCAGCTTGATGAAGGCCGCCCCGGCCCCAAAGAAGGCTGCTCCCGCCGCCATGCCCGAGAGGGCCACCTGCCAGGGCGCCAGGGCCCGGTCACGGCCGAGCTTGGCCTGCTCGGCCAGCAGCTTCGCCTGCTCGGCGATCAGCTTGTGCTGCTCAGCGACGAACTTGCGGGTCTCCTCCTGGGACCGCTCGATCCGCGCCCGCTGCTCCTCGATGTCGAAGGTGGGAGAGGGTGCGACATCCGCCATGACCAGCGAGCCTCAACGGTGACTGCGCCGGCCGCGACGCGGACCGACCCGGGTATTGTGGGACAGGGATTGAGACCCGCACAAGCTTGGGGGAGGCTTGCTGCGTCCCTTTTGCCCGCTGGACAACGGAGGGGCGCGGCGTAGCATGGACGCATGGCGCACCCTCCGCACCGCAGGCCCGATCCCATGTCGGCAGCGTCGTCCCAGGCCGGGAAGGCGGCGCCGCTCCGCACGGAGCTGGCGGGCCCGCACTTCCTCGACGGGCAGTTCCTCGTGGCCATGCCCGGCATGGCCGACGAGCGCTTCGCGCGCTCGGTGATCTACATCTGCGCCCATTCCGCCGACGGGGCCATGGGCATCATCGTCAACAAGGCGGCGACCGACATCAGCATGCCGGACCTGCTGGTCCAGCTCGACGTGGCGCCCGAGGCGGACGCGATCCGCCTGCGCGAGCGGGTCGGCCACATGCCGGTCCTGATGGGCGGCCCGGTGGAGGGACGGCGCGGCTTCGTGCTCCACAGCGACGATTTCCACATCCAGCAATCGACGCTGATCATCGACGACGGCATCTGCCTGACCGCGACCGTGGAGATCCTCCGCGCCATCGCCAGCGGCGAGGGGCCGGCCAGCGCCGTGCTGGCGCTCGGCTACGCCGGCTGGCAGGCCGGGCAGCTGGAGAGCGAGATCATGGCCAACGGCTGGCTCAACTGCCCGGCCGACCCGGCCCTGATCTTCAACGCCGACCTCGACGCCAAGTACGACCTCGCCCTGCGGGCCAACGGCATCGACCCGGCGATGCTGTCGATGACCGCCGGCCGGGCCTGACCCGACCGCGCTCGCCGGGGCGGCACGCCGTCTTTGCGAGCGGAGCGAAGCGATCCAGGAACGCTACGCTGGCCAGCCTCGCGCTACCCTGGGCTGCTTCGCTCCGTTCGCAAAGACGGTTGCGCCGGGCCGTTACGGGGCGGTCTTACTCCGGAACGGCGTCGCCGCCGCCGACCGCATCCGGGTTCATGCCCTCGACCGCCGGCTTGGGCCGGGGCCGCCGGGGGGCCACGGCGGCGGTGGGCGTCGCCGTGTTGGCGCCGAGCCGGGTCGCCAGGGCCAGGGCGCGGTTCTCCGTCACCCGCAGATGGCAGAACCCGTGCGTCCCCTCGCGCGCGTAGGTGCGGCAGAGCTGCTCCCGGTCCGAGGAGAACGCCGCCTGCTCGCTGACGATCGGCCGCACGTCCTCGCGCCGGGCCCGCTGAGTCATCAGCTTGTAATTGTCCCGTACGGCCTTGTCGGCGACGCCCCGGGCCGTGTCGAACTCGCCGGCCCGCGGGATCAGGGTGGCGGCGCCCGGCCCCCAGAGGCCGACCGGCGTGGTCGCGCAATCCGCCGCCGAGAAGGTGCAGACCGGGCCCGAACCCAGGCTCGAGACCAGGACGCCGCCGTCGGTCACGTCGAAGCGCAGCGGGCACTCGGCCCCGGCGGCCTCGAAGCGCGGCACGCCCTCAGGCTTGCCCTCGGCGGTGAGCGCCACCGGATTGCCGCCCGCGAGCGGGACGGTGCACGAATCCGCCGGCTGCGAGATCTTGGTCCCGGGCAGCTTGATCCGGGCCGTGACGGCCGTGCCGGAGCGCTCCAGCTTCAGGGACCCGGACAGGCCGTTCAGCTGCAGCTCCTGGCCGATCACGCCGTCCTCGGAGGGCGTCTTCAGCACGACCGGGCGGGCCGGGGCGGGGGCGGGCCGGGGCGCGTCGGGAGCCGCCGCGGGCGGGCCCGGCTCGCCCGGCGCTCCCGGGACGGGCGCCGGCTCGGGCAGGCCGCGCGGCGGCACCGGCGGCCGCTCCGGCTTGATGCCGAACAGGCGCTCGAAGAAGTTCTGGGCCCGCGCGGGGGGCGCGACGAGCATCCCGGGCGCCGCGACGGCGACCGCCAGGATCGGGAGCAGGAGGCTGCGGGTCGGGCGCATCGGACTCTACGACGGGGACACGAAGTGGCGGGGCCACGCGCAACCCCTTGTCGAAACGTTAACACGCCGTCGATGGCGCCGACGTGGCAGCGGAGCAACAAAATGCAGCCACGCCACCGGGCCGGCGCCGGCCGTGCGGCGAGATCCTGCCGGAATGCCAAGGGGATGGCCCGGATCCGCGGGGCCGATCCCGCCGCGCAGGCTTCGCCTTGCGGGCCCGGAACGGGCTTCTTATATCGCCCTCGACGCGGGATTGCGCGCTGGGTTTCAGCCGTTCACGGCCCTTGATCCGGCCCGGGTCCCATACTCACATCACCCCCGACACCGCCATGGGCCGAGCTGCTTCGGGGCTCGGCGGTCTGCTTGAACGCGACACAAAGAGGGATCCCACCATGGGTAAAGTTATCGGCATCGACCTCGGCACCACCAATTCCTGCGTGGCCGTGATGGAAGGCACGCAGCCCAAGGTCATCGAGAATTCGGAAGGCGCGCGCACCACGCCGTCCATCGTCGCCTTTACGGACGACGGCGAGCGGCTCGTCGGCCAGCCGGCCAAGCGCCAGGCGGTCACGAACCCCGAGCGCACGTTCTTCGCCATCAAGCGGCTCATCGGCCGGACCTACGACGACCCGATGACCCAGAAGGACAAGGGCCTCGTGCCCTACAAGATCGCCCGCGGCGACAACGGCGACGCCTGGGTCGAGGCGGACGGCAAGAAGTACTCGCCCTCGCAGATCTCCGCCTTCACCCTTCAGAAGATGAAGGAGACTGCTGAGTCGCATCTCGGCCAGCCGGTCACGCAGGCGGTCATCACGGTCCCGGCCTACTTCAACGACGCCCAGCGTCAGGCCACCAAGGACGCCGGCAAGATCGCGGGCCTCGAGGTGCTGCGCATCATCAACGAGCCGACCGCGGCGGCGCTCGCCTACGGTCTCGACAAGAAGAAGTCCGGCACGATCGCGGTCTACGACCTCGGCGGCGGCACCTTCGACGTCTCCATCCTGGAGATCGGCGACGGCGTCTTCGAGGTGAAGTCGACGAACGGCGACACCTTCCTGGGCGGCGAGGACTTCGACAACCGGATCGTCGAGTACCTGACGGCCGAGTTCAAGAAGGAGCAGGGCATCGACCTGACCAAGGACAAGCTCGCCCTCCAGCGCCTCAAGGAGGCCGCCGAGAAGGCCAAGATCGAGCTGTCCTCGGCCACCCAGACCGAGATCAACCTGCCCTACATCACCGCCGACAACACCGGCCCGAAGCACCTCGCGCTGAAGCTCAGCCGCGCGAAGTTCGAGTCGCTCGTCGACGATCTGGTGCAGCGCACGATCGAGCCCTGCCGCAAGGCGCTCAAGGATGCCGGCGTGTCGGCCTCCGAGATCGACGAGGTGGTGCTGGTCGGCGGCATGATCCGCATGCCGAAGATCCAGGAGGTGGTGAAGTCCTTCTTCGGCAAGGAGCCCCACAAGGGCGTCAACCCGGACGAGGTCGTGGCCATCGGCGCCGCCGTGCAGGCCGGCGTGCTCCAGGGCGACGTCAAGGACGTGCTGCTGCTGGACGTGACCCCGCTGTCGCTGGGCATCGAGACGCTGGGCGGCGTGTTCACCCGGCTCATCGACCGCAACACCACGATCCCGACCAAGAAGTCCCAGACCTTCTCGACCGCGGAGGACAACCAGAACGCGGTCACGATCCGGGTCTTCCAGGGCGAGCGCGAGATGGCGGCCGACAACAAGCTGCTCGGCCAGTTCGACCTCGTCGGCATTCCGCCGGCGCCCCGCGGCATGCCGCAGATCGAGGTGACCTTCGACATCGACGCCAACGGCATCGTCAACGTGACGGCCAAGGACAAGGCGACCAACAAGGAGCACCAGATCCGCATCCAGGCCTCGGGTGGCCTGTCGGACGCCGACATCGACCGGATGGTGAAGGACGCCGAGGCGAACGCTGAGGCCGACAAGAAGCGGCGCGAGCTCGTCGAGGTGAAGAACCAGGGCGAGAGCCTGATCCACGCCACCGAGAAGTCGGTGACCGAGTACGGCGACAAGGTCCCGGCCGCCGACAAGGGCGCGATCGAGACCGCGATGACCGCGCTCAAGACCGCGCTGGAGGGCGACGACGTCGAGACCATCAAGGCCCGGACCACGGACCTTATGCAGGCCTCGATGAAGCTCGGCGAGGCCATGTACGCCGCCAACCAGGCGGCCGGCCCGGATGCCGGTGCCGAGGCGGCGGCCTCCGAGAAGAAGGACGACGTCATCGACGCCGACTTCCAGGAGGTCGACGAGAAGGACCAGAAGAAGCGCGCCTGAGGCGCGGATCTGATACGACCGCGCGGGGCCGGAGCGATCCGGCCCCGCCTTTGCGTGAGAAGCGTATTCAGAAGCTCCGTCATTCCGGGCCTGCGGGGCCCGGAACCGGGAGCCGCCGGCCGATCGCGGATCCGCGTCGTCGGCGCCTCCGGTTTCCGGGCTCGTCGCGGCCTTCCGGAACGGCGGCGCGGTGGTAGAGAAGCGTCGCGGCCCGGGGTACGGGACGGGACGGGAAGGCACCTGAGGGCGGGATGTCGAAGCGGGACTACTACGAGATCCTGGGGGTCACCAAGACCGCCACGGAAGGCGAGATGAAGGTCGCCTTCCGCAAGCTCGCGATGACCTATCATCCCGACCGGAATCCCGGCGACAAGGACGCCGAGATCAAGTTCAAGGAGATCAACGAGGCCTATCAGTGCCTCTCCGACGGCCAGAAGCGCGCCGCCTACGACCGGTTCGGCCACGCGGCCTTCAGCCAGGGCGGGGCCGGCGGTCCCGGATTCGGCAACGAGTTCGGCGACTTCATGTCGGACATCTTCGACAATTTCTTCGGCGACGGCCGCGGGGCCGCCGGCGGTGGCCGCGGACGCGGCGGCACGCCGGGCCGCGAGCGCGGGGCCGACCTGCGCTACAACCTCGAGATCACCCTGGAGGAGGCCTTCACCGGCAAGGCCGAGACCATCAAGATCCCGACCTCGATCACCTGCGAGGTCTGCGACGGGTCCGGCGCGAAGCCCGGCTCGAAGCCGCGGACCTGCCCGACCTGCGCGGGCTACGGACGGGTCCGGGCGGCGCAGGGCTTCTTCGCCATCGAGCGGACGTGCCCCAACTGCCACGGCCGCGGCGAGATCGTCGACGACCCCTGCACCGCCTGCCAGGGCGCCGGGCGCGTCAACCGCGAGCGCACCCTCTCGATCAACGTGCCGGCGGGCGTCGATGACGGGCTGCGGATCCGGCTCGCCGGCGAGGGCGAGAGCGGGCTGCGCGGCGGGCCGGCGGGCGACCTCTACGTCTTCCTGTCGATCAAGCAGCACGAGTTCTTCCAGCGCGACGGCGCCGACCTTTTCTGCCGGGTGCCGATCTCGATGGTCACGGCCGCGCTCTCGGGCGAGATCACCGTGCCGGTGATCGACGGCTCGCAGACGCAGGTGCGCATCCCGGCGGGGACGCAGACCGCCAAGCAGTTCCGCATCAAGGGCAAGGGCATGCCGGTGCTGCGCTCGCGGGAGGTCGGCGACCTCTACATCCAGGTCTTCGTCGAGACCCCGCAGAACCTGACCAAGCGCCAGCGCGAGCTGCTCCAGGAGTTCGACCAGTCGGCCTCCCCGGAGAACCATCCCGAGTCCGCGGGCTTCTTCTCGAAGGTGCGGGACTTCTTCGGGGGCGCGGTCCGGCCGTGAGGCCGGATCCGAATCCCGGGAAGACCCGTTATGCAAGCGGCCGGCGTGGCTTGCATCCCCTAGGCGCGGCGCCGGCTTGACTGTAAGACAGCGCCGTCCCTAGCCATTCATTCTCATCCGGCATCAAGGAATCCAGGACTTGCCGCCGCTCCGCCGTCCCAACGCGAAGGCTCCTGCGGGCAGGAGCGCGATTTTCGGGCCGCGGCGCGACCCCCTCGAGGACGAGGCCCGGTTCCTGCGGTCCTGGCTGGAGCGCCCCCTGGTCACGGGGGCCGTGACGCCCTCGGGCAAGATGCTCGCCCGGACCATGGCGGCCTACGTCGACCCGCGCCTCGAAGGGCCCGTGGTCGAGCTGGGCCCCGGCACCGGTCCTGTGACCGAGGCGCTGATCCGGCGCGGCGTCGCGCCGGAGCGGCTGATCCTCGTGGAGTTCAACCCCGATTTCTGCCGCCTCCTGACCCATCGCTTCCCGGGCGTGCGGGTCATCCAGGGCGACGCCTACAACATGCGCGCGAGCCTCCAGGACGTGCTGACGGAGCCCGCCGCCGCGACGATCTCGAGCCTGCCGCTGTTCACCAAGCCGCTGGAGCAGCGGCTCG
The DNA here is from genome assembly GCF_053345595.1 of Methylobacterium sp. D54C. Taxonomy (NCBI): domain Bacteria; kingdom Pseudomonadati; phylum Pseudomonadota; class Alphaproteobacteria; order Hyphomicrobiales; family Methylobacteriaceae; genus Methylobacterium; species Methylobacterium sp. D54C. Next base: position 75,176 of record NZ_JBKFAK010000013.1, read on the forward strand.
ACCTGCTGAACACCGCCCACGACCTGATGCGGCCGGGCGCGCCCTTCGTGCAGTTCACCTACGCGGTCTTTCCGCCGATTCCGGCCCGCTGCGAGGCCGGCAGCTACACCGCCGATCGCTCCAACCGGGTCTGGCTGAACCTGCCGCCGGCGCGGGTCTGGGTCTACCGCCGACCCTGACCTGAACACGGCCTGAGCGAACAGGTCACGTTTGCGTCAACTGGAAAGGCGCACACCTGGGACACGGCCGGACGCCACAGGGCGACCGGCGTGGATCAGGAGAACGCCGATGTTCACCAAGACCGCTCGGACCCGTTTGGCCGCCGCCCTGGCCTTCGGCGGACTCGCCTTCGCGGCGCCGGCCATGGCCGCGCCCCTCGGCCGCGATGCCGGCCTGCAGGCGGAAGCCGGCGACGTCCAGACCGTCCAGTACGGCTACGGCTACGGGCACCGCCACGGCGGCTGGGGCCACCGCGGCTACGGCCCGCGCCATCACCACTACGGTTGGGGCCGGGGCCACCATCACGGCTGGGGGCACCGCGGCTTCGGCCCGCGTCACCATCACCACGGCGGCTGGGGCCATCGCCACGGCTACGGCCGCTGGTAAGGGCTCCGAGCCCGCCGCGCCCGGCCACGGATCCGTGATGGCCGGGCGCGCCCGCTAGCCGGCGCCCACCCGCTCGAGGACGGGCGGGCGCGCCGGCGGCGCGTCGCCCATCCGGTAGGCCGCCCGCAGCGCGGCCTCCGCCCGATCCGCGGCGGCCTCGTCGGCCGCGTGGACGATCCCGAGCAGCCCGCCGGACGATCCGGGACCGGCGAGATCCGTGAAGCCGACCCGCGGGTCGACCGGATCCTCAGGCCGCGTGCGGCCGCCGCCCAGCCCGATCACCGCCAGGCCCAGCGCCCGCGTCGCGATCCCCGCGACGGTCCCGTCCTGACGGACCGCCCGTCGCACCGGCGCGGCCGGCAGGTGCGCGGCCGGCCGCTCCAGGAGATCGCCCGGCCCGCCGAGCGCCGCGACCATGCGGCCGAAGCCCTCGGCCGCCCGGCCCGAGGCGAGGGCCTGCTCCAGCCGCTCCGCGGCGCTGTCGCGGTCCGGCGCCAGGCCGCCCACGACCAGCATCTCGGCGCCCAGCGCCACCGTGACCGCGTGGAAGCGCGGCTCGCGGCGCGCGCCCGTCAGGTAGTCGAGCGCGTAGGCGACCTCGACGGCGTTGCCGGCCGCGCTGGCGAGCGGCGCGTCCATGTCGGTGATCAGCGCGGCGGTGTGCAGGCCGGCCCCCTCCGCAACCGTGACGATGCTCTGGGCCAGCGCCCGCGCCTCGGGCACGCCCGCCATGAAGGCGCCGGAGCCCTGCTTCACGTCCATCACGAGCCCGTCGAGCCCGGCGGCGAGCTTCTTCGACAGGATCGAGGCGGTGATCAGGTCGCGGGACTCGACCGTGCCGGTGACGTCGCGGATCGCGTAGAGGCGCCGGTCCGCGGGCGCGAGTTCGGCGGTCTGGCCGATGATGGCGCAGCCGACCTCCGCGACGACCCGGCGGAACGCGTCGAGCCCGGGCGTGGCGTCGTAGCCCGGGATGCTGCCGAGCTTGTCCAGCGTCCCGCCGGTATGGCCGAGGCCGCGCCCCGAGATCATCGGAACGTAGCCGCCGCAGGCCGCGACCATCGGGGCGAGCGGCAGGCTCACCGCGTCGCCGATGCCGCCGGTGGAGTGCTTGTCGAGGACGGGCCCGGGCAGGTCCCAGGCGAGGATCCGGCCCGATTCCGCCATCGCGCGGGTGAGCGCCACCCGCTCCGGCAGCGACAGGCCGCGGAAGAACACCGCCATGGCGAAGGCCGCCGCCTGCCCCTCCCCGACCGTGCCGTCGGTGAGGCCGCGGATGAAGGCCCCGATCTCGTCCGGATCGAGGGGCTGGCCGTCGCGCTTGGCCCGGATCGTCTCCTGAGGCAGCCGCACGCTCACAGCGTCCGTGCCCGCATCAGGGTCTCGAACAGGCTGCTCGCCCCGAGCCGGAAGGTTCTCGGGCTCACCCAGCCGGGACCCATCAGCCGGTCGGCGAGGTCGAGGTAGGTGGCGGCGTCGGCGACGCTGCGCAGGCCGCCGGAGACCTTCAGGCCCGCGGCGCGGCCGCCGGCGCGGATCTCGGCCAGCATCGCCTCGGCGGCTTCCGGGGTCGCCGAGACCGGGCTCTTGCCCGTGGAGGTCTTCAGGAAGTCGGCGCCCGCCTCCAGGGCGATCCGGCTGGCCTCCCGGATCCGCTCCGGCTCGGCGAGCGCGCCCGTCTCCAGGATCACCTTCAGGGTCGCGGATCCGCAGGTGTCGCGCACGGCCTCGACCATGTCGCTGGCCACCGCCGCCTCGCCCCGCAGCAGCGCGCCGTAGGGCAGGACGAGGTCGATCTCGTCGGCGCCGTCGCGCAGCGCCTCGGCGGTGTCGTCGGTGGCGCGGGCGCAGTCCTCGCCGCCCGCGGGGAAGTTGATGACCGTGGCGATCCGGATCTCGGTGCCCGCGAGCGCCCGCGCGCCCTGCGCGACGAAGCGCGGCCAGACGCAGATCGCCGCGACGCCGCCGCGCTTCGCGTCCCGGCAGAGGACGTCGATCCGGGTCTCGGTGCAGGTCTCGCCGAGATCGGTGAGGTCGAGGAGCGGCAGGGCCCGGCGGGCGACCGCGCCGGCTTCGGGGTCAGTCATCGGCTGTCTCTCCGTCGGGCAGGCCGGCCACGAACGCCCGGACCAGGCGGCCGAGATCCTCCGCGGCCCGGGCCGCCACCGCCTTCGTCTCCGCGTGGTGCGGCGCGCCGCCGGCGATGCCGGCCGCGAGGTTCGTCACCACCGAGACCGCCGCCACCGGCAGGTCGAGGAACCGGGCGAGGATCACCTCCGGCACGGTGGACATGCCCACGAGGTCGGCGCCCAGGATGCCGGCCATCCGCACCTCCGCGGGCGTCTCGAAGCTCGGGCCCGAGAACCACGCGTAGACCCCCTCCCCCAGGGGCACGCCGCAGGCCCCGGCCGCCGCGCGGAGCCGCGCCCGCAGATCCGGGTCATAGGCCTCGGTCATCGGCACGAACCGGGCGTCGCTGGCCTCGCCGATCAGCGGGTTCAGGCCGGAGAGGTTGATGTGGTCGGCGAGCAGCACGAGGCAGCCGGGCTCGGTCGCGGGCCGCAGCGATCCGGAGGCGTTGGTGAGGAGCAGGCGGCGGGCGCCGAGGTGCCGGGCGCAGGCGAGCGGCACCCGCATCGCCGCCGGGTCACCGCGCTCGTAGGCGTGGGCCCGCCCCTCGAAGATCAGGACCGGCCGCCCGGCGAGGCGGCCGCGATGCAGCCGGCCGCCGTGGCCGCTGACGCCGGGCCCCGGAAATCCGGGGATCGCCGCGTAGTCGACGGCGCTCGCGTCCGTGAGGGCCGCCGCGATCCCGCCGAGGCCGGTGCCGGTCACCACCGCGCAGGCGTAGGGACCCGCGAAGCCGGCGGCGCGCAGGGCGTCGCGGGCGGCCGCCTCACTCACCGAGCGTCTCCGGGCCGAAGGATTCCGGCAGCAGCTCCGCCAGCGTGAAGGTGCGGGCGACCCCGCCCGGACCGGCGGCGTGGATCGGGGTGTCCGGCCGGGCGAACTCGCGGATGCGCTGGCGGCAGGCGCCGCAGGGCGTCACCGGGCCGTTGCCGTCGCCGCAGACCAGGATCGCCGCGATGCGCCGACCGCCGGCCGCCACCATGGCGGCGATCGCCCCGGCCTCCGCGCAGGTTCCGACCGGGTAGGCGGCGTTCTCGACGTTGCAGCCGGCGTGGATCGCGCCGCGCTCGTCGCGCAGCGCGGCCCCGACGGGGAAGCGGGAATAGGGTGCGTGCGCGTGCGCGCGCACCGCGCGCGCCGCCTCGAACAGGGCTGCGAGCCCGTCATCGTCCCGTGCTGGGTCCCGTGCTGGATCCGCGGCCTGCATGGCCGATCTTTGGCACCCGCCGGGGCGCCCTGTCGAGGCCCCGGGCGGGAGTCCGGCGCGGCGCTCAGCGGGTCGCCGGACCGGCGCCGAGGAGACTCGCCGCCTGACGCAGGTCCGCGTCGCTGCGCGGGCCGCTCAGGGCGTAGGCGGTGTCGCCCGCGTTCCACGAGACGACGTCGCCGTCGTCCGAGCCGGTGATGAGCGTCGTCGGTCCGCCGCGGATGCCGCGGGTGGCGAACAGCGACGCCTCGCCGAAGCGCTCGGTCTCGAGGGCGACCTCGATCCCGGTGCCGTGCCGGGCAGGGAAGACCTGGATGTCGCGCACCCGCCAGCCGTCGGGCAGGGCCGGCAGGTCGATGCCGGTCGCCGAGCGGAGGCGCGCCCGGTCGTAGACCGGATCGTCGGCCTGGCCACCGATGCTCTTGCGCAGCTGCGCCACGACCCGGGCCTGCCGCGCGTCTGCGATCAGGGCCGGATCCGGGGTCGCCGCCAGGGTGTCGGGAACGCCGAAGCGGCCGATCTCGTCGTGGGCCAGCCAGCCCGCGCCCACGAGCACCGCGATCGCGGCGGCCCGCTTCAGACGCGAGGCGACGCGGCGCCAGCGCAGGTTCCGGTCGAAGCGGCGCGCCAGGACCATGTTCCGGTCCGGCCCGGGCCCCGGAACGCGCTCGAAGCAGGCCCTGAGGGCGTCGCGATCGTGCATCTCGGCCATCACCCGGGCCGCGGCCTCGGGATTGGCCGCGAGGTGCGCCTCGACGTCGAGACGGCGCATCGGGTCGATCTGGCCGTCGACGAAGGCGATGAGATCGTCGTCTGTGATCGGATCGATCATCGTGAGGTCCTCGAATCCAGCGTGCCCGGAGGCGATCCGCCGGTCGCAATCGTCAGTCGGCACCGGCGCCCGCGGGTGCCGGTCCTTCATCAGCTCCGTGCTCAGCTCTCTCCGACAGCGCGTCGCAGAGGCCAGGCGGACCGTTCCCGCGGCTCGTCGGACACGACGAGCCGGAGGGTGGAGGGCGGCCCGCGCCGCGTCTCGGGTGTCTTGGCGGGCTCCGACTCGTCGGAGCCGCGGTCCGTCCGCGTCCCCTCCTCGAAGGCGCGCAGGGCCGCCCGGCCGCGGCCGAGACGGGACATCAGCGTGCCGATCGGGATGCCGAGCACGGCCGCCGCGTCGGCGTAGGCCATGCCTTCCAGGGTGACGAGGTGGAGCGCGGCGCGCTGCTCCTCCGGAAGCTTGAGGAAGGCCTGCCGGATCTGGGCGAGGCGCACCTGACCCTCCTGGGCCGGCGGCGCCATGTCCTCGGTCATCCGGACCAGCGTGTCGGCGTGCCGCGCCTCCACCTGCCGGCGGCGCTGCTCGTCGATGAAGGCGTTGTGCAGCACCGTCATCATCCAGGTGCGCAGATTGGTGTTCGGCCGGAGCGAGCCCTGCATCTCCAGGGCCCGCACCAGCGTGTCGTGCACGAGGTCATCGGCCCGCAGCGTGTCGCGGGTGAGCGACCGCGCGTAGCGCCGCAGGGGCACCAGCAGATCGAGGAGGTCCGGGCGCTTGTTCTTGTCCGATGCCATGATGTGTGAACGTGGGGCTCGCGCGTTTAATCCCGCCTGCCGGCCCGGCGTCGCGGTCAGGCCTGGTCGAGGGTGGCGGCGATCCCCGAGATCACCCGCGGATCGGTCGGCTCGACCTGCGTGGCGAAGGCCGCCGCGAGGGTGCCGTCGCGGGCGATCAGGTACTTGTGGAAGTTCCAGCGCGGCGTCTCGGCGGGGCGCTCGGCCGCCGCCCAGCGGTAGAACGGGTGGGCGCCCGGCATCTTCACCCGGGTCTTGGCCGTGAGCGGGAAGGTGACGCCGTGATTCCTCCGCGCCGCCTCCGCGATGGCCGGGCCGTCCAGGGGTTCCTGGTTGCCGAAATCCGGTGACGGGACGCCCAGCACGATGAGCCCGCGATCGCCGAACCGCGTCCAGAGCGTCTGCAGCCCGGTGAGCTGCCCGGCATAGCCGCAGGCTGTCGCGGTGTTGACCACGAGAATCGGCTTCCCCGCGTAGGCGGAGAGCGGCATCGGCGCGGCCTCCGGGGTCTCGAAGGCGAAATCCGTGGCCCGCGCGGTCCCGGAGGGCTGCTCCGCGGCGCGGGCGCCGCCGGCGAGACCGGCACCGATCAGGATCAGGGCCTCGCGGCGCAGCAGCGTCATGGCGGTGACCTCTTCGCGACCTCGTCGCGCCACTGGGCGCGCGATTTTCCGCGCGGCAACGCGCCCGACCCGCCACGGTTTCATGCGCCGCGACGGTCGTTTCGACGCAGGCTCGACCGCCGGCGGATCGGAAGGCCGACGGGCGGCCTCAACCGGTCCGGACCGTGTCGAGGAAGCGGCCCACTTCCGCGTCGAGCTGTTGAGCCTGCCCCAGCAGCCCGGACGCCGCCTCGAGCACCTGTGCGGCGGCGCTCCCGGCCCCCTCCGCCGAGCGGGCCACGGCCGTGATGTTGTTGGTGACGGCTCCGGTCCCGAGTGCCGCCTGCCCGACGTTCCGGACGATCTCCTGGGTCGCTGAGCCCTGCTCCTCGACCGCCGCGGCAATCCCGCTCGACACTGCACTGATCTCGTTGATGCGGCTGACGACCCGCGTGATCGCGTCGGAGGCGTCCCCGGTCCAGGACTGGATCTCGCCGACCTGTCGGGCGACCTCCTCGGTGGCTCTCGCCGTCTGCTCGGCCAGTTCCTTGACCTCGCTCGCGACCACCGCGAAGCCGCGACCCGCCGCGCCGGCGCGGGCCGCCTCGATCGTGGCGTTGAGGGCCAGCAGGTTGGTCTGGCCGGCGATGCCCGAGATGAGGCCGACCACGTCGCCGATCCGCGTCGCGCTCTCCCGCAGGCTGCGCATCAGGTCCGCGGATCGTCCGGCCTCCGCGACGGCCGTGTCGGCGAAGCCGGCCGCCGTCTGCACCTGACGGCCGATCTCGTGAATGGTCGTGCCGAGTTCCTCGGCGGCGGCGGCCACCGTGCTGACATTCGTGGCCGCCTGCTCGGCCGCCGCCGCGACCGTCGTCGACTGGTCGGCCGTCTCGGACGCGGCGAAGCTCATGCGCGCGGCCGTGGATTCGAGTTCGCTCGCCGCCGACGAGACGGCCCGCACCACGCCGCCGACCGCCGCCTGGAAGCCGTCGGCCATCTCGACCATCGCGGCCTTGCGTTGCGCATCGAGGGCGGTACGGGCCTGCGCAGCCTCGGCTTCGAGGGTCGCGGCTCGGACGAGGCCGTCGCGGAAGACCCGGACCGCATCGGCCATGGCGCCGATCTCGTCATCGCGGCCGACTCCGGGCACTTCGGTCCGGAGATCGTTCGCCGCCATCCGGGTCATCGCCGCCGTGATGGCGCGGACCGGCTTGGCGATGCCGATCTGCAGGAGCGCCAGACCGATCAGCCCGATGCCGGCCATCAGGCCGAGGCCGATCAGGCTCGCCGAACGCGTCGCCGCGATGGCCGCCGCCGCGGCCTGAGCCCGGCCGTTCATCAGCGCGCGCTCCGTGTCGGCGATCTCGGCCGTCTTGGCGCGGATCTCGTCCATGATCGCCTTGCCGACGCCCGAGATCATGATCCGGCGCGCCTCTTCCCGCGTCGCGGCATCGCGCATCAGGGCGATCTCGCGATCCGCGAACGCGCTGCCCCAGCGCTCAGCCAGGGACTTCAGGTCCGCCAAGCGTGCCTGCTGCGCGGGGTTGTCCGCCACCAGCCGCCGCATCTCCGACCAGGCCGCCGCGAAGGCCTCACGTCCGGCCGTCTCGGGTTCGAGGAAGCGCGGCTCCGCGGCGATCAGGTAGCCGCGCAGGCCGGTCTCCCGATTCACCATCGCGAGGCTCATCCGCTCGACCTGTTCCAGCACCGCCTGCGTGTGCTCGATCCGGTCCTGGGCCTCCCGGATGTCACCGATGTTCCGCAAGGTTATGCCGGCCACGACCAATGTAACGATGAGCATCGCGCCCATGACAAGGGCGATCTTGATGCTGATCCTGTAGTCGGACATACGAAATGACATGTCTCGGGCTCTCCCCGCGGTGAGTGAGTCGCCGCCTCATCAACCGCGCTCTGCCCGTAGACGCTTCATCGTCGCTTATGAAGAGAATTTTTATTAACTCGAAGCCCGACCAAGATACATCTACGCAAGCTCCTGTCCTTCCACCGAACGGCAGGCCGACAATCTACCAGATCTGACAATATTTGACAGATCTCGACAGAAAAATATATTGAGATCAATTATCCGTACGCGGCCCGAAGGGCCCATCACTGATACGCCTGCTGAAGGTCGACCGTGCAATCCCGGCCGATCCGCTCGTAGTTCTCGGCGAGCCAAGCCTGCGCGGCGGCGCGGCCCTTGTCGCGCAGGCGCTTGAACACGGTCCAGCGCGCGTCGAGCTTGGAGGCGGCGTTGTAATCCTCGAGGGCGTCGGTGCCGTCGATCCGGTGCACGAGGACCCGGCGGTACTGGCCCTGGCCGAGGGTGCCCTCCTCGATCAGCCCGTCCAGGAAGTCGATCGCCCGCAATTCGCGCATCAGATTCGCGTTGAACGTGATCTCGTTGAGCCGGTCGCGGATCTCGGCCTCCGTGCGCGGAGTCTCGCGCCGCTCCACGGGGTTGATCTGCACGAGCAGGATGTCGCGGGTCTGGGCGCCGCGGTGCAGGGGGTAGAGCGGCGGGTTGCCGAGGTAGCCGCCGTCCCAGTAGGGCACGCCGTCGATCTCCACCGCCTGGAAGACCGTGGGCAGGCAGGCCGAGGCCATCAGATGGTCGACGGTCAGGCGCTCGCGCTCGAACACCGCCAGCTTGCCGGTCCAGACGTTGGTCGCCGAGACGAACAGGCCCGCCGTGTCGGCCTCGCGGAGGCGGTCGAAATCGACCTGCTCGGCGAGCGCCTTGCGCAGCGGATTGATGTTGAGCGGGTTCGACACGTAGGGGCTCGGCGCCAGCATCTTGGCCCAGAACTCGGCCACCGGGTTGCCCTTCCACAGGCTGAACAGGCCGCTCACGAGGTTGCGCTGGGCCGGCCCCAGGTCGCCGTCGAGGCTGACCTCGCGCCAGAATCGCTCCAGACCCTCGCGGGCCCCGTCCGGGCCGCCCTTCAGCCAGCCATCCACCAGGACGACGGCGTTCATCGCCCCGGCGCTCGCCCCCGTCACCGCCTCGAAGCCGAGGCGGCCGTCCTCGATGAGCGCGTCGAGCACGCCCCAGGTGAAGGCGCCGTGCGCGCCGCCGCCCTGGAGGGCGAGCGCCACCGGCTTCTCGAACTTGGGCCCGGCGAGCGCGGGGCCCGGCACCTGCGCCGGCTGCGCCTCGATCGCGTCGGTGACGGGCGATTCGGGAACGGCGGTGGCGGGGTTGTGCGGCTCGGCGCCACCGAATTGCTCGCTCATGTCGGCCTCCTGATCCACCACACAGATGGGATGCTGCGATGCAGCATCAACCGTGCGACGGGATCGCGGCGGGGTGTCCGCCCCGCGCCGGCACCTGTCCCGGCCTGAGCGAATCGGCAACAGAGTCCGACGAAAACCGGCTGGCGACGGCGGCGGGTGCCTCCGGGACGTGCAGGAAACTCGACATCCGCGCCCGGATACGACATGACAGCCGCGATGCTGTCCTGCGCGATGCTGCCCCGCGCGGCGCCGGGTTGACGCGGCGCCGGGTCGTCCGCAGCTAACCCGCGGCAGCCCCGAAGTTCCGGCGAGGCGTGTCCCCGGGACCGGCCCGGCAGCCGTCACGGCTCCGGCACCCGCGAGGCGCGCCCGCGAAAGTCCACGATGGAAGTCATGGAAGCCACCCGTTCCGAGAACCCCGCCGACAACCCGCTGGCCGGCGGCGGACCGGAGATCGCCGGCCCCGCCCCGCGCCACCGCACCGTCGGCGTCACGGTCGGCGAGGGCGAGGGCGCGGTCACCGTCGGCGGCGGCGCCCCGATCGTCGTCCAGTCGATGACCAACACCGACACGGCCGACATCGACGCCACCGTGGCGCAGGTCGCCCAGCTCGCCCGGGTCGGCTCTGAGCTCGTGCGCATCACGGTCGACCGCGACGAGGCGGCGGCCGCGGTGCCGAAGATCCGCGAGCGCCTCGACCGGATCGGCGTCCACGTGCCGCTGGTGGGCGACTTCCACTACATCGGCCACAAGCTGCTCGCCGACCATCCGGCCTGCGCGGAGGCGCTGGCCAAGTACCGGATCAACCCCGGCAACGTCGGCTTCAAGGACAAGAAGGACACGCAGTTCTCGGCGATCATCGAGCAGGCGATCAAGCACAACAAGACCGTGCGGATCGGCGCCAACTGGGGCTCGCTGGACGGCGAGCTGCTCACTCACCTGATGGACGAGAACGCCAAGGCGGCGCGGCCGATCGACGCCCGGGCGGTGATGCGCGAGGCGATGGTCCGCTCGGCGATCAGCTCGGCCGACCGCGCCGTGGAGCTCGGCCTGCCGCAGAACAAGATCATCCTCTCGGCCAAGGTCTCGGCGGTGCAGGACCTGATCGCCGTCTACCGCGAGGTGGCGCGCCGCTCGGACTACGCCATCCATCTCGGCCTCACCGAGGCCGGCATGGGATCGAAGGGTCTCGTGGCCGCCTCGGCCGCCATCGGCGTGCTGCTCCAAGAGGGGATCGGCGACACGATCCGGTACTCGCTGACCCCCGAGCCCGGCGGCGACCGGACCGTCGAGGTCAAGGCGAGCCAGGAACTCCTGCAGACCATGGGGTTCCGCACCTTCGTGCCGATGGTGGCGGCCTGCCCGGGTTGCGGCCGCACGACCTCGACCACGTTCCAGGAACTCGCCCGCGATATCCAGAACTGGATCGTCACCTCCATGCCGGAGTGGAAGAAGACCTATCCGGGCGTCGAGGGGCTGAACGTGGCCGTGATGGGCTGCATCGTGAACGGCCCGGGCGAATCGAAGCACGCCGATATCGGCATCTCGCTGCCCGGCACCGGCGAGACCCCGACCGCGCCGGTCTTCATCGACGGCAAGAAGGCGATGACGCTCCGCGGCCCGACGCTGGCCAAGGACTTCGAGACGATCGTGATCGACTACATCGAGCGCCGATTCGGCCAGGGCGGGAACCGCACCGCCGCCGAGTGACGGGCGGGCCGACGCGCAGGTCCCGCGAGACGGAGACCGCGTCGCCTCCCGCCGTCGCTCCGGGGCGCCGCGCGTCCCGTTAACGTCGGCGGGGCGGCCCGCCGTGCCGAGACCCAGCTCCGCGTTCTTCGCGGGTGCACACGGTTTCCGGGCGCACGAGGGCATGATAGCAAGGCCGCACGATCCCGCGAGCGGTCGGCCCGGTGGCCGGCCCGCACGGTTCGGCGGAGTCTTCGCGTTTTCTGCCCGGCCCCGACTGGCCCCTGAGCCGAACCGCGAAGCGCCGGCCACGCCCGAGCTTCCGACATCCGCATGAGCCAAACCTTCGCACCCGGCGTAGCCCCCCAGCCCGCGCCCGCAGCCCCCGACGCCGCGCGCGCGGCCGCCCAGGCCGCCGACGAGACCGGCGCCCTGGCGCCGACGCACGGGCCGGCCACCGCCGGCAGCCTCGACGCCCCCGAGAAGGCCGAGACCCAGCACGGCCATGCTGGGTTCTGGACGCTGCTGGTCGGCTCCGTCGGCGTCGTCTACGGCGATATCGGCACCAGCCCGCTCTACGCGTTCCGCGAGGCGCTGGTCCCGGCCCGGACCGACGGCATCCTGCTGCCAGAAGAGGTGATCGGCACCGTGTCGCTGATCCTCTGGGCCCTCTTCATGATCGTGACGGTCAAGTACGTCGCGATCCTGCTGCGCATGGACAACAACGGCGAGGGCGGCATCCTCTCGCTGATGGCGCTGGCCCGGAAGGCGCTCGGCGGCTCGCGCATCGTGTTCATGCTGGGGCTCCTCGGCGCCTCGCTGTTCTACGGCGACGCGGTGATCACGCCGGCGATCTCGGTCCTCTCGGCGGTGGAGGGCCTGAAGCTCGTCACGCCCGCCCTCGACGAGTACGTCCTGCCGATCACCGTGGTGATCATCGTCGCGCTGTTCCTCGTGCAGAACCGCGGGACCGGGAAGGTGGCGGCCTTCTTCGGGCCGGTGACCGTCGTGTGGTTCCTCGCCATGGCGCTCGCGGCGCTGCCGCACATCACCCTGCACCCGGAGGTGTTCCGCGCGCTCAATCCCTGGCACGCCGTGCACTACCTGCTCGGCCACGGCAGCGGCGCGCTGATCGCCCTGGGGGCGGTGTTCCTGGCGGTGACCGGGGCCGAGGCCCTGTTCGCCGATCTCGGCCATTTCGGCCGCAAGCCGATCCAGGTGGCCTGGATCTGCCTCGTCTTCCCGGCGCTCGCCCTCAACTATCTCGGGCAGGCGGCCCTGGTGCTGGAGAAGCCAGACACGGCCGATCCGTTCTTCCAGCTCGTGCCCGCCTGGGGCCTGCTGCCGATGGTGGTGCTCGCCACGATCGCCACCGTGGTGGCGAGCCAGGCGGTGATCACCGGCGCCTTCTCGCTGTCCCGGCAGGCGATCCAGCTCGGCCTGCTGCCGCGGCTGGAGATCCGCCACACCTCCGAGTCGCATGCCGGCCAGATCTACCTGCCGCAGATCAACGCCCTCCTGATGTTCGGCGTGGTGCTGCTCGCCGTGCTGTTCAAGACCTCGTCGTCGCTGGCCTCGGCCTACGGCATCGCGGTGACCGGCACGATGCTGCTCACCGCCTCGCTGACCTTCCTGGTGATGTGGCGCATGTGGAAGTGGTCGCCGGTCGCGGCGGCCGCCGTGATGCTGCCCTTCATCGTCCTCGAGTTCCTGTTCCTGCTCTCCAACCTGATCAAGGTCGTGGAGGGCGGCTACGTACCCCTGCTGCTCGCGGGCGGCCTCATCATCCTGATGTGGACCTGGGTGCGCGGAGTGACGATCCTGTTCAACAAGACCCGCAAGACCGACGTGCCGCTGGTCGAGCTGGTCGGCATGCTGGAGAAGAGCCCGCCCCACCACGTGCGCGGCACCGCGGTGTTCCTGACGAGCGATCCCGAGATCGCCCCGGCGGCGCTCCTGCACAACCTCAAGCACAACAAGGTGCTGCACGAGAAGAACGTGATCCTCACCGTCGAGACGGTGGACACGCCGCGCTCGAACGAGGCCGACAAGGTGCGGATCGAGCCGGTGGGCCCGCATTTCTACAAGGTCGTGATGAAATTCGGCTACATGGAGACGCCGAACATCCCGAAGACGCTGGTGCTGCTGCGCCGCCAGGGCTTCAAGTTCGACATCATGGCGACGTCGTTCTTCCTGTCGCGCCGCTCGATCCGGCCGGCGGCGCATTCCGGCATGCCGCTCTGGCAGGACCGGATCTTCATCACCCTCGCCAAGAACGCCAACGACGCGACGGACTTCTTCCAGATCCCGACCGGGCGCGTGGTGGAGGTCGGGACGCAGGTGACGGTCTGAGGGCCGCACGCTGGTGTAGATCGGCGGAAGAGCTTATCTACATCGTGCCCGAGGGCCGACCGCATGCCGATCAACGTCAACAATCCCGAGGCCGACGCGCTGACACGCCGGTTCGCCGCCCTGGTGGGAGTCGGCATCACCGAGGCGATCGTCATCGCCATGCGCGAGGCGATCGAGCGCCGCCACCGGGAGGAGTCCCCGCGGGAGACCGCCGCACGGGTGCGCCAGAAGCACGGGGTTGCGCTCAGCGAGACCGCCCGCGTGCCTCTCGCGCGGGACGCGTATGACGCGATGTGGGAAAGCGCCTGATGTTCGTGGATGCGTCCGCGATCGTGGCCCTGCTCGCCGACGAGCCCGAGGCCGAGCGGATCTCCACGGCGCTCGCCTCGGCACGCCAGTGCAGAACGTCGCCCGTTGCCGTCCTCGAAACGGTGCTGGCCCTCGCGCGGCCCGACAAGTTCGACATGACGGTCGAGGCGGTCGGGCCGATCGTCCTCGAATTTCTGGAAGCCAGGGGCATCGAGATCTGCGACCTGCCGCCGGCCGTCGAGACGACGGCGCTCGCCCTGTCCGCCGCGCATCGATACCGGGCCGGCCGCCACGGCCTCAACCTCGGCGATTGTCTCCACTACGCGGCGGCACGGTTCTACCGCACGCCGATCCTGGCCACGGCCGACGAGTTCCGCAGGACGGATCTGGAGACCGTGCCGTGACGGTCTGCGACCGACGTGCCTCGGTTGCATCCGGAATGGGTCAGTGCCAGGGGCTCTGAGTTGGACGCGAAACGCCGTCCTCGCGAGCGAAACGCCTGAGGATCGACACGCTATGTCGGGGCGTAACGATGCGTTCGCGCTTCGAACCAACCGCGGCCACGGCGCGCGGCTGACCGGGCTGCCGGCCTGAATCGACCCGCCCGCGCCTCCGCATCGATGGTCGCCCATGTGCGCCGCCGCACGCGGCATGCCCGGGGCGCAGAGGCTCGGGGATGACCGGCCGCGTCCCCGCGTTGCGCCGACCCCGCCGCGTGCCTTAGAATATTTATTATTCTGAGCTTGAGCGTTCGCCCCGCGGCCTGTCCGCACCGGGGAACGTGAGCCGGCTAAGCCGGCCGAGGCCCCCGGCCCGGCTCGGACCCGACTGATCGCCGCTCCGGCGCCGCCAGACAGGACGCAACGATGATCAAACTCACCGTGAACGGGGCTGCGCGCAGCTTCGACGGCGACCCCGACATGCCGCTGCTGTGGTACCTGCGGGACGAGCTCGGGCTCACCGGCACCAAGTTCGGCTGCGGCGTGTCGCTCTGCGGGGCCTGCACCATCCATCTCGGCGGCGCGGCGACCCGCGCCTGCATCACGCCGGTCTCGGCGGCCGCCGGCCAGGAGGTCGTGACCATTGAGGGTCTGTCGCCGGACGGCAACCATCCCGTGCAGGTGGCGTGGCGCGACCAGAACGTCGCCCAGTGCGGCTTCTGCCAGTGCGGCCAGATCATGCAGGCGGCCGCCCTCCTCAAGGACACGCCGAAGCCCACCGACGACGACATCGACACCACGATGAGCGGCAACATCTGCCGCTGCGGCACCTACCCGCGCATCCGCGCCGCGATCCATCAGGCCGCCGGCCAGACTGCGCCCGCCAGTATGGGAGAGCGCCTGTGATCCACGACGCCAAGCTCACCGCTGAGCGCGCCGCCGGCACCACGCCGGCCCTCGACAATGTCAGCCGCCGCGGCATCCTCGGCGGCGCCGGCGCCCTGGTTCTGGCCCTCTCGCTGCGCCCGGCCCGGGCCGACGAGACCCAGACCAAGGAGCAGAAGGAGCAGAAGTTCGGCGCCGACGGCATGCCGCACGGCTGGCGCGACGACCCGAAGGTCTTCGTCGCCATCGCGCCGGACGGCACCGTCACGGTGACCAACCACCGCTCCGACATGGGCCAGGGCATCCGCACCTCTGTGGCCTTCACGGTCGCCGACGAGCTGGAGGCCGACTGGGCGAAGGTGAAGGTCGTCCAGGCCTGGGGCGACGAGAGCCGCTTCGGCAACCAGGACACGGACGGTTCGCGCTCGACCCGCCACTTCTTCCAGCACTTCCGCCACGCCGGCGCCGCCGCGCGGCTGATGCTGATCCAGGCGGCGGCCAAGCAGTGGGGCGTGCCGGCCTCCGAGGTGACGGCCGTCAACCACACGCTGACCCACGCCAAGTCGGGCCGCACCCTCGGCTACGGCGCGGTCGCCAAGGCCGCCGCCGAGCTGCCGGTGCCCACCGACGTCAAGCTGAAGGATCCCAAGGACTTCCGCTACATCGGCACCGGCAAGGTCGGTCTGATCGACAACTTCGACATCACCACCGGCAAGGCGGTCTACGGCCTCGACACCAAGCTCGACGGGATGCTGTACGCGGTCGTCGCGCGCCCGGCCGTCTACGGCGGCACGGTGAAGTCCTTCGACGACAGCGAGGCCAAGAAGGTCCCGGGCGTCGTGAAGATCCTCAAGATCGACGCCACCCCGATCCCCTCGGAGTTCATGCCGCTCGGCGGCGTCGCCGTGGTGGCCAAGAACACCTGGGCGGCCCTGAAGGCCCGGGACGCGCTCAAGATCACCTGGGACGACGGCCCGAACGCCGGCTACGATACCGACGCGTTCCGCAAGGAGCTGGAGGCCGCCGCGCGCAAGCCCGGCAAGGTCGTGCGCACGCAGGGCGACGTCGACGGCGCCATGGCCAAGGCCAAGACCAAGGTCCAGGCCGAGTACTTCGTGCCGCACCTCGCCCAGGCCCCCATGGAGCCCCCGGCTGCGGTAGCCCGGGTGAAGGACGGGTTCTGCGAGGCCTGGGCCTGCGTCCAGGGTCCGCAGGCCGCCAACGACCGCCTGATGAAGGCGCTCAAGCTGCCCGACGACAAGGTCAAGGTGAACGTCACGCTGCTCGGCGGTGGGTTCGGGCGCAAGTCGAAGCCCGATTACGTGGTCGAGGCGGCGCTCTGCTCGCAGGCCGTCGACGGCGCGCCGGTGAAGCTGGCCTGGACCCGCGAGGACGACCTCCACCACGGCTTCTACCACACGATCTCGGTGGAGCGGCTGGAGGCCGGCCTCGACGACAAGGGTATGCCGGTGGCGTGGCTGCACCGCTCGGTGGCGCCGACGATCGGCTCGATCTTCGCGCCCGACCCGAAGCACGAGCTGCCGTTCGAGCTCGGGATGGGGCTGGTCAACACGCCGCTCGACATCCCGAACATGCGGCTGGAGAACCCCGAGGCCGTCGCGCATGCCCGCATCGGCTGGTTCCGCTCGGTGTCGAACATCCCGCACGCCTTCGCGATCCAGTCCTTCGTGTCGGAGCTGGCGCACGCCGCCGGCCGCGAGCCGAAGGAGTACCTGCTCGCGCTCATCGGACCCGATCGCAAGATCAGCCCGACCGAGATCGGCGACGTCTGGAACTACGGCGAGGACCCGAAGCGCTACCCGATCGAGACCGGCCGCCTGCGCGGCGTGATCGAGGCGGCCGCCAAGGGCGCGGGCTGGGGTCGCCAGATGCCCAAGGGCACCGGCCTCGGCATCGCCGGCCACTACAGCTTCGTCACCTACACGGCGGTGGCGGCCGAGGTGGAGGTCGACGACAAGGGCCAGGTCCAGGTGAAGGCGATCGACATCGCGGTCGATTGCGGCCCGCAGGTCAACCCGGAGCGCATCCGCTCGCAGATGGAGGGCGCCGTGGTCATGGGGATGGGGCTCGCCCTCACCTCCGAGATCACCTTCAAGCAGGGCCGGGCGGTCCAGAACAACTTCGACGGCTACGAGGTCCTCCGGATCGACGCCGCCCCGAAGGCGGTCCGCGTGCACTTGGTGCCCAGCGGCCGCTGGGACGGTCCCCTCGGCGGCGTCGGCGAGCCCGGCGTGCCGCCGGTGGCGCCGGCCATCGCCAACGCGATCTTCGCGGCCACCGGCCGGCGGGTCCGGCAATTGCCGATTCGCGATCAGCTGAGCGCCTGAACCGTCACCCGTCGCGAGGCGTTGGGGCCGTGGGGAAACCCGCGGCCCCATTCTCTTGGAAAGTACTCGACCCGATGATGCGTCCCGCCCTGACGGCCTGCCTGACCCTGATCCTGACGGCGGCCCCCGCCCTCGCCTCGCCCTGCGGCGACCGGATCGAGGGCGTCTCCAAGCGGGTCCAGTCCGAGCTGACCCAGTCGATCTCCGCCTCGACCAGCGGCCAGGGTAACGCCGCCAAGCGCGGCGGCGAGGGTGTCACCGGGACGGAGGGCCAACGGGCGAACGAGTCGCCGCAGGCGCCGCCGGAGAAGTCGGCCCAGGCCGGCCAGGGCGCGGACGCCGCCCAGCAGGCGAAGGTCGCCCTGGAAGAGGCGCGCACGGCGGATCAGAAAGGCGACGCGCAGGCGTGCGAGGCGGCGCTCACCCGCGCCGAGCAGCAGCTGAAGAAGGCACCCTGAGGGCTGATACGCTTCCCGGTTATCCACTTCTGTCCCACCGTCTTTGCGAGCGGAGCGAAGCAACCCAGGGTCACGCCAAGCCTTCCGAGGTCGCGCTGCCCTGGGTCCCTTCGTTCATGATGACGGAGCGCGTCATACCCCAGCCTCCGTCAGGCCCGAGCCGGCCCGTCACGGTTGGCTCAGGGCCGGCCGCGAGGGCGATTCGATCCGCGTGACGTACGTCCGGGGAGAGCCCCGTCACCGGCCCAGCGCGCTGATCTCGATCACGAATTTCCGCCGCAGCGCCCGCGAGAAGTCGCCGTAGCCGGCGGCCGCCAGCAGGAAGGCGCCCGGGCCTCCGATGACGTGGGCGCGGTACCACTGCTCCAGGCTCGTGCGCGCCGGCGGCAGTGGGGTCGGGAGCAGGCCGTAGCCGGGCGCCCGGTAGGCCCCGGCCCCGACCACGTCGTTCTCGCCCGGCACCAGGATCGGCAGGCCGTTGACCGTCGCGCCGGTGTCGAGCAGTGACCGGTGCGCCTCCGCGAGGGTGTCGGCGTCGGTGCAGTTGTCGATCCCGTCGCCGGAGACGTCGACCACCACGCGCTCGGCCGGGACCGGCAGCGCCGGGAGCACGGCGGCGGTCACCGTGCGGAACATCTGGCCGAGGCAGGTGAACTCGCCCGCCTGACGCGGGGTGGCTCGGACCAGCGCGGCGGCGGCGGCCGCGTCGGCCCGGCCGGCGATCCGCCGCCAGCCGACCGCGAGGGTCGCCCGGTCGGCCCAGGTCACCATCGCGAACAGGATCCCGCCCGGGTTGCCGGTGATCGCGCCGAGGACCGACGGGTCCTCCAGGGCCTCGGCGATGCCCTCCATCTGCAGCCGGAAGCGCGCGTCGTCGACGGATTGCGACACGTCCACGGAGACGACCAGCGCGGTGGCGACGCTCTCGGGCGCGGCCTGAACGGGCTCGGGTGTGGCGGACGCGAGCCCGAGGAGCAGGAGGCCGGCGCCCCGCAGCACGCCGCGGCGGATCCGTCGCGAACCCGTCCGCATCATCGGCCTCGGCGCTCCCGGAAGGCGCGGCCCTGCGGCCGCCGCGCATCCGTTAGGCCACGTTTCGGCGTCGCGCGAAACCGGCCTTTCGGGGGGCCCGCCGCGCGGACCCACCCGTCGGACCGACGCGCCGCGGGGCAGGCCCGGATGCGCGTCGGCAGGGTGTGGTTCGGGCGCGAAGCCCGGCCCCGGTGAGGAAGGTTTGCTCCGGCGGCGGTGGCCCGCTCATCTCGGAGGTTGCTCGTCCTCCGGCCCCGTCCCTGGGCCGGCCGCGGGGTCGTCGAGGGCGGCCTCGGCCGCCCCGGAAGCTGCCTCAGGCCGCAGCGGCGGCGAGGGCGTGCGGGTTGCCGTTCAGGCCGGCGCAGAGATCGTCGATCTCGGCGAGGTCCAGCGCCTCGCCGGCCCGGCCGGCGATGGTGTCGATCAGATGATCCTGACGGGGGTCGAACGGATGACCCTGCATCCGGTAGAACTGGTAATAGCGCAGTGCCGCCAGGACGGTGTCACGCTCGCGGTCGGTTACGGTGAAGTGCTGCATGGGTAGTTGCTTCCCCTTGTGGCTTCAACGAACGCTCGGGTAGGCCGCGACGCCGATCCCGAGCTTGACTGTTGTAACCCGTGGGCAACTGCCCGACCAGTTCTTGACAGCTCGCGCCGATGTGATTCGCGTCATTTAAGATTTTGATCCTGGCCCGGTCCGGCGGATCACGGGCCGAGAAACCCCGCTCGCGCAACAGGTTGGCGAGCCCGACGGCGAACACCGCGTGGTCGACCCCGTCCGCGGCCGGTCCCGAATCCCCGCCGCCGGCCGGTCGCCCCGCTAGAGGCCGAGCTCGTCGAGGTAGCACGGCAGCGCGACGCTCGCCGGCCCGTAGCGGGTCGCGTCGAAGGCGTCGGCGTTGTCGGACGGCTCCAGGTTGACCTCGCAGGTCGGGATACCGAGGGCGCGGGCCTGCCGCACGTAACCGGCCGCCGGGTAGACCGCCCCCGACGTGCCCACGGCCACGAACAGGTCGGCCTCGGAGAGCGCCGCCTCGATCGCGTCGCGGTGCATCGGCATCTCGCCGAACCAGACCACGTCCGGCCGCAGCCGGCCCGGAGTGCCGCAGGTGGGGCAGCTGTCCGCCCGGCTCAGGTCGGCGCGCCACGGGATGACCGCGCCGCAGGCGCAGCAGCGCGCCTTGAGCAACTCGCCGTGCATGTGGGTGACCGCGCGCGAGCCGGCCCGCTCGTGCAGGTCGTCGACGTTCTGGGTGCACAGGAACAGCCGCCCGCCCCGGTCGGCGCTCCGCGCCTCGGCCCGCGCCAGAGCGAAGTGCGCGGCGTTCGGCTGGGCCGCGACCACGCCGCGGCGGCGATGGTCGTAGAAGTCGAGCACCGTGTCGGGATCGGCCGCGTAGGCCTCCGGTGTGGCGAGCTTCATCGGGTCGAACCGCGCCCAGATCCCGCCGCGGTCGCGGAACGTGCCGAGCCCGCTCTCGGCCGAGACGCCGGCCCCGGTCAGCACGAAGATCGTCTTGGGATGGTCGCTCACGCGCGGCTCCTGTTCGCCCGAGAATGGCCGGATATGTCCGCTCGTTGGCGGTACGGTTTCTTTCCCTTCGAGTCTGCCGGTGAATGCTGCGGCTCGCTTCACCGAACGGGAGACTTGAAATGTCCGATGTTGCGCTGCTGGTCATCGATGTCCAGGAATCCTTTCGGCACAGGCCCTTCTGGAACGACGCCGATGTCCCGCCCTTCACCGCGCGCCTGCAGGCGCTCATCGACGGCGCCGCCGCGCGGCGGATCCCGGTCCTGCAGGTGTTCCACGTGGCCGAGAGCGGACCGTTCGCCATCGCCTCCGGCCAAGTCCGCACCCTCGAGCCGATCGTGATCGCGCCGACGGCCACGTTCCACAAGCGTCGGCACAGCGCCCTGGTCGATAGCGGCCTGTCGGGCTGGCTGACGCAGCACGGCATCCGCCGGCTGATCGTGTCGGGCATCCGGACCGAGCAGTGCTGCGAGACCACGGCCCGCCACGCCTCCGACAGCGGCTGGCAGGTCGACTACGTGACCGAGGCCACCCTGACCTTCGCCATGACCCACCCGGACGGCCGTCGCTTCGGCGCGGACGAGATCAAGGCCCGCACCGAGCTGGTGCTGACCGACCGGTTCGCCCGGATCGCCACCGTGGATCAGGCGCTGGCCGGCCCGGACCTGCCGGTCGCCGCGTGAGCGGGGCGGCGCGGCACATCCCGGTCCTGGTGGTCCTGCCGCCGCGCGCGCTGCTGCTCGACCTCGCCGGCCCGCTGGAGGTGCTGCGGATCGCCGGCACCGTCCAGGACCGGGTCGGCTTCGCGGTGGCGTACGCGGCGCCGCGGGCGCTCACCCGCTGCTCGATCGGGCTCGACCTGGGCGGTGCCGGACCGTTGCCGGAGACGGTGGCCGACGGGACGGTCGTGCTCCTGCCGGGCTCCGCCACGCAGGTGCTCGGCGACGGGCCGGCCGGAGCGGCCGACGCCGACGCGGAGGCCGAGATCGTCGCGTGGCTGCGCGGCGCGGTCCGGCCGGGCCACATCGTGGCGACCGTCTGCGAGGGCGCGCTGCTCGCGGCGCGGGCCGGGCTCCTCGACGGCTACGCCTGCACCACCCACCATGCCAGCTGCGACCGGCTGAGGGCGGCGGCCCCCGAGGCCCGAGTCCTGGACAACCGCCTGTTCGTGCAGGACCGCGACCGGTTCAGCAGCGCCGGCGTCACGGCCGGCATCGACCTGATGCTGCACCTCGTAGCGGAGTGGGCAGGCCCGGCGACGGCGGTCGCCGTCGCGCGGACGCTCGTCGTGTACATGCGGCGCGGGCCCGACGATCCCCAGCTCTCGCCCTGGCTCGAGGGGCGCAGCCATCTGCACCCGGCGGTCCACCGGGCCCAGGACGCGATCGCCGCCGACCCGGCCCGGGACTGGTCGCCGGCGCTGCTCGGCCGGGTCGCGGGCGCGAGCCCGCGCAACCTCGCGCGGCTGTTCCGGCTCCACGCCGGCATGACCGTGACGGACGCGGTCAACCGGTCCCGCGTCGCGCTGGCCCGGGATCTGATCGCGCAGAGCGACCTCGGCCTGGAGCGGGTCGCCGAGCGCGCCGGCTTCGGCTCCGCCCGGCACATGCGCCGCGTCTGGCGGCAGTTCCACGCAGCGGCGCCGTCGCGCCTGCGTGCCGGACCCGCGGACGGGGCGTCCGCGCCGGTCCGACCGAGGCACCCCGCTAGACACCTGTCCTTGCGAGCGGAGCGAAGCAATCCAGGGTAGCGCTCCGCTTTCCGGTGTCGCGCGCCCCTGGGTCACTTCGCTGCGCTCGTGATGACGGGAGAGCGACGACGGCCGAAGGCTTCGGCTGGAACCGCGTGCGTCAGGCCGTGCCGCTCGCGGCCCGCTGGACCCGAACAGCAGCCTGTGACGTCCTGCCGTGCCGAACCGGTCAGCCCGAATCGGCGCGGACCGTGCATCGGCCCGGCGCGCCCGCTGGCGCGGAGGAGTGAGCGGCATGCCCGAATTCGACCTTGCCATCCGGGGCGGCACGGTGGTCACGGCGAGCGACACGGTCCGGGCCGATATCGGCGTGCGCGGCGGCCGGATCGTCGCGGTGGCCGAGGGCATCGCCGACGCCGCCCGGGTGATCGACGCCTCCGGCCTGCTGGTCCTGCCCGGCGGCATCGACAGCCACGTCCACATCGCCCAGGATTCCGGCCCCGGCATCGTCATGGCCGACGACTTCGCCAGCGCCACCCGGGCGGCGGCGGCCGGCGGCACCACCTGCGTGATGCCCTTCGCGCTCCAGCCCCGGGGCGCCTCGCTGCGCGGCGCCGTCGACGCCTACCGGGCCAGCGCCGAGGGCCAGTGCCACGTCGACGTGGCGATCCACATGATTATCTCGGACCCGACCGAGGCGGTGCTCGGCCAGGAGCTGCCGGCCCTGGTGGCCGACGGCTACACCTCTTTCAAGGTCTTCATGACCTACGACGACCTCGTGCTGAACGACCGCCAGCTCCTCGACGTGTTCCACGTCGCGCGGCGGCAGGGCGCCCGGGTCATGGTCCACGCCGAGGGCTACGACGCGATCCGCTACCTGAGCGAGCGGCTGGAGCGAGCGGGCGAGACCCGGCCCTACGGCCACGCCCTGTCGCGCCCGGAGATCGTCGAGCGGGAGGCGGCCCACCGGGCGATCAGCCACGCGGAGCTGATCGACCTGCCGATCGTCATCGTCCACGTCTCGGGCCGCGAGGCCACCGAGCAGATCGCCTGGGCGCAGGCGCGGGGCCTGAAGATCCGGGCCGAGACCTGCCCGCAATACCTCACCCTCACGGCCGAGGACATGAAGGGTCTCGGCCAGGAGGATCTCATGGCGGGGGCGAAGTACGTCTGCTCGCCGCCGACGCGGGACGTCGAGAGCCAGGAGGCGGTGTGGTCGGGGATCCGCCGCGGGATCTTCGACGTGGTCTCATCCGACCATTGCCCGTTCCGCTACGACGACCCGCAGGGCAAGCGGAACCCGCGGGGGAAGACCTCCTTCCGCTGGATCCCGAACGGCATTCCCGGCATCGAGACGCGGCTGCCGGTATTCTTCTCGGAGGGCGTCTCGAAGGGGCGGATCAGCCTCAACCAGTTCGCCGCGCTCACCGCCACGAACCACGCCAAGCTGTACGGGCTCTACCCGCGCAAGGGCTCGATCGCCCCGGGCTTCGACGCCGACCTGACCCTGTGGGACCCGAACCGGCGCGAGACCATCCGCCAGGCGAACCTGCACCACGGCTCCGACTACACGCCCTGGGAAGGCTTCGACGTAACCGGCTGGCCGGTCATGACCATCGCGGGCGGGCAGGTCATCGCCGAGGACGGCCGGGTCCTGTCCGAGCCGGGGCGCGGGCGGGTGCTCGACCGGGCCGTCGATCCGGCCGAGCGGCGGGGCACCTGAGGGCGACGCTGGCCCGCGGCTTGCCTGCAACCTCCGGGGAGAGCACCGCATGGATGTCGAACTGATCGGCCTGACCAAGCGCTACGGCGCGGCCATTGCGGTTGACGGCATCGACCTGAAGGTGCCGTCCGGCGCCTATTGCTGCCTGCTCGGCCCCTCCGGCTGCGGCAAGACCACGACGCTGCGGATGATCGGCGGCCACGAGCGCGCCAGCGCCGGCGACGTGGTGATCGGCCCGAAGGCGGTCGGCGATGCGGCCCCGGCCGCGCGCGGCACCGCCATGATGTTCCAGAGCTACGCGCTGTTCCCGCATCTCGACGCGCGCGACAACGTCGCCTTCAGCCTCAAGATGCGCGGCATCGGCAGGGCGGAGCGCCGCGCCAAGGCGATGGCGATGCTCGACCTCGTGCAGATGAGCCACCTCGCCGAGCGCCTGCCGGCCCAGCTCTCGGGCGGCCAGCAGCAGCGCGTGGCGCTCGCCCGCGCCCTGGTCACCGGCCCGAAGGTGCTGCTGCTCGACGAGCCGCTCTCGGCCCTCGACCCGTTCCTGCGGGTGCGGATGCGGGTGGAGCTGAAGCGGATCCAGACCGAGCTGGGGCTCACCTTCATCCACGTCACCCACAGCCAGGAGGAGGCGATGGCGCTCTCCGACCTCGTGGTCGTGATGAATGCCGGCCGGATCGAGCAGGCCGCCGACCCGCGCACCGTGTTCGAGCGTCCGGCCACCGCCTTCGTGGCCCGGTTCATCGGCGGCCACAACGTGATCCGGCTGCCGGAGGGTCTCGTCGCCGTGCGGGCCGACCGGATGCGGCTCGGCGCCGCGGCCGGCCCCGGCGCGCTGCCGGCCCGGGTGGTAGCGGTCGAGTACCAGGGCACCAGCGTCCATGTCGGCCTCGACGCCGACGGGCTGGAGCGCGCGCCCGAGAGCCCCGCCGCCCTCACGGCGATCCTCAGCGACGCGGCGTTCGCGGCCCGCCCGCTCCGCCTCGGCGACACGATCCCGGTCGGCTGGGACGTTTCCGCCGCCCACCGCCTCGACGCCTGACAGCCCCGGAGACGACCATGGACCTGCCACAGAAGCCGAGCCGGCGCACGCTCCTGAAGGGGGCCGCCGCGCTCGCCGCGACGCCGGTGACCGGCTTCCCGGCGGTCCACGCCGCCGAGCCCGTCACCCTGCGCTACCTCGGCACCGCGGTGAATCAGTCCGCCGACATCGCCCGGAAGGTGAAGGAGGATCTCGGCCTCACCATCGAGTACATCCCCGTGGTCACCGACGAGGTGACCAAGCGCGCGGTCACCCAGCCGAACTCCTTCGACCTGATCGACACCGAGTATTTCAGCCTCAAGAAGATCCTGCCCGCCGGCAACCTGCAGGGCATGGACGCCAAGCGGATCAAGCTTGCCGACAAGATCTCTTCCGTTTTCACGAAGGGGGAAGTGGCGGGCAAGAAGATCGGCGACCAGGGCACGGCGCCCAAGAAGGTCTTCTACCTGGAGGGCATCGACTCCAAAAAATTTGCCGGCGAACAGACCCAGTGGATCTCGCTGATCCCGACCGTCTACAACGCCGACACGCTGGGCATCCGGCCGGACCTGATCAAGGTGCCCGTCACGAGCTGGAAGGAACTCCTGAACCCGGCCTTCAAGGGCAAGGCCTCGATCCTCAACATCCCGTCGATCGGCATCATGGACGCCGCCATGGTGGTGGAGGCGACCGGCGACTACACCTACGGCGACAAGGGCAACATGACGAAGCCCGAGATCGACCGCACCATCAAGGTGCTGATCGAGGCCAAGCGCGCCGGCCAGTTCCGCGCCTTCTGGCAGGACTTCAACGAATCCGTGAACCTGATGGCCTCGGGCGAGACGGTGATCCAGTCGATGTGGTCGCCCGCCGTCACCAAGGTGCGGGCGCAGGGCGTGCCCTGCACCTACCAGCCGTTGAAGGAGGGCTACCGGGCCTGGGCCTCGGGCTTCGGCATCCCCAAGACCCTGAGCGGCAGGAAGCTCGACGCGGCCTACGACTTCATCAACTGGTTCCTGTCCGGCTGGGCCGGGGCCTACCTCAACCGGCAGGGCTACTACTCGGCCGTGCTGGAGACCGCCCAGGCGAACATGCAGCCCTACGAGTGGGCCTTCTGGATGGAGGGGAAGCCCGCCGAGAAGGACATCCTCGGCCCCGACGGCACCCTGATCGAGAAGGCCGGCGCCACCCGCGATGGCGGCTCCTTCGACGCGCGGATGGGCGCCGTCGCCTGCTGGAACGCCGTGATGGACGAGAACACCTACATGGTGCGCAAGTGGAACGAGTTCATCGCGGCGTGAGGGCGGTGGGCGCCGCCTCCCCACCCTCCTCCCTGTACGGGGCCTCGGAGACGCCCGCCCGGCGCATCGACGCGGTCGCCGGATGGAACGCGGGTCCCCTCTCCCGCCCGGGAGAGGGGGCGCTTCGCGCCTCGCGGGGTCCGCGAAGGGGACCGGCTGCGCCGGCGCGCGGCGGGCAAATCCGATGACCGATCTCGCCCTGCCCGCCGCCGCGACTGCCGAGCGGACCGCGGCGCCCGCCGTCGCGGCGCGCCCGCGCGGCCGCGCCCTCGCCTACCTCCAGGCCGCGCCGCTGGCCCTCGTCTTCCTGGTCTTCCTGGTGGTGCCGCTGGTGCTCACAGGGATCGTCTCCCTCTGGGAGTACAACGAGTACGAGATCATCCCGGCCCTGACCCTGCAGAACTACGCCGACGTGTTCGACGGCTGCCTGTCGGCCGACCTCTGCACGACGTTGCGCACCTACCTCTCCACGGTGAAGTTCGTCGCGCTGACGCTGGCGATCACCCTGCCGCTGGGCTTCGCCATCGCGTATTTCCTGGCCTTACACATCCGCTCCGGCACGGTGCGGATGGGCCTGTTCCTGCTCTGCACGATCCCGTTCTGGACCTCGAACGTGATCCGCATGATCTCGTGGATCCCGCTGCTCGGCCGCAACGGCCTCGTCAACGACACGCTCCGCACCCTCGGGCTGATCCGGCAGCCGATCGACGGCCTGCTCTACTCCGACTTCGCGGTGGTGCTGGCCTTCGTGCACCTCGACACGGTGTTCATGATCGTGCCGATCTTCAACAGCCTCGCGCGCATCGACCGGCGGCTGATCGAGGCGGCGCGCGACGGCGGCGCGTCCGGCGCGCAGATCCTGTGGAACGTGATCCTGCCGCTCGCCAAGCCCGGCATCGCCATCGGGACGATCTTCGTGACGACCCTGGTGATGGGCGACTTCGTCACCGTGGGCGTGATGGGCGGCCAGCAGATCGCCAGCGTCGGCAAGGTGATCCAGGTGCAGATGTCCTACCTGCAGTTCCCGGCCGCCGCCGCCAACGCCGTTGTGCTGCTCGCCGCCGTGCTGCTGATGATCCTCGGGCTCACCCGGATGATCGACCTCCGGCGGGAATTGTAGCGATGGACCAGCCCCGCGGCCGCGCCTTCTACCTGCTGGCGGCGGTCTTCGCCCTCTACGTCCTGTTCCTCTACGGGCCGACTCTGACGATCCTGGCGCTGAGCTTCCAGGGCCCGTCCGGCGGCCTGACCTTCCCGATGAACGGCGTCTCGACCCACTGGTTCGCCAAGCTGTGGGAAGGCGTCGGCGTGATCGACATCTGGGCAGCGCTGCGGCGCTCGCTGGCCCTCGGCCTCGTGGTCATGGCGCTCACCGTGGGAATCGCGTTCTACGCGGGCCTCGCCTTCCGGAAGGGGTTTCGCGGGGCCGGCCTCGTCTTCGCCCTGGCGGTCTCGAGCCTGATCGTGCCCTCGATCGTGGTCTCGCTGGGCATCGGCCTGGAGTTCCGGCTCCTCGACGACGCCGTGAAGGCGCTCGCCGCCGCCACCGGCTGGGGGTTCCTGCAGGACCACGGCACGCTGATGGGCCTCTACAGCTCGGCGCTGGGCGCGCACCTCACCTGGACGCTGCCCTTCGGCCTGCTGATCATGTTCGCGGTGTTCAACCGGTTCGACCCCGCCTACGAGGAGGCCGCCCGCGACCTGGGCGCCAGCGGCCCGCAGACGCTCCGGCACGTGGTGGTGCCGATCCTCGCGCCCGCGCTCGTCGGCGTCGCGCTGTTCGGCTTCACCCTGTCGTTCGACGAGCTCGCCCGCACCAGCCAGGCGATCGGCGGCCGCAACACCCTGCCGCTGGAGTTGCAGGGCCTGACCACCACGGTGACGACGCCGGAGATCTACGCCCTCGGCACGGTCACCACGGCCGTCTCGGCGCTGGTGATCGGGACCGCGCTCGGCCTGACCCTGTGGCTGCAGAAGCGCCGGGCGCGGCGGGCGCTGGCGGGCCTGTGATCGATGCCGGACGGCCGGGCCGCCGCGGGTCGGCGGCGCCGCCGCATTGCCAATCCGCCCCCGCCCGTGTATGCGCACGGCGCGCCCCCGAGACACCCTTGGAGGCAGGGGCGCGCCGGGAAGGATGTGGCCGTCCGCCAGGGGCGGCCTTTTCGTTTTCCGGCTCCAGCAATCGTAAAGGATCACGCCATGAGCGCTGTGAAGACGCTTGAGGCCGTGGCACGCGACCGGGTCGGCAAGGGGGCCGCCCGGGCCGTTCGTCGCCAGGGCCAAGTTCCCGCCGTCATCTACGGGGGTGGCCAGCCGCCGCAATCCATCGCGGTCGACCTCATCCGCACCCGCACCCTGATCTACGCCGGCGGCTTCAAGACCACGCTGTTCGAGATCAACGCCGGCGGCAAGAAGGTCCGCGCGATCCCGCGCGACTTCCAGCTCGACCCGGTGACCGGCGTGCCGCTGCACGTCGACTTCCTGCGCGTCGTCTCGGGCCAGACCGTCACGGTCGAGGTGCCAGTGCACTTCGTCAACGAGGACGCGGCCCCCGGCATCAAGAAGCTCGGCGGCACCCTCAACATCGTGGCCCACACGCTGAGCCTCGACGTCGCCCCCGACCAGATCCCGGACGCGATCGAGGTCGACCTGACCGGCCGCGCGATCGGCGACGTCATCCACGTCTCCGACATCAAGATCCCGGCCGGCACCTACACCGGCGAGCAGACCGACCCGGTGGCCAACATCGTGCCGCCGACCGTGCTGGGTGCCGAGGTGGAGGCCGAGGAGGCCGCCATCGCCGAGGCGCAGTCGGCCGAGGCCGCCGAGGAGAAGGCCGAGGAGTCCGCCGAGGACGAGAAGAAGGACGGCGAGGAGGCCTGAGCCTCAGCGCCACCCGTCACGCGACGCGAGAGCCCCGGCCCTGCCGAGGCTCTCTGCGTTTCGGCTTGATGTCAGGGATAGAGCCGCGCCCGGCTCCAGCCCGCGCCCGTCCGGGTGAAGCGGACCCGGTCGTGCAGGCGGAAATCGCCGTTCTGCCAGAACTCGACGCTCACCGGCGCGATCCGGAATCCGGTCCAGTGCTCCGGCCGGGGGATCGGCCCGTCGCCGTACCGCTCGGACAGCTCCGCCACCGCGTTCATCAGCGTGGCGCGGTCGGCCAGCGGGCGGGATTGCTGGCTGGCGATCGCCCCGAGCCGGCTCTCGCGGCGGCGGCTCTGGAAATACGCGTCGGCCTCCGCGGCCGTGACCGGCGTGATCGGCCCGCGGGCCCGCACCTGCCGGCGCAGGCTCTTCCAGTGCAGCACCAGGGCCGCCTGGGGGTTCTGCGCCAGCTCCTCCCCCTTGGTGGACTGCGTGTTGGTGTAGAAGACGAAGCCTCGGGCGTCGAAGCCCTTCAGCAGGACCATCCGCACATCCGGCAGCCCGTCCGATCCGGCGGTGGCGAGCGCCATCGCGTTCGCGTCCTCGGGCTCGGAGGCCTCGGCCTCCTTCATCCAGGCGGCGAACAGCCCGACGGGATCCTCGCTCAGCGTGAAGTCCGCGCTCTTCGGGTCATCGGTCCTTAACTGATCCACGCCAAGACTCCTGCCTGCCGCGTCCAGGGCCTGAGGGGGCACCGACATCGGCATGTTCGGTCGAGCGAATAGCCCGTCGTGAGTCAGGTGTAATGCGGGGATGCGCGTGTAAAGGGCCAAGCCGGCGTTCGCGCATCTGCGCGTCCGTGTCGGTGGTGTCGATGGCGGTGGCGATGGCCCTGTGCGGCTGCAGCCAGCCCCTGCTGGTCTTCCGGGGCGATCCGCCGGCGGCGCCACCGCGCGTCGTCGAGGAGCCGACCGTCACCGGCAGCATCGAGAAGCGGCCTGTGAGCTTCGGGGACGACCTCGCCGAGGAGGATTGGCGCCGGGCGCGGGCCGCCCTCGGCGTCGCGCTGGATCCGCAGGGCAACGGGCGGCCGGTCAAGTGGGACAACCCGGAGACCGGGCTTCACGGGTCGGTCAATCCGACCGGGCTCCCGTACGTCTCGGACGAGCTGATCTGCCGCAACTTCCTGGCATCGGTGATCGCGCCGACCCGCAGCCGCTTCGTCCGCGGCACCGGCTGCAAGCTCTCGGGCGGACCGTGGACGCTCAAGCGCGTCCGGGCCGCGAGCGGCCTCGGACGCTCCTGAACGACGAGGCCGTCGCGCGACGGCCTCCGCGGATCGCCTCAGGCAGATCGCCTCAGTAAGGGTAGCCGTAGTACGGCCGCACGCGCAGGCGCGGCTGCGCGGCCGGCGGCGCCGCGTAGCGGGCCGCAGCCTCCGGATCGTAGGTCCGGATGTAGGGGTCGAGGGCCGGGTCGCGATAATTGCCGTTGTTGACCCCGGCCGAGCGGTCGTTGCCGCTCAGCGCCGCGTAGGGGGAGAGGCCGCTCCCGCTGTCGCCGCCGCCACCGCCGCCACCGCCCCAGGCGAAGGCCGTTCCCGGAATGGCGGCGAGGAGCATCGCCGCGAGGGGCATCGTCAGCGTCTTGCGCGTCATGTCCTGTCTCCGCACCACGTCCTTGACTGGCGAACGGTCCAGCTGGAGGTGGGGTTCCCCTCGGCGAACCGCCACGGCCTCGCGACACTGTATCACGACCCGGCAACACGCGTTTATTTGATGGACTGCGTTTCGATTTTTTCGGTTCACCGTCCAGAAATCGTCCCGTGCGTTAAGCTTGAACCGGTAGACAACCACTCGGCCGTGCTTGATCGTGGCGCGGCGTAACAGCATTCGAGCCTGGCTCGACCGTATCGAGGGTCGAAGCCGGGCGCATCCCGGGTCTGGCCGCCGTGAGCGTCGATACGAAATCCGGCACGCGGGGCGTGGGGCCGACCGGCTGATGGAGCGGGTGATCGGAGGCACGGACCGGCCGTCGGCGACCGGTGGCCGGGCTCCCGCCCGGGCGGAGCCGTCGCCCTCCGGGACGCGCGCCCGCACCCGGACCATCGTCGTGCGGCTCGACCGCCGGTCCCTGCGCGGCTGGCACATCCGGCTCCTCGACCAGCTCGGGCAGCGGCCCGACCATCGGATCCGCGTCGCCTGGGTCGAGCACGCGGAGGGCCTGCCGCCGAACGCGGAGCTCCTGTTCCGCCTGGAGGCCGCCATCCACGGCCTGCCGCGGCCGGGCCTGGCGACCGCGGCGGAGCCGGTGGCCCTCGCCCCCTACGAGGCGAGCCCCGACGGCGCGGAGCCCGTCTGGAGCGCCGCCGACCTCGTCCTCGACCTCTCGGACAGCCCCGCGGATTCGGGCCCGGCGCCGGCCTGGCGGCTCGATTACGACGGGATGCCGGGCGAGGCCGGCCTCCTCGCCGCCCTGTTCGCCCACGGGGCGCCGGTGGCGGCCCTGCGCGGGCCGGACGGCGCGCCGGTGGCGGTCGGCCGCCTCGGCACGGAATCGCACACGGTGATGCTCACGGCCTTCGAGGGCTACCTCGCGCGGACCATCACGCTGATCCTCGCCGCCCTGGACGGCGCCGCCTCGACGGCGCTCCCTGACGGCGCCGGAGCACCCCTGCGGCCCGCGGCCGCCTACGACCTCGGCGGCCTGGGCGCACGCCGCCGGGCCGCCGGGGGGCTCGCTCGGCAGATCGCCCGCCGGCTCTACGCCCTCTGCTTCCACGGCCCGCACTGGCGGGTGGGCTGGCGGCGGATCGTCGGCCCCGACCTGATCGACCTGCGCCGGCATCCCGAAGGCGGCTGGCAGGTCCTTCCCGACGACGGGCGCCGCTTCTACGCCGACCCCTTCGCGATCGCCCGGGACGGCGCCGTGACCCTGTTCGTGGAGGAATTCGACTACCGCCGCGGCAAGGGCGTGATCGCCGCGGTGGATTTCGGGGCGAACGGCCCCCGCGGCCGCCCGGAGCCGGTGCTCGAGCTGGAGACCCACCTCTCCTACCCGTTCGTGTTCGAGGCGGACGGGCAGGTCTGGATGATCCCGGAATCCCACGCCTCCGGGACGATCGACCTCTACCGGGCCACCGACTTCCCGCGCGGCTGGGTGCACGAGGCGGTGCTCCTCGACGGGGTCGTGGCCGGGGACGCGACCCTGCTGCAGCACGGCGGCCGCTGGTGGATGTTCGCCACGGTCCGGGCCGGCGGCGGCAGCTACTCCGACACGCTCCATCTCTGGCACGCGCCGCATTTCCGCGGGCCCTGGACTCCCCACCGGCACAACCCGGTGCTGATCGACATCGGCTCCGCCCGGGCCGCGGGGCCGATCGTGGCGCGCGACGGCGGCCTGATCCGGCCCGTCCAGGATTGCCGGCAGGGCTACGGCGCGGCGCTCGGCCTCGCCCGGATCCTGCGCCTCGACGAGGACGCCTACGCCCAGCGGGTCGAGACGCGCCTCTGCCCGGGTGCGGCCTGGCCGGGCACGCGCCTGCACATGCTGAGCGCCGCCGGCGGCTTCGAGTTCATCGACGGATCGCACCGGGCGCGCCCCCGCCTGCTGGGCTGAGCGCGGCTCTCGGGCTGAGCGCGCCTCTCGGGCCGAGCCGGGGCCGAACCGCCCCGCGCGGGCCCGTCGGTGCCGAACGGCACCCGCTTACGGCTCGCATCCCGGCCCCGTGCGCGCTAAGCGGGAGCTTCAGCCGCGCC
Organism: Methylobacterium sp. D54C; assembly: GCF_053345595.1. Lineage (NCBI taxonomy): Bacteria > Pseudomonadati > Pseudomonadota > Alphaproteobacteria > Hyphomicrobiales > Methylobacteriaceae > Methylobacterium > Methylobacterium sp. D54C. Next base: position 107,929 of record NZ_JBKFAK010000013.1, read on the forward strand.
GATCCAGCAGAACCGCCGGGACGATCACCATGGCGAGCCCCGTCGAACATGCGAGCTTCCTGCCGCCGGTCCTGACCTTCCTCACGGCGGCCGTGATCGGCGTGCCGATCTTCCGGCTGATCGGGCAGAGCGCCGTGCTCGGTTACCTCGTGGCCGGCGTGCTGATCGGGCCCTCCGGCCTGTCGCTGATCGCCGAGCCCGACACGGCCGCGAGCGTCGCCGAGATCGGCGTGGTGCTCCTGCTCTTCATCGTCGGGCTAGAGCTGCACCTGTCGCAGCTCGTCTCGATGCGCCGCGACATCTTCGGCCTCGGCGCCGCGCAGCTCGTCGTCTGCGCGCTCGTGCTCGGCGGCGCCGGCCTCGTGGCTGGCCTCAGCTTCGGCGCCGCCGCGGTGATCGGCCTCGCGCTCGCCCTCTCGGCCACCGCGGTGGCCCTGCAGCTCCTGGAGGAGCGGGGCGATCTCGGCAGCGCCTACGGCGCGCGCGCCTTCGCGGTCCTGCTGTTCCAAGACCTGTCGGTGGTCGGCATCCTGGCGCTGATGCCGCTGCTGGCCTCGGCCGGCGAGGCGACCGACGTCTCCTGGCTCGGGGAGGCCGCGGTCTCCACCGGCAAGGCGCTCGCGGCGATCCTCGCGGTGGTGCTGGTCGGCCGCTACGGCCTGAACCCGTTCTTCCGGCTGCTCGCGGCGAGCGGCGCCCGGGAGGTGATGACCGCCGCGGCGCTCCTGGTGGTGCTCGGCACCGCGCTGCTCATGGAGCAGGTCGGCCTGTCGATGGCGATGGGCGCGTTCCTCGCCGGCATCCTGCTCGCCGAGTCGAACTTCCGCCACCAGCTGGAGGCCGACATCGAGCCGTTCCGCGGCATGCTGCTCGGCCTGTTCTTCATGAGCGTCGGCATGTCGATCGACGGCGCGCTCGTGCGCGAGGTCTGGCCGGCCCTGTTCGGCGCGACCCTGGCGGCGATCCTGGTCAAGGTCGCCATCGTGGCCGGCCTGTTCCGGCTGTTCGGCTCGGACACCCTCGGGGCCCTGCGGGGGGCCGCGGTCCTGGCGCCCGCGGGCGAGTTCGCCTTCGTGCTGCTGCCGCAGGCCCAGGATCTCGGCCTCACCGGCGTCACGGCGACGCGCTTCGCGGTGGCGCTCGCCGCGCTGACCATGCTGATCGGCCCCATCGCCGCCAAGGGTCTCGACAAGCTGATCGAGCGGCGCAACGCGCGCAGCACCTTCGCGCTGGAGGAGCCCTCCACCGAGCTGTCCGAGAGCGGCGACGCGCGGGTGCTGGTGATCGGCTTCGGCCGGTTCGGGCAGGTGCTGACGCACGTGCTGATGGCCGAGGGCATCCCGGTCACGGTGATCGACAAGGACGTGGAGCAGTTGCGCGCCGCCTCGCGCTTCGGCTTCCGCATCTACTACGGCGACGGCACGCGCCTCGACGTGCTCCGCGCCGCCGGGATCGGGCGGGTCGAGCTGGTCTGCATCTGCGTCGACGACCGGGAGGGCGCCCTCAAGATCGTCGACATCGTCCACGAGGAATTCTCGAGCGTGCGGACCTTCGTGCGGGCCTACGACCGCCTGCACGCGGTGGAGCTGATGAACCGGGACGTCGACTACCAGATCCGCGAGACCGCCGAATCCGCCCTCGCCTTCGGGCGGGCGGCTCTGGAGGGGCTCGGCCTGTCGCCGGAGGCCGCCACGGCCCGGACCGACGACGTGCGCAAGCGCGACATCGCGCGGCTGGTCCTGCAGCAGGCGGGCGCCCTGCCGGACGGGTCCAGCTGGATGCGCGGCGCCGCGGCCGGGCTGAAGCCCGAGCCGCTGACCGCCCCGGTCCGGCCGGCCCGGGCGCTCAGCACCGAGACCCGCGACCTCGTGGGCAGCGACCGGCGCGAGGCCGCCGAGCGGCTCTTGGAGAAGCCCGCCCTGGCCCCGCAGGAGACGGAAGCCGCCGAGGAGTCCGATCCGGAGGCCGAGCTCGAGGCGGAAGGCAGCGCCCGGGATGCGTGACGGGCGGGATGTCTGACATGTCCGACGGGCCGCCCCCGGCGGAGGCGGGCCGCTTCGTCACCGGCTCGATCCTCCGCCACGTCGTGGTGATGGCGGCCACCGGCTCGGTGGGGCTGATGGCGATCTTCGTCGTCGATCTCCTGTCGCTGCTCTACGTCTCGACGCTGGGCGACCCGAACCTCACGGCGGCGGTCGGCTTCGCCGGCATCGTCCAGTTCTTCGCCACGGCGGTGAATATCGGCCTGATGATCGCCGCCGGCGCCCTGGTCGGGAAGGCCGTCGGCGCGCGCGACCGCGCGGCGGCGCGGCGCCTCGCGACCTCGGCGCTGGTCCTCGGCAGCCTCGTGGCCGCCCTCATCGCGGGGCTGATCGCGCTGCTGGCCGGCCCGCTCCTGGCCCTGATCGGCGCGCAGGGCGAGGCGCTGCGGGTGGCCGTCCTGTTCCTCTACATCACCCTGCCGTCGAACCTTCTGCTCGCCGCCGGCATGCTGTTCACCGGGCTGCTGCGCGCGGTCGGCGAGGCGCGGCAGGCGATGTCGGTCACCCTGGCCGGCGCCGTGATCACCGCGCTCCTCGATCCGCTGCTGATCTTCGGGGCCGGCCTCGGCGTCACGGGCGCGGCGATCACGGTCTGCGCGGCGCGTGCGACCTTCGTGGCGGTGGGCGTCCGCGGCGTCGCCCGGCACGGTCTCCTCGGCCGGCCGCGCCTGCCCGACCTGCCGGCCGACGCGGCCGCCCTGGCGGGTGTCGCGGGCCCGGCCGTGCTCACGAACCTCGCCCCCTCGGTGGCGAGCGCCTTCCTGGCGCGTCTGTTCGCCGGCTATGGAGCGGACGCGGTCGCGGCCGCGTCGGTGATCGACCGGCTGACGCCGGTGGCCTTCGGCGGCCTGTTCGCGCTGTCGGGGGCGATCGGCCCGATCCTGGCGCAGAACTGGGGCGCGGGCCTGTTCGATCGGATGCGCGGCGTGCTCGGCGCGGCGATCCGCGTGACTCTGGCCTACTGCGCCGCGGTCTGGCTCCTCCTGGCGCTGGCCCGGGGATGGCTCGCCGGCCTGTTCGGCCTGCAGGGGGTGGCGGCCGAGCTGTTCGGCTTCTTCTGCCTCGTCGGCGGCGCGATCTGGTTCTTCAACGGGCTCCTGTTCCTCGGCAACGCCGCCTTCAACAATCTCGGCTTCCCGCTGCGCTCGACGCTGCTGAACTGGGGCCGGGCGACGCTCGGAACGATCCCGCCGGCCATGCTCGGCGCGTCGCTCTACGGCCCCCGCGGCGTGGTGGCCGGGATGGGGGTCGGCTCCCTGGTCTTCGGCGCGCTCGGCATCCTGCTCGCCCGACGCACGGTCGACCGGCTGGAGGGGGTCGGCCCGCGCCGGCCGGAGCCGGACGTCGCCGCCGAGGCGCCCCACCGGGCGGCGCCGCTGCCGCCGGGCCACGCTCATCCCGAGCCGTTGAGCTGACACGGCGGCGCGGAGGCACAAGTTCCGCGGGTGGGAACTGGTATTTCCCCGCGCAAAGGGTCACGATGCCCTGTCCCGGGCGGTCCCGGCCGGGACAGGATCGAGGCGTCATGTTCAACCCGCTCGAGATGTTCCAGGCCCAGGGCGAGGCCGGGCTTCAGGCCATGGGCCAGCCGTTCGGCCTGACGACCGAGCAGACGGCCCGCGCCTTCGAGGCGCTGATGCCGGCCCTGACGCTCGGCCTCCAGCGCAGCGTCGGCCTGGACCCGACCGGCTTCGCGCGGATGTTCGGTCTGGAGGCCGCCAAGCCGGCGCCGGCGCAGGGGTTCGAGGCCCTCGGCCAGATGTTCGGCTCGGCGCAGCTGATGCAGGCGGTGCTGCGGCAGGCCTCGGCAACGAGCGGCGTCGGCGCGCAGGTCCTGCGCCAGATGTTGCCGATGATGGCGGGCGCCGTGGTGGCGAGCATCGTCCACGTCATGCTGAACCAGCCGCAGGCCGAGCCGGCGCGACCGAGCGCGCCGCCGCCGCCCGTGCCGTTCCCGTTCGGCCCGGCCTGGGCCGAGATGGCCAGGGCGATGATGCCGGCGGTCGAGCCGCCGGCTCCGCCGAAGCCGGCCGCCAGACCCGCCGCCAAGCCGGCCGCCAATCCGCAGGCGAGCGCGGGCGAGGCCGGCTCCGACATGTTCCAGCAGATGCTGCGCACCGGGGCCGAGGTTCAGGGCAACAACATCCGGGCGATGCAGGAGCTGTTCGAGACCTTCTGGCCCACCTCCGGCACGCCGTCCGCGAGCGCCGTGCCTCCGGCGCCGTCGGGCAGCCCGGCCCGGCCGGATCCGGCGCCGGCCGACCCCGCGGCCGGCAAGGGCCGGCGCGGCCGCCAGCCCGGCGGGACCGGTTGACGCGGGGGCGGGGTCCGGGCGGGCGTTGACCCGACCGATCGGAGCGGCACCCTGCCGGCGAGGAGACCCGTGATGAGCGATTACCTGACCGCCTGGGACGACCGCGCCGAGAGCCTCGGCGGGAACGGCGTCGCCAAGCGCACGATCCCGGGCTCGGGCGCCAGCCTCGTGCGCGTGGTCGTCCCGGCCGGCGTCTCGGCGCTGGCGCACAGCCACGATCACGAGCAGTTCGTGCAGGTGCTCTCGGGCTCGGGGATCCTGGAGACCGAGCGGGGCCGCGAGCCGTTCTCGGCCGGCAGCGTGTTCCACTTCCCGGCCGGGGCGTGGCACGCGGCCGCGTTCGAGACCGAGACGGTCCTGATCGAGACGAACCTCGCCCCGCGGGCCTGACGGCGCCGCCGCAGCGCGACACGCCGTCAGGCCTCAGCCGCCCGCCGAGGCGTCGAACTGCGCCTCCAGACTGACGATGCGCGCCACCGTGTCGCGCGCGTAGCGGATCGCGCCCTCGGCGGTGAGCAGCTGCCCCTCTTGCGGATTGAAGACGATACCGTCCGACTGGGCCGCGCAGGCCGCGACAGCCATCCACGCCCCGACGCAAGCCGGGAGCGTGGCGAAGTAGAAGGCATAGACGCACGTCCACGGCCCGCCGAAGTCGATGTCGGTATAGGTGTCCGTCAGATCCGACAGCGGAATGATCTGGCACTCGAAGCCGGCCTCGCGGCGCCGCCAAGTCGCGGGCAGATGCCCTTGCGTGGCCGGCGGTATGCGCGCGGCGTCGAGTTTCAGATCGAACCCGTTTTCGTGGATGGCCGCCTGCCATTCCGCCACGCCAGGCATCGCGCCCGCGCAGAGCGCGTAGGCTTCCATGCTCATGGCAACCTCTCTCCGAGTAGGATCGCGGATATTGACAGTCCCTTGACCGAGTTTCCTCGTCTCAAGTGAACCTCTATGACGGGAAAACTGTCATCGACGCCGACATCTCTGCGCAGTTCGCGCGCGCGAGCCGGCGTCTACTGCGCCTTGCCGGTCTTGATATCCCAGATCGCTTGAACCGGGGCAGCGCTGGTCCTGCCGTCGCGCGATGAAGGCCAGGCCGAGCCGAAGCTCAGCGATGGAATAATCCAGGACATCCGGCAGATCACAGTACCGCATCGCGTCTCTGACCCTCGAAACGTTCATGATTTATTCCATGACTTTTTTCCTTTTATCGAGCCGTTGGTGGCAGAGAAGGAAAATATGCCGGCATCACTCTCGAGGTCGCCGCGGCAGGCTGCGACAAATTATTCTTGGCGCGCGAGCAAAATGCCTGTGCTTGGCCTGAGCCCTCGGCGCGTGTAGGAATCCCACCTTCAACGCCCGCCCGTGCACGCCGACGAAAGGCCGGGCATCGCCCCTACCAGAACAGAGGCAGACCATGAGCGCCGGTACCGCCGCCGACAAGCACTTCTCCAACAGCTTCTTCGCCGCCCCGCTGACGGAAGCCGACCCCGAGATCGCCGAGGCGGTGGCCAAGGAGCTCGGCCGCCAGCAGCACGAGATCGAGCTGATCGCCTCGGAGAACATCGTCTCCCGCGCCGTGCTGGAGGCTCAGGGCTCGGTGCTCACCAACAAGTACGCCGAGGGCTATCCGGGCCGGCGCTACTACGGCGGCTGCCAGTTCGTGGACATCGCCGAGGATCTCGCCATCGAGCGCGCCAAGCGCCTGTTCGACTGCGGCTTCGCCAACGTGCAGCCGAATTCCGGCTCCCAGGCCAACCAGGGTGTGTTCCTGGCGCTCATGCAGCCCGGCGATACCTTCCTGGGCCTCGACCTCGCCGCCGGCGGCCACCTGACGCACGGCGCCCCGCCGAACGTCTCGGGCAAGTGGTTCAAGCCGGTCTCCTACACGGTGCGCCGCGAGGACCAGCGGATCGACATGGAGCAGGTCGCCCAGCTCGCCCAGGAGCACAAGCCGAAGGTGATCATCGCCGGCGGCTCGGGCTACCCGCGCCACTGGGACTTCGCCAAGTTCCGCGAGATCGCCGACTCGGTCGGCGCCTACTTCATGGTCGACATGGCCCACTTCGCGGGCCTCGTGGCGGCCGGCGTCCACCCGTCGCCGTTCCCGCACGCCCACGTCGCCACCACGACGACCCACAAGACCCTCCGCGGCCCGCGCGGCGGCATGATCCTGACGAACGACGAGGCGCTCGCCAAGAAGTTCAACTCGGCGATCTTCCCCGGTCTCCAGGGCGGCCCGCTCATGCACGTCATCGCCGGCAAGGCGGTGGCCTTCGGCGAGGCGCTGAAGCCCGAGTTCAAGATCTACGCCCGCCAGGTGGTGGAGAACGCCCGGGCGCTCGCCGACACGCTGATCTCGGGCGGCTACGACATCACCTCGGGCGGTACCGACAACCACCTGATGCTGGTCGACCTCCAGCGGAAGGGCCTCACCGGCAAGGCCGCCGAGGCGGCCCTGTCGCGGGCGCACATCACCTGCAACAAGAACGGCGTCCCCTTCGACACGCAGAAGCCGACCATCACCTCGGGCATCCGGCTCGGCACCCCGGCCGGCACCTCGCGCGGCTTCGGCGTCGCCGAGTTCAAGCAGATCGGCGGCTTCATCGTCGAGGTGCTGGACGGGCTCGCCGCCAAGGGTGAGGCCGGCGACAGCGCGGTCGAGGCCGACGTCAAGACCCGCGTCCACGCGCTGACGGACCGGTTCCCGATCTACGGCTGAGGCAAGAGGGCCGCTTGAGGCGGGGCCGGTCTTCCGGGCCGGCCCGCGGTGGATTAGGAAACGGCCGCGGATCCGACCGGTCCGCGGCCGTTTTCATGCCCGAGTAGCGAGATCCATGCGCTGTCCCTACTGCGGCGGCTCCGAGACCCAGGTGAAGGACTCGCGGCCCTCCGAGGACGGCGCCGCGATCCGGCGCCGCCGGGTCTGCCCGGACTGCGCCGGCCGCTTCACCACCTTCGAGCGCGTGCAGCTCCGCGAAGTCGTGGTGCTCAAGCGCTCGGGCAAGCGCGTGCCGTTCGACCGCGACAAGCTCCAGCGCTCCATCGACGTGGCGCTGCGCAAGCGCGCCGTCGATCCGGAGCGGATCGAGCGGCTGGTCAGCGGCATCACCCGGCAGCTCGAGAGCGCCGGCGAGCCCGAGGTGACCTCCGAGGCGATCGGCGAGCTGGTGATGGCGGGGCTGAAGGGCCTCGACGACGTCGCCTACGTGCGCTTCGCCTCCGTCTACAAGAACTTCCGCGAGGCCCGGGACTTCGAGGAGCTGCTCGGCACGCTGAGCGACGGCACGCCGGTACCGGCGGCCGCGCCGGGTCCGGAGGGCGACCCGGAGCCCGAGGCGTCGGGGCGGCGCCGCGCCGGGCGTCTATGAGCGGCGACCCGAACTTCATGCGCCTCGCCCTGGCGCTGGGCCGACGCGGGCTCGGCACCACCTGGCCGAACCCGTCGGTCGGCGCCGTCGTGGTCGAGCCCGAAACCGGCCGCATCCTCGGGACGGCAGCCACGGCGCCGGGCGGGCGCCCGCACGGGGAGCCCGTGGCGCTCGCCGCCGCCGGCGAGGCCGCCCGCGGCGCGACCCTCTACGTCACCCTGGAGCCCTGCTCCCATCACGGCCGCACGCCGCCCTGCACCGACGCCATCCTGGCTGCCGGGATCGCCCGGGTGGTCAGCGCCCTGGAGGATCCCGACCCGCGGGTGGCCGGGCGCGGCCACGACCTCCTGCGGCGGGGCGGCGTCGCGGTCGAGACCGGGCTGATGCGGGAGGAGGCGGCGCGCGACCATGTCGGCCACGTCACCCGGGTGACCCGCGGCCGCCCGGCCCTGCACCTCAAGCTCGCCCGCACCCGCGACGGCTTCTGCGCTTCCGCCGGGCCGGAGCGCCTGCGGATCACCGGGCCGGTGGCGGACGGGGCGGTCCACCTGTGGCGGGCCCACGCCGACGCAATCCTGATCGGCATCGGCACCGCCCGGGCCGACGACCCGTCGCTGACCGTGCGGCTGCCGGGCCTCGGCACGCGCTCGCCCCTGCGGGTCGTGCTCGACACGCATCTGCGGCTCTCCCCGGCGAGCGTCCTCGCCCGCACCGCCCGCGACACGCCGACTTTGGTGCTCACGACCCGCTCGGCCCCGGCCCACGCGCGGCGGGCCCTGGAGGCCCTCGGCGTCGAAGTCGCCACCGTAGCGGCGGACGCGGCCGGCGGGATCGACCTCCCGGCGGCCCTGGCGCGTCTCGGCGAGCGCGGCCTGACCCGCCTGTGCAGCGAGGGCGGCCCCCGCCTTGCGGAGGCGCTGGCCCGGGCCGATCTGATCGATGCCTGCACGCTGGTCACCGGGCCGGCGGAGCTGGGCGCAGCGGGCGGCCTGCCGGCCCTGGGCCCGGCCCTGGCGGAAGCCCTGGCGGGCGACCGGTTCCGGGAGGCCGAGCGGCTGCAGCTCGGGCCCGACACGGCCGTGACCTACGAACGCAACAGGACGTAAGCGATGTTCACGGGCTTGGTCAGCGCCATCGGCACGGTCGTCTCGGTCTCGGTCTCGGGCGACGGTGACCTGCGCCGGATCGCGATCCGCGCCGCCTACGATCCGGCGACGATCGCGCTCGGTGCCTCGATCGCCTGCGCCGGACCGTGCCTCACCGCCGTGTCGGTGGAGCCCGCCGCGGGCGGCTGCGTCTTCGCGGTCGACGCCGCCGCCGAGACGCTGGCGCGCACCACCGTCGGCAGCTGGGTGGCGGGCACGCGGATCAACCTCGAACGCTCCCTGAAGATCGGCGACGAGCTCGGCGGCCATCTCGTCACCGGCCACGTCGACGGCCTCGCCGAGATCGTGGAGCGCGTGAGCGTGACGGCCGATGCCTGGGGCGCCAGCGAGCGCTTCACCCTGCGGGCCCCGGCCGCCGTGAAGAAGTTCATCGCCGAGAAGGGCTCGGTCTGCCTCGACGGCACCTCGCTCACCGTGAATGCGGTCGCGGACGACCTGTTCTCGGTGCTGCTAATCCCGCACACGCTCCAGGTCACCACCTGGGGCGAGCGGCGGCAGGGGGACCGGCTCAACCTCGAGGTCGACCTGATCGCCCGCTACGCCGCCCGGCTCGCCGAGGCGCGTGCCGGCTGAGCCGGCCCCCGTCATTGCGAGCGCGGCGAAGCAACCCAGCGACACGCCCCGTCTGGCAATCACGCGCTGCCCTAGGTTGCTTCGCTGCGCTCGCGAAGACGGCGCGTCAGCGCGGCGGGATCGAGTAGGTGCCGGTGGCGTGGCAGACGAGGTCGGGGTTGCCCGCGGCGGTGATCGACACCTCGCCGACGGCGAGGCGCCGGCCGAGCTTGAGCAGCCGGCATTCGGCCACAAGATCCCCGATGGCGGGCCTGCGCAGGAAGTTGAAGGTGAGGCTCGTCGTCACCGCGAGCGCCACCGGACCGATATTGGCCAGGATCGCCGCGTAGAGGGCGTAGTCGGCGAGCGCCATCATGGCCGGCCCCGACACGGTCGCGCCGGGACGCAGGAAGCGCTCGTGGGCTTCGAGCCGCATCCGCGCCGAGAGCGGTCCCACGGCCTCGAGGTGGTAGGCACGCCCGCCCGCCTGCATCTGCGGGAATTCGCGGTCGAGGAAGTCGCTGGTCTCGGCGAGGGTGAGGATCGTGGCGGTCATCGCCCCATGCAGCACGGCGGTACCGCCGAGGCAATCACGAGGCCTTCGGAATCGCCGTCCCCATCGGAAGGTCCCGGTCGATCGGCCGGTGCCGTCTTGGCGAGCGGCGCGAAGCGATCCAGTCGGCGCTACACACACGGAAGTCGCGCAACCCTGGGTCACTTCGCTGCGCCCGTGATGACGGAGGGCTGCCGCCATCGAGGGTTTCGGCCGGACGCCACATCAGGACGGGGAACCGGGGCGGGAGGCGCCCTCCCGCCGTCCCGCTCAGAAGAAGATCGGCCGCGCGCTGGCGGTGATCTCGCCGAGCACCGCGCCGGTGGCCGGCTCGACCTCCTTGAGCACCACGTCGTAGCCCCAGAGGTCGGCGAGGTGCTGAAGCACGCGCTTGGCGTCGTCCTTCTGCAGGGTGATCTTGTTGATCGCCTTGTGGTGCAGGATCAGGCGCCGGTCGCCCTCCAGATCCACGTCCACCACCTCGATGTCGGGATCGAGCCACGCCACGTCGTACTGCCGCGCGAAGGAGCGGCGCAGCTTGCGATAGCCGCGCTCGTCGTGGATCGCCTCCACCCGCAGCTCCGGCTCGTCGGGATCGTCGACCACGTGGAACAGGCGCAGGTCGCGCATCAGCTTGGGCGACAGGAACTGCTGGATGAAGCTCTCGTCCCGGTAATTCTCCCAGCAGTCGCGCAGGACCGCCATGGCGTCGCCGACCCCCGCGATGTCGGGGAACCACGCCCGATCCTCCTCGGTCGGCTGCTCGGCGATGCGGGCGATGTCCTGCATCATCGCGAAACCGATCGCGTAGGGATTGTGGCCGCCGTAGGAGCGGTCGTCGTAGTTCGGCTGCCGGATGACGTTGGTGTGCGACTGCAGGAACTCGAGATAGGCCGCCTCGGTGATCTGCCCGGATTCCGACAGGGCGTTCATGATCCGGTAGTGGCAGTAGGTGGCGCAGCCCTCGTTCATCACCTTGGTCTGGCGCTGCGGATAGAAGTACTGGGCCACCAGGCGGACGATGCGCAGGATCTCGCGCTGCCAGGGGCGCAGGCGGGGCGCGGCCTTCTCCAGGAAATACAGGATGTTCTCCTGCGGCAGTTCGAGCAGCGCCTTGCGCCGCTCGGCGGCCGCGTCCGGACGCGCCGTGCCGATCTTCTGCGGCAGGGTGCGCCAGAGATCGTTGTAGATCTGCTCGCCGTGCTCGATCCGCTCGCGCTCGCGCCGCTGCTCGGAGGCGAGGTCCGGCCGCTTCTTGCGCGGGTAGCGGTGGACGCCCTGGCTCATCAGCGCGTGGGCGGCGTCGAGCACCTGCTCCACCGCCTGGTGGCCGTAGCGCTCCTCGCAGCGGGCGATGAAGCCCTTGGCGAAGTCGAGGTAGTCGAGGATGCCCTCGGCGTCGGTCCACTGCCGGAACAGATAATTGTTCTTGAAGAAGTGGTTGTGGCCGAAGGCGGCGTGCGCGATGACCAGCGTCTGCATCGTCGCCGTGTTCTCCTCCATGACGTAGGAGATGCACGGGTCCGAGTTGATGACGATCTCGTAGGCGAGCCCCATCAGGCCGCGGCGGTAGCCGGCCTCGTGCTGGGCGAAGTGCTTGCCGAACGACCAGTGCTTGTAGAACAGCGGCATGCCGATCGACGCGTAGGCGTCGAGCATCTGCTCGGCCGTGATGATCTCGATCTGGTTCGGGTACCACGACAGTCCCAGCTGCGGCCCGGCCACCGCCTCGCAGGCGTCGTGGATCCGCCGGATCGTGTCGAAATCCCAGTCGTTGCCGGTGAACAGCGGCTTCTGGTTGCCCGCGATGATCTGGGGCGTGCGTGCCTTGACGAGCGTCATGCGGCCTCCCGATCGGTCGATGCGTGCGACGGCATCACGCCTCCGCCTCGGCGCGGCCTTCCTTGCGCCCGAACAGCTCGCGGAAGACCGGGTAGATCTCCCGGCGGTGGTTGACCTTGCGCATGGCGATCGGGCCGCCGGCCTTGGCGATGGCCTCGTAGGTCCGCCACAGGGTGGTGCGGTGCTCGACGAAGCCGGCGCGGGGACCATTCTCGTCGCCCACCTCCAGATAGGCGAAGTGCTGGCAGGCCGGCAGGATGTGCGACCGCAGCAGCTCCGTGGAGGTCGGCCCGTCGGAGGAGACGTTGTCGCCGTCCGAGGCCTGGGCCGCGTAGATGTTCCAGTCGTTCGGGTCGTAGCGCTCGGCGATGACGCGCTTCATCTCCACGAGCGCCGACGAGACCAGGGTGCCGCCGGTCTCGCGGGAGCCGAAGAAGGTCTCCTCGTCCACCTCGGTCGCCCGGTCGGTGTGGCGGATGAACACGATCTCGACGTGCCGGTAGCGGCGCGTCAGGAAGATGTGCAGCAGGATGTAGAACCGTTTGGCGAGGTCCTTCATGTGCTCGGTCATCGAGCCGGACACGTCCATCAGGCAGAACATCACCGCCTGCGCGATCGGCCGCGGATAGGGCTCGAACCGGCGGAATCGCAGGTCGATCGGGTCGACGTAGGGGATGCGCTTCGCGCGCTCGCGCAGCCGGAACAGCGCCTGCTCCAGGTCCGGCCGCTCCGGATGCCCCTCGGCGAGGGCGTCGAGCCGGGCCTCCAGGGCCGCGACCTCGTCGGGCTTCGGGCGCTTGAGGGCGATCCGCCGCGACATCGAGTTGCGCAGGGTGCGGGTGAGCGCGAGGTTCGCCGGCGAGCCGGTGACCGTGTAGCCCGCCCGGCGCAACCCTTCCGTCTCGACGATGGCGAGGCGACGCTTGGCGAGGTCCGGCAATTCCAGATCCTCGAGGAAGAGCTCCAGGAACTCCTCGCGGGTGAGCACGAAGCGGAACGCGTCCTCGCTGTTCTCGCCGCCCTCCCCGCCCTCGCCGGCCCCGCGACCGCCGCCGCTGCCCGGCGGGCGCTCGATCGTGTCGCCCTCCACGTAGGTCTTGTTGCCGGGCAGGATGTGGTCCTGCAGGCCGGTGCCGGGCTGGCGCGAGAAGCGGGGCTCCCGGACGCCGTCCGCCGGCACGGTGACGCGGCCGTCCTTGCCAAGATCCTTGATGTCCTTCTCGCGGGCGGATTCGCGCACCGCGCGCTGGGCCACGTCCTTCACGCGCCTCAGGAAGCGCTGGCGGTTCGGGAGGCTCTTGCCGCCCGGGTTCAAACGTCGGTCGACGATGTGCATCCGCTGCGAAAACCCTCGTCCGCGTGCTCCGGCCGGGTCCGGACCCTTGTCGTACCATGCCGTCACCGGAGGGAAGGATCCCTCTTTGGCAGCAGGGCCGCGATCTTCGCCGGCCGGTCGTCCGAAACTGTGGCGGCGGAGGGTCGGTACGGGGCCCGGCCGATCCATCGGACGGGCCGGGCCCCGTCGCCCCTCAGCCGGCCTGCTTCACCCGCATGTACCACTCCACCAGGCGGCGGACCTGCCGCTCGGTGTAGCCGCGCGCGACCATGCGCTCGACGAACTCGCCGTGCTTCTTCTCGGTCTCGCCGTCCTTCTTCGAGCCGAAGGAGATCACCGGCAGCAGCTCCTCCACCTGGGAGAACATCCGCCGCTCGATCACCTCGCGCAGCTTCTCGTAGCTGGTCCAGCTCGGGTTGCGGCCGCCGTGCTGCGCCCGGGAGCGCAGGGCGAACTTCACGACCTCGTTGCGGAAGTCCTTCGGGTTGGCGATCCCGGCGGGCTTCTCGATCTTGGTCAGCTCCTGGTTCAGCAGCTCCCGGTTCATCAGCTGGCCGGTCTCGGCGTCCTTGAAGTCCTGGTCCTCGATCCAGGCGTCGGCGTAGTCGATGTACCGGTCGAACAGGTTCTGCCCGTAATCGTGGTACGATTCGAGGTAGGCCTTCTGGATCTCGTGGCCGATGAACTCCGCGTAGCGCGGGGCCAGTTCGGTCTTGATGAATTCCAGGTACTTCTTCTCGGTCTCGGGCGGGAGCTGCTCGCGGCGCAGCGACTGCTCCAGAACGTACATCAGGTGCACCGGGTCGGCCGAGACCTCGGTGGTGTCGTGGTTGAAGGTCGCGGCCAGCACCTTGAAGGCGAAGCGGGTCGAGATCCCGTCCATGCCCTCGTCGACGCCGGCCGTGTCCTTGTACTCCTGCATCGAGCGGGCGCGGGGATCGACCTCGCGCAGGGACTCGCCGTCGTAGACCCGCATCTTGGAGAAGACGTTGGAGTTGGCGTGCTCGCGGAGCCGGGACAGCACCGAGAACCGCGCCAGCATCTCCAGCGTGCCGGGCGCGCAGGCCGCGTCCGACAGCTCCGAGCCGGAGATCAGCTTCTCGTAGATCCGCTGCTCCTCGGTGACGCGCAGGCAGTACGGGACCTTGATCACGTAGATCCGGTCGATGAAGGCCTCGTTGTTCTTGTTGGTCTTGAAGGTCTGCCACTCGGCCTCGTTCGAGTGCGCCAGGATCACGCCGGTGAACGGGATCGCGCCGATATTCTCGGTTCCGACGTAGTTACCCTCCTGCGTCGCGGTGAGCAGCGGGTGCAGCATCTTGATCGGCGCCTTGAACATCTCGACGAACTCGAGGATGCCCTGGTTCGCCCGGTTCAGGCCGCCCGAGTACGAGTAGGCGTCGGGATCGGCCTGCGACAGCGTCTCCAGCCGCCGGATGTCGACCTTGCCAACGAGGGAGGAGATGTCTTGGTTGTTCTCGTCGCCCGGCTCGGTCTTGGCGATGGCGATCTGGCGCAGGCGCGACGGCCGGACCTTGATCACCTTGAAGCGCGAGATGTCGCCGTTGAACTCGTCGAGGCGCTTGAGCGCCCAGGGGCTCATCAGGCCGGTCAGGCGGCGGCGCGGGATGCCGTAGCGGCGCTGGATCTCCTCGCCCATCGTCTCGGGGTCGAACAGGCCCAGCGGGCTCTCGAAGACCGGCGACACCTCGTCCCCAGCCTTGAGTACGTAGACGGGGTGAACCTCCATCAGGAGCTTCAGCCGCTCGGCCAGCGACGACTTACCGCCGCCCACCGGCCCGAGCAGGTAGAGGATCTGCTTGCGCTCCTCCAGCCCCTGCGCGGCGTGGCGGAAGAACGAGACGATCCGCTCGATCGTCTCCTCCATGCCGAAGAACTCGCGGAAGGCCGGGTAGGTCCGGATCGTCCGGTTCATGAAGATCCGGCCGAGGCGCGAATCCCTGGCGGTGTCCACGAATTCCGGCTCGCCGATCGCCGCGAGGATGCGCTCGGCGGCCGAGGCGTACATCAGGGGCTCGTCGCGACAGGCCTCGAGATACTCGGAGAGCGTCATCTCCGTGTCGCGGCGGGCCTCGTACCCTCGGGCGAAGCTCTGGAAAAGGTCGTTCGTCGCATGCATCGGCATTCGATAACCCTCTCAGACCGTGACAGCTTCATCCTGTCTCGGCTCGGATGCAACCGACAGGCCCGCTTTTGTCGCAGTGCGGCGAGCATGGCGCCCGGCATGTCGATTGCATGCAACACTCAGGAGCGCTGAAGGCGTCACGGACGAGACTCCGTGACGCCCCCGGACGGCTGCCCGGGCGGCAGGACTGGGCAGATACCGTTTCGGCCGGAGCCTGCTCACAAATCCGTGCCCTCTTTCTTGCCGTCGTCTCCTGATTTGGTCCCCGCGCCCCCGACCGTGATCTTGACGGTCTGCGTCTGGACTTGGCCGTCGGAGCTCTTGACCTCGAACGTCACTTCGTCGGTGCCGGTGAATCCGTTGTTGGGCTGGTAGAACAGCGCCTGGACGGCCGCTTCCTTGTTGGGGCAGCGGTAGCTCGCCGGCGTCTTCAGCTTGCCGACCTTGGTGATCACCGACCCGTTCTTCGGCGGGCCCGAGACCTTGAACTCCGGCATCGGCCCAGGAGAACAATCCTTCTTGAGGTTGGGCGCGATCTCGATGCGGACCGTCTTGCCGGGCGCCACCGTCTTGGTTCGGCTGGACGGCGTCTGGGCCAGGGCGGGCCCGGCCAGTGCCATGCTCCCTGCGAGCAGCGCGGCGAGCGGACGTAGGGCAATCATGGCAGCGTCTCTCCAGTGCCGACCCGGGACCTCTCCCCGGACACGCGTCCGGATGTCCCGTTCATCGGTGGAGACCATGTGGGGACGCCGCGCACGGGCGTCGAGGGCTCGGGCGGCGGGTTAATTCTGGAGGGCCGCCGCGACGATCCCGGTGATGCGGGCGATCTGCGCCGCGTCGAACTCGCCGGCCAGGGCGGCGGCGAGCCGCCCCTCAACCCGCGCCCGCTCCCCGGCATCGGCCACCGGCACGGGGGGAATCTCGTCCTCGGCCAGCCGGCAGGCCCGGCGAATCGTCTCGGCGGCCGCCAGGAGTTTCTCCCGGTCGGTGGGACCCATCTCCCAGAGCGGGTTGCGCAGGCGGCTGATCACCCGCTTGGCGTCGCGATAGTCCCGGTCGACCCCGGTGGCCGCCTCGATCTGGCTGACGAGGAACATCAGCTCCAGGACTTCGGACGCCGCCTCCGGGCAGGAGCGGACGATCCGCATGATGCGGGCCATCAGTTCCTGGCTGGGCGTCAACTTGGGTTTGGGCGCGGCCATGCGGGCGACAACGCGACGTGTTGCCGGAAAGTTCGCCCGCCGCGCGCGGGGCCGGGGTCGTCGAGCCTGGCAGGCCCGCTCAGGCCTCCATGTCGGGCAGGTCGCGCAGCCCGTCGAGCAGGGCGCGGCAGGCGCGCAGCTCGTCCAGGGCCCCGGCCAGGGCCGCCCGGTCCGACGCGCCGAACGTCGCGCCCCCGGTCCCGCTCCGGGCTCCCGCCTCGGTCTCGACCTCCTGAAGCAGCGGCTCGGCCGCCACGGCCTCGCCGCGGCCGACGGCCTGCACGAAGCGGACGCCGTTCTCCTTGAGCACCCGCTGAGCCCCCGCGATGGTGTAGCGCTGCACGTGCAGGAGGTGGCGGATGCCGGCGACGAGCTCGATGTCCTGGGGCCGGTAGTAGCGGCGCCCCCCCGCCCGCTTCACGGGGCGGATCTGGCCGAAGCGGGTTTCCCAGAACCGCAGGACGTGCTGGGGCACGTCGAGTTCCTCGGCCACCTCGCTGATCGTCCGGAACGCGTGGGCGCTCTTCTCGCCGATCCCGGTCGGCGGTTCGTCAATCGAGGCGGCGAGGGCTGGCGGCATGGGCGTCTTACGGAGCGGGGCGAAGCGGCCCGATCTTGCCGGCTCGCGGGGCCGCACTCAAGCCTGAAGAGCCCGCCCGAAGCGCTCGCCGACGCGGCCGCAATGCGGCGCGCTCAGTCGTCGTCGTGTTCGCCCGCGCCGTTCAGGCCGTTGATCTTGGCCTTGAGCACGTTGGAGGGCTTGAACACCATCACCTGCCGCGGCTCGATCGCGACCTCGACCCCGGTCTTGGGATTGCGGCCGACGCGCTTGCCCTTGCTGCGGACCACGAAGGAGCCGAACGAGGACAGCTTCACCGTCTCGCCGCTCGCGAGGCAGCTGCAGATCTCGGACAGCACGGTCTCGACGAGGGCGGCCGACTCGGTCCGCGACAGGCCCACCTGGTGGTAGACGGCCTCGCTCAAGTCGGCGCGCGTCACCGTCTTGCCTGCCATGCCGTGTCCCCTCGCCCGCGTCGCTCGCCCCATGACGCATGGCGCAGCACCCTTGGCCGCGCCGAACGCTGAAGGCGTATCCCTATGATCCGGCACGCTAATCGGCGCTCCGCCCCCGGTCAACCGCGCCGGGACAGCGAATCGTTTCGGGCGCGCCGCCCGAAACGCTACCAGCGGATCAGCGCGGCGCCCCAGCTGAACCCGCCGCCGATCGCCTCGATCATCACGAGGTCGCCCGCCCGGATGCGGCCGTCCCGCCGCGCCACGTCGAGGGCCAGGGGTATCGAGGCCGCCGAGGTGTTGCCGTGGCGGTCCACCGTCAGGACGATCTTGTCCCGGGCGACACCGAGCTTGTCGGCCGAGGCCTCGATGATCCGGCGGTTGGCCTGATGCGGCACGAACCAATCGAGTTCCTCCGCGGTGATGCCCGCCTGCGCGAAGGCCTCGACGATCACGTCGGTGACCTGCCCGACGGCGAATCGGAACACGTCGCGGCCCTCCATGCGCAGGTGGCCGGTGGTGCCGGTGGAGCCGGGGCCGCCGTCGACGTAGAGCTTCTCCCGGTGGCGGCCGTCCGACCGCAGGCTCGCGCTGAGGACGCCGCGGTCCCCGGCCCCCTCCTGCGCCTCCAGCACGACGGCGCCGGCCCCGTCGCCGAACAGCACGCAGGTGGTGCGGTCCTCCCAGTCGACGATCCGCGAGAAGGTCTCGGCGCCGATCACGAGGGCCCGGCGGGCGGCCCCCGTGGTCAGGAACTTGTCGGCGGTCGAGACCGCGAAGACGAAGCCGGCGCACACCGCCTGCAGGTCGAAGGCCGCGCCCTGATGGATGCCCAGAGCTGACTGGATCTGGGTCGCGGTCGCCGGGAAGGTGTGATCCGGCGTCGAGGTGGCGCAGATCACGAGGTCGATGTCGTCCGCGCTCAGCCCGGCATCGTCGAGGGCCGCCCTGGCGGCGCGCGTGCCGAGGACCGAGGTGGTCTCGTCGGGCCCTGCGAGATGGCGCTGGCGGATCCCGGTCCGCTGGACGATCCACTCGTCGGACGTGTCCACCCGCTCGGCGAGGTCGGCGTTCGTCACCACCCGCGCGGGCAGGCTCGAGCCGGTCCCGACCACCACCGAGCGCAGAGGGGGGACGCGCCGGTGCTGCTCGGGGTCAGTGCGGAGGGTTGCCATCATTGTCCTTCCCGGACGACCCAGCTTCACAATCGCCGGTTGTGAAGCCGCGGGCGTCCGATTTCCATCCCGTCCGTCGACGGAGGCCCGGGGCCGGCGTCAGGCCGGCGCCAGCGCCGCCGTCTGGTCGAGCATCTCGCGGATCGTGCGGATCATGTCGTGGCGCGCCATGTCGTGCGCCAGATCGATCGCCGCGGCGAAGCCCTGCGCGTTCTCCGAGCCGTGGCTCTTGATGACGATGCCCTCGAGGCCGAGGAACACCCCGCCGTTGGCCCGGCTGGGGTTCATCTTGTCCTTGAGGGCCTTGAAGGCCTGCCGCGCGAACAGGGCGCCGATCTTGGCGGCCAGCGTCCGGGTCATGGCGGCGCGGAGATACGTGCCGATCTGCTTGGCGGTGCCCTCGGCGGTCTTGAGGGCGATGTTGCCGGTGAACCCCTCCGTCACCACCACGTCGACCGTGCCGCGCCCGAGATCCGTGCCCTCGACGAAGCCGTGATAGGTCAGGCCGGGGCTCTCCATCTCGCGCAGGATCCGGGCAGCCTCCTTGACCGCCTCGTTGCCCTTCATCTCCTCGGTGCCGACGTTGAGCAGGCCGACGGTCGGACGCTCGAGGTCGAACACGATGCGCGCCATGGCCGAGCCCATCACGGCCATCTCGACGAGGTGCTCGGCATCCGTGCCGATCGTGGCGCCGACGTCGAGCACGACGCTCTCGCCGCGCACGGTCGGCCACAGGCAGGCGATGGCCGGGCGCTCGATGCCCGACATGGTCTTCAGGCAGATCTTGGACATCGCCATCAGGGCGCCGGTGTTGCCGGCCGACACGCAGGCATCGGCCTGCCCGTCGCGGACCGCCTGGATCGCCTGCCACATGGACGACTTGCCCCGGCCCTGGCGCACCGCCTGGCTCGGCTTGTCGTCCATGGCCACGGCCACGCTGGTGTGGCGGATCTCCACGCAGTCCTTGAGCCGGGGCTCCTTGGCGACCAGCGGCGCGATCACCGCCTCGTCGCCGAACATGAGGAAGGTGGTGCCGGGATGGCGCTCCCGGGCCAGCGCCGCGCCGGGCACGACCGTGGTGGGCCCGTGGTCGCCACCCATGGCGTCGAGCGAGATGCACACGCGTTGGGACATGTCGGTAGCGGGTCGCGGGTCTCGGCGGGAAAGGGGTCGGACGGCGGCGGGACGGGGCTCGCCGGGCGCGGCGGACCATAGCGATACCGGCCCGGCGGGCAAATGAAATCGGGCGGCCGGCGGTTCCGGCCGGACGCGGCGGCCTCAGCCGTCGCGGTCGCGGAGCTTGCGCAGGCCGTCGAGGGGTCCGGCCTCGTCGCCCGCCACGACCGGCTCGAAGGCGATGCCGGGCTTGCGCGGGTACGGGTCGAGGCCCAGCGCCAGGAACTCGGCGGTGAGCGCGCCGAAATCGATGCGGCCGCCGACCAGGGGGTCGGGGATGTCGGCGTCCTCGGCATCGGTGCCGGCGAGCCGGTCGGTGTCGGTGAACACCACCTCGACCGGCTCCCGGACCGGCGCCTCGAAGGGTTCGAGGCTGACGGTGCAGACCTGGGTCACCAGGGCCTCCACGGTGCCGGTCACGGTGAGGCGGCTGGTCGCCCCCTCGATGGCGAAGCGCCCGACGAGGTCGCGGATCCCCGGGATGCCGAAATCGGCGGCCAGCGCCGCGCACTCGGCCGGGCTCGCCTCCACGGTGACGGCGCCGCGCCCCTGGGGCAGGCGCTCGACATTGACCCAGCGCGCGAGCGGGAAAGCGTCCTGGCCGGCATCGCGGCTGCTGGCATCGCGGCTCATGCGCGTCCTCCGTGGTCAGGGCCGGCCGGTACCGGCGCGAAGCCGTCGGGCTCCGGGAAGGGCGGCCCGGCCGCGAGCAGCCCGTCGAGATCGGCCCCGGCGAGGGCGGCGTCGGCCGCCCGCACGTAGGCGGCGAGACCGCGCCCGTCCCCCTCGCCGCCGAGCACGTTGCGGACGAGGGTGGCCGCCAGGGCCGCGGCGTCGCCGGCCTCCAGGGCCGCGTCGTAGCCCTCGGCCCGGCCGTAGAAGGCGGCGCCGAGCTTCTTCATCCGCTTGGACACGCCCATGTCGCCGACGCCGAGTTCGCGCAGGGAGGCGTCGAGCTGGGTGAAGACCGAGTTCACCAGATCCTGCGCCACCTCGGCGGCCGGCGGCGGCAGCCGGTTCAGCCGGCGCAGGACCAGGATCGCGTGCAGGCACAGGGATTCGAACCGGCCCTCCACGGTGTCGGGCACGCCGAGATCCGTGTAGAGGCCCGGCCGGCGCGCGGCCTCGCTCAGGGCGACGTGCAGCCCCTCGACGGCGCGGCGGCGCGCGCCCGCGCGGCGGAACAGCCCGGCGATCATCGGTGTCGAACCCCGGCCCTCTGTGGCCAAGCTTGCCTTGTCAAAGCCATAACCCCGCGGTACGGCAACCCACGCCCAGGGCGCAAGCGCCGTCGGAGCCCCGTGCCGGCGGCGACGGTCGCGCCCCGTCCGTCAACACGCTCTCTGGGGGCCCGATGCGGCGCCGTTTCGTCCAGTCCTTCGCGCGCCTCGCCCTGCTCGGCCTCGCGGCAACCGGTCTGTCGGGCTGCATCGGCGAGGAGCTGCGCCACGGCTACCAGGTCGATCAGGCGGCGCTCGCCACGATCAAGCCCGGCATGGGCCCCGAGCAGGTGCTGCAGATCCTGGGCACGCCCTCGACCGTGTCCACGGTCGGCAACAAGTCCTGGTACTACATCTCGCAGAACACCCGCCGGACGATCATGTTCCTGGGCGAGCAGGTCGAGGACCAGAAGGTCACGGCCGTGTACTTCACCCCCGCCTTCAAGGTCGAGCGCGTGGCGCTCTACGGCCTGCAGGACGGCCGGATCTTCGACTTCATCGAGCGCACCACGCCGACGAGCGGCGCCGACCGCGCCTTCCTCAGCCAGCTGTTCCGCGGCCTGACCCGCTACGAGCCGTTCGGCAGCGGCAGCGGCACCAGCGTCGTGCCGGGCGCGAATCGCGGCATGTGACCGGCCTCGCCCGCCACGAGGCGGGCGATCGCCCCGGGCTCCGGGAACAGGTGCTCGGGGCCGTGGGACGCGAGGGCCCGCGGGTCGGTGTAGCCCCAGGCCACGGCGCCGAACGGGCAGCCCAGCGCCCGCGCCGCCTCGAGGTCCCGGATCTCGTCGCCGACGCAGAGGGCCCGGTGCGGCGGCACCCCGGCCCGCGCGAGCAGCGCCCGGAGCCGGCGCGCCTTCCCGAAGATCGACGCCCCGCAGGCGTAGCTGCCGATGCGGGCGGCATTGTCCGGTCCGAGCACCCGCCGCACCGTGTCGGCGCGATTCGACGACAGGATCGCCAGCGGCACGCCCGCCGCCGCGATCGCGGCCAGCATCGCCGGGACGCCGGGAAACAGGGGGATCTGCGCGGCGTCGCGGGCGGCCAGCGCGTGCATGTGGCGGGCGATGAGCGGCAGCTTCCAGCGCGGGATGCCGAGATGGGCGACGATCGCCCGGGCGCCCTGGAGCCGGAGCTCCTCCACCTCGTGGGCCTCGACCCGGCGGAAGCGGTAGCGGTCGGCGACGCCGTTCAGCACCGAGCAGAACCACCCGAAACTGTCGGCCAGCGTGCCGTCGAAGTCGAGGACGACGAGACCCGGCCCGGGCGCGGCCGGCATCCGGGCCGGCATCCGAGCCACGTCAGGTCCGCAGGTTCTCGAGCGGGACGCTGAGCCGCATCAGGAGACCGCCCGGCGCCCAGTCGTGCTCCAGCGCCCCGTCGAGCTGGCCGGCGACGCTGCGCTCGGCCAGCACCGTGCCGAATCCCTTCCGGGACGGCGCGCCGGCGATCTGCGGGCCGCCCTCCTCGCGCCAGGTCAGGGTGTAGCGGCCCGCCTCGCGGGTCCCGCTCAGCGAGACGCCGCCCTCCCGCGTCGACAGGCCGCCGTACTTGACCGCGTTCGTCGCCTGCTCGTGCATGATCAGCGCGAGGGCCGTGGCGGTGCGCTCGCCGATCTCGGCATCGTCCCCCGAGATCACCACGCGGGCGCGTCCGTTCTCCTCGTAGGCGGCCATGATCAGGCGCATCAGCCCGAGCACCGTCTGGCCAGCGACCGGCGGGGCGCTGTCGGGGGAGTGCGGGCGGACGTATTCGTGGGCCCGGGCCAGGGCGCCGAGCCGCTCGCGGAACGCGGCCACGAAGGGCTTGGCCGCGGGGTCGGTCCGCGCGGTCAGGGCGGCGAGGCCGCCCACCACCGCGAAGATGTTCTTGATCCGGTGCGACAGCTCGCGGATCAGCAGGTCGCGGGCCTCCTCGGCGCGCTTGGCCTCGCGCAGGTCGCGGGTGACGGTGGCGTAGCCGAGCTCGGTCCCGGTCGGGTCGCGCACCGGGAAGATGTTGTAGAGCACGGCCAGGGGCTCGCCGGTGACGAAGTGTCGGAAGGCGAGTTCGCCCTCCCAGAACCCGTCCCGGCGCACCGCCGGCATCACGGTCTCGGCCAAGATCCGGCGGCTGTCGTCGGTGAAGAAGTCGGGCACCTTCTTGGCGCGGGCGGCGGCGAGATCGGGCAGGCCGACCAGGGCCATGGCCGCCTCGTTGAGATGGGTGATCGCGCCCTCAAGGGTGCTGAGCCCGATGAAGTCCTTGGACGTCTCGACGATCGCCGCGAGCTTGCGGGCCTCGGCCTCGGCGCGCTTCAAATCGTCGATGTCGGTGCAGGTCCCGAACCACCGCTCGATCCGCCCCTCGGCGTCCCGGATCGGCATGGCCCGCCCCAGGGTCCAGCGGTAGTCGCCGCTGTGGTGGCGCAGGCGATACTCGATCTCGTAGGGCTCGCCGGTCGCGAGGCAGTGGCGCCACCGCGCCCAGGCCCTGTCCTGGTCCTCGGCGTGGAACACACCGTTCCAGCCCTCGCCGTCGGTGGAGCCGTAGGGGACGCCGGTGAACTCGTACCAGCGGTCGTTGTAGTAGTCGTGGAACCCGTCCGGCCGCGTGGTCCAGACCATCTGGGGCATCGCCGAGGTCATCACGCGGAAGCGGCGCTCGCTCGCGGCGATCTCCGCCTCGCGGGCGGCGACCTGCGCCAGCGTCCGGCGGTGCTCCAGCAGGCTGGAGATCTGGCGCGCCAGCGCCAGCAGGGTCGCGGTCTGCTCCGAATCGAGCCCCTCCGGCCGCGGGACGCGGTCCAGCACGCACAGCGCGCCCAGCGGGATGCCGTGGCTGCCGCGGATCACCGCACCCGCGTAGAACCGGAAGGCCGGTGCCCCGGTCACGAGGGGATTCTCGGTGGTCCGGGGGTCCGTGGTCAGGTCCGGGATGACGAGAAGGTCGCCGGCCTCGATCGTGTGGGCGCAGACCGAGCAATTGATCGGCAGCTCGCGCTTGCCGAGGCCCACCTCCGATTTGAACCACTGCCGCTCGGCATCGACGAGGCTGACGAGCGCGACCGGCGCCCGGCAGACATAGGCGGCGACCCGCACGAGGTCGTCGTAGAGCGGCTCGGGCTCGGAATCGAGGATCGCGAGATCGCGCAGTTCGGCGATCCGGTCGGCGGCGCGCCAGCGCCCGTCGGTCGGTCCGGCTTCCGCGAGCGCGTGAGGTGCAGGCACATCCATGGTCCTGCCCTCACATAGGCGCGCGACGGCCCGCTGCCAAGGAATTGCCGCGGTTTCCTGCCGCAGCCCTCCGGGCCGCGGCAGGGCGCGCGACGGCGGCGCGTCAGGCGGCGCGGGACTCGGTCAGGGTCGGGTAGTCGACGTAGCCCTCGGGGCCCTGGCTGTACCACGTCGCGGCGTCGTCCTTGGCGAGCGGCGCCTTCCTGGCGATCCGCTCGGCGAGGTCCGGGTTGGCGATGAAGGTCCGGCCGAACGCGATGGCGTCGGCCTCGCCGGCATCCAGCGCCTTCTGGCCGCTGACCCCGTCGTAGTCGGCGTTCAGGATCATCGGGTTGCGGAACACGCGCCGCATCGCCGGGGCGATCGGCGGGTGGTCGGCCTTGCCGAAGGTGCCGTTCGGCCCCGGCTCGCGCATCTCCAAGAAGGCGATCCCGGCATCGGCGAGCGCCTGGGCGGCGGCGACGAAGAGCGGCTCCGGGTTCGAGTCGTTGCAGCCCTGGATCGCGCCGTTCGGCGAGAGGCGGACGCCCGTGCGCTCGGGTCCGGCGACCTTCGCCACCGCCTCGGTCACCTCGCGCAGGAGCCGCACCCGGTTCTCGATGGAGCCGCCGTACTGGTCGGTGCGGTGGTTGGTGCCGTCGCGGAGGAACTCGTCGATCAGGTAGCCGTTCGCGGCGTGGATCTGCACCCCGTCGAACCCGGCCGCCAGGGCGTTGGCGGTGGCCCGCTCGTAATCGGCGAGCAGGCGCGGGATCTCGGACACCTCCAGGGCGCGGGCCTCGCTGTAGGGCTTCTTGCCGGAATAGGTGTGGGCCTGGTCGGGGGCCGTGGTGGGCGAGGACGAGACCGGCTTGGCGCCGCCGAGGAAGTCCGAATGGACCATCCGGCCCATGTGCCAGATCTGGCAGACGATCTTGCCGCCCCGGTCGTGAACGGCCTTCACGATCGGCCGCCACGCATCGACCTGGGCGTCGGACCAGATGCCCGGCGCGTAGGGCCAGCCGAGGCCCTCCTGGCTGATTCCGGTGGCCTCGGTGAGGATCAGGCCGGCGCCGGCGCGCTGGGCGTAGTACTCGGCCATGATCGGGGTCGGAACGTGCTCGCGGGTGCCGCGGCCGCGGGTCAGCGGCGCCATGAAGATCCGGTTCTTCGCCTCGATGGCGCCGATGCGGATCGGGTCGAGCAGGGACGGCATGGGTTACCTCGTGCTGGTGCGGCGGGGGCCGCGTCCGGGTTTTAATTCGACGCCGAGGTGGCGCTGCGGCGCCGCGATGCCAAGGTGCTGCGCCGCGGGACTGGCCGTCGCGTGCGGGGGCGCACACGGCGAAACGGGAAGGGCCGGGCTCGCGGAGAGCCCGGCCCCGTCGGCCGATCCGGTCTTCGCGGAACTCAGCTGTGCGCCAGCACGGCGAGCAGCAGCAGGGCGATGATGTTGGTGATCTTGATCGCCGGGTTCACGGCCGGACCGGCGGTGTCCTTGTAGGGGTCGCCGACCGTGTCGCCGGTCACCGCCGCCTTGTGGGCGTCGGAGCCCTTGCCGCCGTGGTGGCCGTCCTCGATGTACTTCTTGGCGTTGTCCCAGGCGCCGCCGCCCGAGGTCATCGAGATCGCCACGTAGAGCCCGGTGAGGATCACGCCGAGCAGGCTCGCGCCCACGGTGGCGAAGGCCTGGCTCTTCCCGGCGATGAACTGGATCACGAAGAACAGCACCACCGGCGACAAGACCGGCAGCAGCGACGGGATGATCATCTCCTTGATCGCCGCGCGGGTGAGCATGTCCACCGCCCGCCCGTAATCCGGCCGGTCCGTGCCCTGCATGATGCCGGGCTTGGCCCGGAACTGGCGCCGGACCTCCTCGACCACCGCGCCCGCCGCGCGCCCGACCGCCGTCATGGCGATGCCGGCGAACAGGAACGGGATCAGGCCGCCGAGCAGCAGCCCGACCACGACGTAGGGGTTGGAGAGCGAGAAATCGACGCTGACGCCCTGGAAGAAGCGGTACTGCGTCGGGCTCGCATGGGCGATGAAGTAGTTCAGGTCCGACGTGTAGGCGGCAAACAGCACCAGCGCGCCGAGACCCGCCGAGCCGATCGCGTAGCCCTTGGTCACCGCCTTGGTGGTGTTGCCGACCGCGTCGAGGGCGTCGGTCGACTTGCGCACCTCCGAGGGCAGGCCCGCCATCTCGGCGATGCCGCCGGCATTGTCGGTGACCGGCCCGAAGGCGTCCAGCGCCACGATGAAGCCCGCGAGCGCCAGCATGGCGGTGACCGCGATGGCGATGCCGAACAGGCCGGCGAGCGCGTAGGTGCTGATGATGCCCGCCACGATCACGATGGCCGGCAGCGCGGTCGATTCGAGCGAGATCGCCAGCCCCTGGATCACGTTGGTGCCGTGGCCGGTCACCGACGCGTCGGCGATCGACTTCACCGGGCGGAAGTTGGTGCCCGTGTAGTACTCGGTGATCACGACGATCAGCGCCGTGATGGCGAGCCCGATCACCGCGCAGCCGAACAGCGCGGCCGACGTGAAGGTCAGGCCGGTCGAGGTGGTGAAGCTCGTCGAGAAGCCGCCGAGCAGGGTCATGTTGACCGCCGCGATCGCCGCGATGGAGAGCACGCCGGCGGCGATCAGCCCCTTGTAGAGCGCCCCCATGATCGACTGGTTCGCGCCGAGCCGCACCGCGTAGGTGCCGGCGATGGAGGTGAGGATGCAGGCCGACCCGATGGCGAGCGGGTACAGCATCATCGGCTCGAGGACGTCGCGGTTGCTCCCGCCCGCGCCGGAGAAGAAGATCGCGGCCAGCACCATCGTGGCGACGACCGTGACCGCGTAGGTCTCGAACAGGTCGGCCGCCATGCCGGCGCAGTCGCCGACATTGTCGCCGACGTTGTCGGCGATGGTGGCGGGGTTGCGCGGATCGTCCTCCGGGATGCCGGCCTCGACCTTGCCGACGAGGTCTCCGCCGACATCGGCGCCCTTGGTGAAGATGCCGCCGCCGAGGCGGGCGAAGATCGAGATCAGCGAGGCGCCGAAGCCGAGCGCCACGAGGGCGTCGATCACCTCGCGGCTCGACGGCTCGAGATGGGCGGCGCGGGTGAGGAACAGGTAGTAGAGGGCCACGCCCAGCAGCGCGAGGCCCGCCACCAGCATGCCGGTCACCGCCCCCGACTTGAAGGCGACGTCGAGGCCGCCGCCCAGCGAGGTCGAGGCGGCCTGGGCCGTGCGGACGTTGGCCCGCACCGAGACGTTCATGCCGATGAAGCCGGCCGCGCCCGACAGCACGGCGCCGATCAGGAAGCCGACCGCGACCTTGATCCCGAGGAAGACGGCGAGGAGGACGAACAGGACGACGCCGACGAGGCCGATCGTCGTGTATTGCCGCCGGAGATAGGCCTGCGCGCCCTCGGCGATGGCGGCGGCGATCTCCTGCATGCGCTGCGTGCCGGCGTCGCGCCGCATCACGTCGAGGATCGTGACGATGCCGTAGGCGACGGCGCAGAGCCCGCCCGCGATGATCAGGACCAAGGGAATCATTCGACCGTCCTTGTTATTATCGTGCCTGGCGTTGGCTTGTGATTGTCGAGCTTGGCCGCCGGACGACGGCCATGGGACGCGGCGCTCGGATTCGGGGCTTTCCTTCCCAGAACAATGCCTTGATTGCCAAACTTCGCCGGGGAGCGCAAACGCCGCGTCGGCGGGCGACGCCGGGAATCGGGTCTCACGACCCGAGGGCTAAAAAGCCCTCGAACCCGCAATGCTGCATTATGTTGCAGATCTGGTTTCCCGCCGGCCGCTGCACCCGGTTCCATGGGCGCGAGGCCCCTCTTCCGTGCGGGAGAGGGGGCCGAGCGCGGCTCCCGCGAGCGGAGATGCCCGTCCCCCGAACCGGAACATCAAGAACGCGAGCGGCTCGAGCGGCCGTTAACGTCGCCTTAACCAACCGATATTCTATTTTTGGTTGTATTCGGACGAGGGACTCGCCATGAGCAGCGACCAGGCCGCCAGGTTGGCGGCGACCATCGAGGTGTTGAGCGGCGCGGTCGGCTTCCTGATCGCAGAGCGGGTCGCGGCGCAGCCGGTCACGATCCAGGACGACCTGCTCTGCGTGCTGCAGCGCGCCCTGTCCCGGGCGCCGGGCGCGGGCGGGGACCCGGCCGGCCGCTGGATCCCGGTGGTCGCCGCCGCGATGATCGGCGAGGTCCGGCGCCAGATCGGCCACCCGGCCGGGGATTCCGCCGGCCCGATGATCTCGGGACTGGACGCGATCTGGGCGTCAGAAGTGGCTGAAGGCTCCGGTCGCGAACACGCGCTCGGCGCCATCGCGCATTTCGAAGCGCGGCGGGCCGTCGCCTGAGGTGACGGTGCCGATGGCGGCGACGGCGATCCCGGCCGCCGCGGCCTCGGCCCGGAAATCCGCCAGGCGCTCCGGCGCGACGGTGCAGAGGATCTCGTAATCGTCGCCGCCGGTCAGGACCGCCTCGATCAGGGCGGGGTCCGCCGCGCAGGCGCACCGGGCCGCCTCCGAGAGCGGCACGTCCGCCGTCGCCACCCGGGCGGTGCGGCCCGCGCCCAGCATCTTGGCGAGATCGCCCGCGAGGCCGTCGGACACGTCCATGGCCGCCGAGGCGTGGCGGCGGATGGCCGGCGCGGCGGCGAGCCGCGGGCGCGGGTGCAGGTAGCGGTCGGCGAGTTCGGCCCGCAGCGCCGGATCGAGGCTGGCCGCCCAGGGGGCGTCGCCCTCCAGGCGCATCCGCAGGCCGAGGGCGGCGTCGCCGATCGTGCCGGTAACGCAGATCCGGTCGCCGACCCGCGCGGTGGTGCGCCGCACGATGGTGCCGGTCGGCAGCTCGCCGAACGCGCTCACGGAGATCAGCGCGGGGCCGCCGGAGCGCACCGTGTCGCCGCCCAGCAGCGGGCAGCCGGCCGCCTCGGCCGCCGCGCCGAGCCCCTGCGCGAATCCGGCGAGCCAGGCCTCCGTCCAGTCGTCGGGCAGCGCGAGGGTCAGCAGGAAGCCGCGCGGGACCGCGCCCTTGGCGGCGATGTCGGAGAGGTTCACGCCGAGCGCCTTGCGGGCGATCGAGGCCGGCGGATCCTCCGCGAAGTAGTGGACGCCCGCCACCACGGCGTCGGCGGTGAGGACGAGGTCGTGGCCCGGCGCGGGCGTCAGCGTGGCGGCGTCGTCCCGGAGCCCGTCGGCGCCCGGCCCCGCGAGCGGGGCGAAGTAGCGGGCGATCAGCCCCTCCTCGGAGGCGCGGGCCGGCCCGGCCAAGACTCAGGCCTTCCCGGCCGACGGTTTCCCAGCCGCAGCTTTGCCGGGGAGCGGCTTGGACGAGCCCGGCTTGCCCGAGGCCTTCGGGGCCCCGACCTCGCCCGGCCGGACCTCCCGGGCGACCCGGTCGAGGACGGCGTTGACGAGGCCCGGCTCGTCGGCGGTGTAGAAGCTGTGGGCGACGTCGACGTATTCCGAGATCGCCGCGGCCGCCGGCACGTCGCGGCGGAACATCAGCTCGTAGGCGCCCGCCCGCAGGATCGCCCGGAGCACGATCTCGATGCGGCGCAGCGGCCAGCCCTGCGCGAGGGCCTGGTCGAGCTTGGGGTCGATGGCGCGCTGCTCCTCGACCGTGCCGCGCAGCAGGTCGCGGAAGAACGCGGTCTCGGCCGGGGGATGGGCGATCCCGTCGACCTCCTGGCCGATCCAGAAGGCCTCGAACTCGGCGAGGGCGTCGAGCACGCCCTTGCCGGAGACGTCCATCTCGTAGAGCGCCTGCACCACCGCGAGGCGGGCGCCGCTGCGCAGGCTGATCTTTGCGGCGGCGCCGGCGGTGCCGGTGCCATTCTCCGCGCCGGTCTCCGGCTGGGTCTCGGGGGTCCCGGTCATGGGTGTATCCGTCATCGCGGGCGCGCGCCTTCGGCCGCACGCTTCAGGGCGAGCACGCCGAGCGCCGCCTCGGCGGCGCCGCCGCCCTTGTTCATCTCGGCGACCCGGGCGCGGGCGAGCGCCTGCGCCTCGGTCTCGACCGTGAGGATGCCGTTGCCCAGCGGCACGCGGCGCTGCACCGACAGGTCCATGAGCGCCCGGGCGCTCTCGCCGGCGACGATGTCGTAGTGGCCGGTCTCGCCGCGGATCACGCAGCCGAGCGCCACCACGGCGTCGTAGGCGCCCGTGTCGAGCAGGATCGCCACGGCGGCGGGGATCTCCAGGGCCCCCGGCACGGTGACCACGGTGGCCTGCGCGTCGGCGGCCGCGATCGCCGCCAGGGCGCCAGCCAGGAGTTCGTCGGCGATCGCGTCGTAGTAGCGCGCCTCGACCACGAGGATCCGGGCGCCGGCGAGCGCCGGGTCGGTGGGCTTGGGCGCCGAATCGGCGCGGGTATGGGCGACCATGGCTCTCGTCCGGCCGGGTTTTCGGGAACGGGCGGGCGGCACATCGGGCACCCGCACGGGGGAGGACGGTTAGACCGAAGCGGCCGGCGCCACAAGCCGCGCGGGATCGCCCCCGGCCCGCGCCGCGGCCGCGGCGGCGCGCCCTACCCGACCAGCGGCGGCAGCGGCGGGGCCGCGGGGCCGCCCTCCGGCAGGGCCGTGCGGGCGACGTTCATCGTCATGGCGAGCAGCGCGTAGTAGCCGTTGATGCCGGTCAGATCGATCGCCCCCTGCTCGCCGAAGCGCGCGACCAGGGCCGCGTAGGTCGCGTCGCTCACCGCGCGGTTGCGCATCAGCTCGGTCGAGAAAGCGTAGGCGAGGGCCTCGTCGGCGCTCATCGTGTCGGGGCGGCGCCCCTCGGCCAGCGCCCGCGCGGTCTCGGGGGCGACCCCGGCCTCGAGGGCGATCGGGTGGTGGATCGCCCACTCGACCGGCTGGCTCCACTCCCGCGCGACCACCAGGATCGCGAACTCGCTGATCCGCAGCGGCAGGACGCTGCCGTAGCGCAGGTACTGGCCCATCCGGCTCGCGCACAGCATCAGCTCGGGGCTGCGCAGGAGTGGCACGAACGGCCCGAAGACCGGGACGCCGCGCTCGGCCCGGAACGCGGCCGCCGCCTCTTCCTGCGCCGGGGACAGGCCGCCGGCCCGGATCTCCGGCATGCGCTCCGCGCTGGTCTGCCCGCTGGCCATGCGTTTCCCCTCCGTGCTCCGGCGCCGACGCGCGGCCCGCTCTGGATTTCCGGTGCCCGTGCGCCTAGACCATTGGGGCTCACCGGCACGCACCGCGCCCGACCGGGCGGCGATCCCTGAACGCCAGCGAGGCTTACGGCTTTGGCCCTCCCCGTCAACGAACGCCGGCGCATCATGCTGCTCACGGGCGCGAGCCGGGGCATCGGCCACGCCACCGTCAAGCGCTTCTCGGCCGCGGGCTGGCGCGTGATCACCTGCTCGCGCCACGCCTTCCCGGAGAACTGCCCCTGGGAGATGGGGCCCGAGGACCACCTGCAGGTCGACCTCGCCGACGCGCAGGACACGGTCCGCGCCGTCGAGGAGGTGCGGGGCCGGCTCGCCGCCGAGGGCGGGGTGCTGCACGCGCTGGTCAACAATGCCGGGATCTCGCCGAAGGGGCCGGAGGGCGAGCGCCTCGGCGCGCTGGCCACCGAGTTCGACACCTGGCAGCGGGTCTTCCAGGTCAACCTCTTCGCCACGATCCTGCTGGCCCGGGGCCTGCGCGAGGAACTGGCCCGGGCCAAGGGCTCGGTCGTCAACGTGACGTCGATCGCCGGCTCGCGCGTCCACCCCTTCGCGGGGGCGGCGTACGGCACCTCCAAGGCGGCGCTGGCTGGCCTGACCCGCGAGATGGCCGCCGATTTCGGGCCGCTCGGCGTGCGGGTGAACGCGATCTCGCCGGGCGAGATTGACACGTCGATCCTGTCGCCCGGCACCGAGAAGCTCGTCGAGCAGATCCCGCAGCGCCGGCTCGGCACGCCGGACGAGGTCGCCAAGGCGATCTACTTCCTGTGCACCGAGGCCTCCTCCTACGTGAACGGCGCCGAGCTCCACATCAACGGCGGCCAGCACGTTTGACCAGATCGGTCGCTTCCTGGGGCGCTTCCGCGCGCCGGCACCCGGCGGCTTGCCGCGGGCGGGTCGCGCTCGTCCTGGGCCTCCTCGCGTGCGCCGCGCCCGTCGCGGGTGCGCGGGCCGAGCCCGGGATCCGGATCCTCGACCTGCCCTTCAAGGTGCGGGCGCTGCGCGGCTCGCGCAGCGAGGCCGCGGTCTCGGTGGCGACCTCCGGGCTCCTGCCGATCACCGGCGGCACGGCAGGGGCAAAGGCCGGCGCGCAGGGCGGCGGACAGCAGGCCGGCGACGAGGAGAGCGCGCCGATCGCCGTGGTCTGGGGCGACGACGGCGGCGCCGTGCTCGCCCTCGCAGAGGGCGGCGTCACCGTGCGGCCGATCGGCCGGGACGCGGTCGAGGGGCTGACCGCCGCCGAGACGCCGCGCGGGGCCCTGCCGGGCTCGCGCCGCGCCCTCTCGGGCCCCCTGAGCGCCTATCTCACCGGGCGCACGCGCTCCCCCGACGGCGGCGCGGCCGCCGCGGTGCTGACGATCCGCGAGCGCCAGCCGATGGCGGTGAGCACCGATCCGAAGCCCGTCCCCGTGGCCACCGTGACGGTGCCGGCGGGGGGCGAGGCCGTGTTCGCGCCGCTGCGGCCGCGCCTGTTGCGCCTCGGGGACCGCCCGGCGCTGCTGGCGGCGACGCTGTCCGGCGCGGATGCCGGCGGCCTCGTGCTGATCGACCGGCCCGCCGGCGATCCGGGCGCGGCCTGGGCCGTCGCCGCCCGCACGCCCGCCCAGCCGGGCCCGCCCCTCAAGATCGCCGGCATCGCGGATTTCTCCGGATCGGGCGCCACCCAGGCCGCGACGGTCAGCGCCAAGGGCCGGCTCCAGCTCTGGACGCTGCGTCCCGACGCGATCGAGCCCGCCGGCGAGGCCGCGGGCTACGCGGCCGGCGACGGCGATTCGGATCTCGCCGTGACCGTTCCGACCGGCGGCAGCCCCGAGCTCGTCCTGCCGGTGGCGGGCCGGCCGGAGATCGCCTTCGTGGCGGCCAAGGGCGGCCTGCGCGAGCGGGCGCGCGTGCCGCTACCGGCCCCCGCGGAGACCGGCATCGTCGTCCTCGGCGAGGGCGCGGCGGCGCGGCTGCTCGTCGGCCTCGCCGACGGCCGGGTGGCCGTCGTGGCACCGGACGGGGGCAAGCCGTGACCGCGGGCGCACCGGATCCCGACAGCCGGCTGTTCCCGGCCCGGCCCTTCGTGGGCGCGTCGATCGCGGTGATCCGCGGCGAGCGGGCCCTGCTGGCGGCGCGGGCCAACGAGCCGATGCGCGGCGTCTGGACCCTGCCGGGCGGCCTCGTGGAGGCGGGCGAGTCCCTGGCAGAGGCGGCCCTGCGCGAACTGTCCGAGGAGGTCGGCCTGCCCGCCGAGGTGGTCGGCGTGCTCTCGCCCACCGAGATCATCGTCCGGGACGAGGCCGGACGGGCCCGCCACCACTACGTCGTCCACCCGCACGCCGCCCTGTGGTGCGGCGGCGAGCCCGTGGCCGGGCCCGAGGCCCTGGGCACCCGGTGGGCGACGCTCGCGGAGGTCGCGACCCTTCCGACCACCCCCGGCCTGGTCGACACCCTGCGCGAGGCCTTCGCGCGGGTGGCGGCCCGGGGCACGGATGGAACCACGGACGGGAGCGCGGATCGGCACGCGAACCGCGCGGGAATGCCAGGCGGGGAGCCGACGGCGTGAGGCGCCCCGCGACCCTCCTGTGCCTGCTGGCGCTCCTGGCAGGCCCGGTCTCCGCGCCGGCGCTGGCGCAGCAGCGCTCCGGCCGGAGCGGCGCGCCCGCCAAGGAAGCCGCGAAGGAGCCGTCCAAGGAGCCAACCGCCCCCGCGGACGTGCCCGCGCCCTACGACCGCGACCTGCTGCGCATGTCCGAGATCATCGGGGCCCTGGCGTTCCTGCGGAACCTCTGCGCGGCCCCGGACGCGGCCGACTGGCCGGCCCGCATGAAGGCGCTGATCGACTCCGAGGGCGTGACCCCGGCCCGCCGCGACCGGCTGGCCGGCGCCTACAACCGCGGCTACCGCGGCTACGCGCTGACCTACCGGGTCTGCACGCCCGCGGCCCACGAGGCGGCCGCCCGGTACGTCGCGGAGGGCGACCGGCTGTCGCACGCTCTGGCCGGGCGTTTCGGGGGGTGATGCAGGTACAGCACACATACCGGCGATGCCGGCGAAACATCGGATTTGAGCGCTCGCGTTAACCGATCCGAAATTCTCGGCTGGCCGAGCCGCCGGGACCTGCTTATCATCCATTGCGTCCGCCGGGCCCCGTGTCCGGCGCAATGGAAGTATCCGGCCATGCAGCACAGCTCTCACACCGCCCCCATCGAGGTCGATGTCGAGGAGAAACGCGTCGCGCTGAGTTACGTCTCGGAAGCGTTCGCGGAAGGCTGCCTCGATGGTCTCGACGGTGACTGCATGGCCCAGGCCGCCCTGTTCGCGGCCTTTCAGGAACTCGTGACGACGTACGGCGAAGAAGCCACGGCCCGCTACGCGGAGGGATTCCCGGAGCGCATCCGCGGGGGCGCGTTCACCACGACGCTCCAGCATTGAGCGCGTGAGCGCGGACGGTTGAGGCGCGGGCGGTCAGCGACTACGTCCCGGGTCCGCGGTCCGGCCAGCCGGACCGTCCGCGCCCCGAGGAATCGCCGCCCATGCCCGTCGCCCTGCTGCCGGACCGCGCCCTGGTCACCGTCACCGGACCGGACGCCACGACGCTGCTCCAGGGCGTCCTGACCTGCAACGTCGAGACGCTCCAGCCCGGTGAGGCGCGCCTCGGCGCCCTGCTCACGCCGCAGGGCAAGATCCTCTTCGATTTCCTGGTCTCGCGGATCCCCGACGGCTTCCGGTTCGACGTGCTGGCCGACAGGGCCGCGGACCTCGCCAAGCGCCTGACGCTCTATCGCCTGCGCGCGCAAGCGACCATCGCGGCCGACCCAACCGTCGCGGTCGCGGCGGCCTGGGCCGGCGCGGCCCCGCCCGCCGCGGAGGCGCTGGCCGATTCCCGCGCGGCCGATCTCGGCGCCCGTCTCTACGCCGAAGCGGGCGCCTTCTCGGCGGACGCCGCCGAGGCCGAGTACCACGCGCACCGGATCGCCCTCGGCGTGCCCGAGGGCGGACGCGACTTCGCCTTCGGCGACGCTTTCCCGCACGAGGCGCTGATGGATCAGCTCGGCGGTGTCGACTTCCGCAAGGGCTGCTACGTCGGCCAGGAGGTGGTCTCGCGGATGCAGCACCGGGGCACGGCCCGGACCCGCATCCTGGCGGCCGCCTACGCGGACGCCGCGCCCGCGCCCGGCACCGAGATCACAGCGGGCGGCAAGGTGCTCGGCACCACGGGCAGCGCCGCGGGGAACCGCGGCCTCGCCACGGTCCGCCTCGACCGACTGGGCGACGCACTCGCCTCCGGCGAGACCCCGCGCGCGGGCGACCAGCCCGTGACGCTGGCGCGCCCCGCCTGCGCGACCTTCGCCATGCCGGACGCGGCGGCGAGCGCGGCCGGGTAGGATCGCGACGCGCGGGATCGGGCCGCGTGACCGCGGCGCGTCTTGCACCGGCGGAAGGGACCGTCGAGGTGGCCGTGCGGCCGCCGCCGCGACGGTGGCGTTCCGCTCCTGTTCTCGTTACCATCGCCGTATGTCCGAGACCGGCCTCATCGCCCATCCCGACGGCTGCCCACGCTGCTGGTGGGCCGGGCTCGACCCGCTCTACGTCGCCTATCACGACACCGAGTGGGGCGTGCCCGAGCATGACGGCCGCGCTCTCTACGAGAAGCTGATCCTCGACGGCTTCCAGGCCGGCCTGTCGTGGATCACCATCCTGCGCCGCCGGGACGGGTTCCGCGACGCCTTCGCGGATTTCGATCCCGAGCGGATCGCCCGCTTCACCGAGGCGGACGTCGCGCGGCTGATGGCCGACACCCGCATCATCCGCAACCGCGCCAAGATCCAGGGCACCGTCGCGGGCGCCCGGGCGTGGCTGCGGATCGAGGAGCGCGGCCCCGGCTTCGCGCACTTCCTGTGGGACTTCGTCGACGGCCGGCCGGTCCAGGGCACGGCCCGGACCCGCGCGGAGATCGCCACCGAGACGCCGGTCTCCCGGGCGATCGGCAAGGCCCTGAAGGCCGAGGGCTTCTCCTTCTGCGGGCCGACCATCGTGCACGCGTTCATGCAGGCGGTGGGCATGGTCAACGATCACCTCGTCGGCTGCCACCGGCACGGGCCCTGCGCTGCGCTCGGCGGGTCCCGGTGAGCGCGCCGCCGCGCGCGTGGCAGCGCATGCTCTCTGGCCGCCGCCTCGACCTCCTCGACCCGGCGCCCGGGGACATCGAGATCGCCGACATCGCCCACGGCCTTGCCCGGGTCGCGCGCTGGAACGGCCAGACCCGCGGGCCGCACGTCTTCTCGGTGGCGCAGCACAGCCTGCTGGTCGAGGCGGTGGGCCGCCACCTCGCGCCCGGCTGCACCGACCGGGACGGGCTCGAGCTGCTCCTGCACGACGCGCCGGAATACGTGGTCGGGGACATCATCTCGCCGCT
Source organism: Methylobacterium sp. D54C (assembly GCF_053345595.1). NCBI lineage: Bacteria > Pseudomonadati > Pseudomonadota > Alphaproteobacteria > Hyphomicrobiales > Methylobacteriaceae > Methylobacterium > Methylobacterium sp. D54C. Next base: position 144,829 of record NZ_JBKFAK010000013.1, read on the forward strand.
CAAGGCCGCCATCGGCGACGCCTATCGCGGCGTCGAGCTGCGCCTGCTCGCGGCGGTGCGCCGCCGCTTCGGGCTGGCCGCTCCCTCGCCCGCGCTCGCCCGGCTCGTGAAGCGAGCCGACCGGATCGCCGCCCACGTCGAGGCGGTGCGCCTCGCCGGCTTCGCGCCGGAGGAGGCCGAGCGCTATTTCGGCCCCTCGGTCGACCTGCCCGAGCCGGTGCCGGCCCTGGCCGAGCCGTGGCCGACCGCCGAGGCCGAGGCGCGATTTCTCGCGCGCTTCACCGCCCTGTCCCCGCCCTGACGGATCTTCGCCCTCGATCCGTCACGATCGCAGGTCACTGGCGCCCCACCATGCCGACCCTCCACGTCTGTCCGCTCTCGCGCCTGCCCGAGACCGTCGCCGCCACGGGCGCGAGCCACGTGCTCACGCTGATCAATGTCGGCACGCCGCTGGAGCGGCCGGCCGTGATCGACGCCGCGAACCACGCCATCATCTGGGTCAGCGACATCGCGGCGGCCCGGGACGGACACGTTTTGCCGGCTGAAGAACACGTGGCCCGGCTTCTCGACTTCGTCCGGACCTGGCCGCGGGAGAAGCCGCTGGTGATCCACTGCTACGCCGGGATCAGCCGCTCGACGGCCGCCGCCTACATCGCGGCCTGCGCGCTGGCGCCCGAGCGCGACGAGGCGGCGATCGCCGACGCCCTGCGGTCCGCCTCGCCCTCGGCGACGCCCAACGCCCTTTTCGTGGCGATCGCCGACCGGATGCTGGATCGCGACGGCCGCATGGTCGCGGCGATCGCCCGCATCGGGCGCGGCGCCGACGCCTTCGAGGGCACGCCGTTCACCCTCGCGCTGGCGTGAACCGAACGCAGGTGCGAAGTGTGGCGCAAACGCCGCCGCGGCCGTCCAAAACGGTGCGGACCCGGCCGGCGGACTGGCCCCCAGGGTTGTGGCGACCGGGGATCGCGCCGTACAAACACCCCCAAAGGAAGTATCTGGGATGAGTGCGAGCAGACCCGAGGTGGCCCCCGCCGCCGGCGACCTGCCCTTCGAGAAGGCGCTGGAACAGCTCGAAGAAATCGTCCGCCGGCTCGAGCGCGGCGACGTGCCGCTCGACGAGTCGGTGGCGATCTACGAGCGCGGCGAGGTGCTGAAGAAGCATTGCGAGGCGCTGCTGAAGCGGGCCGAGGCGCGGATCCAGCGGATCACGCTGGGCGCCGACGGGCGGCCCGAGGGCGTCGCCCCACTCGACATGTCCTGAGGCTCGGCGGTCGAACCGATCCCATCCGTTAGAGGTTGATGCCGTGGCGATTACCCCCGAGCAGAGTGCACTTCTCGACCGCGTTCCGTCTCCTTCGGCGCTGCGGCGTCTTCCGGAGTCGGAGCTTCCGGCGGTGGCGGACGCGGTGCGCGCCGAGATGATCGACGCGGTCTCGATCACCGGCGGCCATCTCGGCTCGGGGCTCGGCGTCGTCGAGCTGACCGTGGCGCTGCACCACGTGTTCGACACCCCCGACGACCGCATCGTCTGGGACGTCGGACACCAGTGCTACCCCCACAAGATCCTCACCGAGCGCCGCGACCGCATCCGGACGCTCCGCCAGGGCGGCGGCCTGTCCGGCTTCACCAAGCGCTCCGAGAGCGTCTACGACCCCTTCGGCGCCGCCCACTCCT
>NZ_JBKFAK010000130.1:0-384 GCF_053345595.1 Methylobacterium sp. D54C
GGGCGTCCGTCGAAGGCGGGGGCCGGGGCAGGGGCCGGCTGGGCCTGCTGCGGGGCCGGCCGGGCGCCGAACAGCATCTCGAGGAAACCGACCTCGGCGGCCTGGGCGCGCAGCGCCGGCCCGGCGAGGAGGCCGCCGGCCGCCATGACGGCCAGCAAGCTGCTCGTGCGAAGCCTCATAGCACCCTCCGGAAGCGACGCCCGACACGAGCATCCGACCCTCAACCGCAAGGCGTACTGGAGGGTTCCGGATGATTAAGAGTCTGCTTAGGAACGCCCCGCGGCGACCCACCGGCGCGGGAGTCGACGTCCCCGCGGTCAGGAGCCCGGCGCGCCCGAGCGCGCAGGGACGCGGTCTAGCCCGGCGCCGACTGCTCGCCCTCGC
>NZ_JBKFAK010000131.1:0-375 GCF_053345595.1 Methylobacterium sp. D54C
CCCGCCCCGCCGCCGCCTCGCTGCCCGCGAGCCCGCGCAGGAAGCCGGACAGCCGGTAGGTGTCGGGCCCGATCAGGGCCGCGGACGCGGCGCCGAGCAGTTCCACGGTCCCGTCCGCGCCGAGCAGGGCGAACAGGTTGCCCCCGGCCAGCATCGCGCCCGCCCCGGTCGAGGCCAGCGTCGCGCCGCGCCGCAGGGCGACGTCGAGATGCGCGCCCCGCTGGATGCGCCAGAGCGGGCCGGCCGGCAGCGCCGACAGGGTGCGCCCGAGGCAGGCCGGGTAGCCGACGAGGCGGTGCAGGGCGAGCGGCCCGTCACCGGCGGCGCGCCAGATCGCGACCGCGCCGGGCCAGGGCTCGGCCGCCACCGCGCAGG
>NZ_JBKFAK010000132.1:0-371 GCF_053345595.1 Methylobacterium sp. D54C
CCCGAGTTGAACTCGTCGGCCTTCCAGCGGAACGGCCCGGAGCCGGTGGCGTCGGTGGTCTGCTTGTACGGGTCGGTCCGGGCGACCCGCTCGGGCATGACGAAGGCCGGCTGGCTGACGCTCGCCAGCGCCTGCGGCAGGAGCGGGAGCGGCGCCTTCAGCCGGAACACGATGTCGGTGTCGCCGTCGTGGGCGAGCTCGTCGGTGGCGGCCATCAGGGTCTGGCCGAAGCCGTTGCGCGCCGCCCAGCGCCGGATGCTGGCGACGCAGTCCCGCGCCAGGACCGGCGTGCCGTCGTGGAAGCGCAGGCCCGCGCGCAGGGGGATCGTCACCCGGCGCCCGCCCTGCCCGACCTTGAGGCCGGCCGCCAT
>NZ_JBKFAK010000133.1:0-364 GCF_053345595.1 Methylobacterium sp. D54C
CCATCGACGGCCCGGGCCAGTTCACCTCCGACTGGACCGTCAACACCACCTACAACGGACAGGCCTATTACGGCCGCTTCGCCAACGCCATCTCCGGCGTCGGCGGCCTGACCAAGGTCGGGCTCGGTACCCTCGAACTCGCCGGCACCAACACCTATGCCGGACCGACCACCGTCGCCGGCGGCACCCTGTTCCTGTCCGCCAGCGGCAGCCTGACCTCACCGGTCTCCGTCCAGGGTGCGGGCACCTATCTCAATGCCGGCTGGACCCAGAGCAGCGTCAGCAATGCCGGCCTCCTGATCAACACCGGCACCATCTCCGGAGGTGCGACCAATGCCGGCACGGCGCTCAGCAGCGGCGTGAT
>NZ_JBKFAK010000134.1:0-360 GCF_053345595.1 Methylobacterium sp. D54C
GGCCTACCTGACCGACGTCATCACCCGCATCGTCGCCGGCCATCCGCAGAGCCATATCGACGACTTGCTGCCCTGGGCCTACGCCCCGCAGCCCCTCAAAGCCGTGGCCTGAGAACGACGCTTACGGTCGACCTGGAGACCGCCGTACTCCTTGCGCCAGCGGTAATAGCTCTGCTCGGAGATCTCCGCCTCCTTGCAGGCCAGCGCCAAGCTCTTACCCTGGGCTGTCTGCACCTCAATCTGGCGCAGCTTCAGCACGACCTGCTCCGCGTTCGTCTTCTGACCTCGCCGCATGTCCGACTCCTTGTCCTGGCTGATCCTCTCAATCAGCCCGGTCCAAAGCCAGCCGGTCAGGTCACC
>NZ_JBKFAK010000135.1:0-360 GCF_053345595.1 Methylobacterium sp. D54C
CTGCTCCGCCTCGCGCTGCGCGGAATCGTCCAGCACTTCTCCGGCCTCCAGGCCGTAGAGCCGGCGCGCCACGTCCTCGGTGAGGTCGAAGGGGCCGCCCTCGAACCCGACCCGCCCGGCCGCGAGGCCGACGAGGCGATCGCAGTAGGCGCGGGCGAGGTCGAGGGAGTGCAGGTTGCACAGCACCGTGATGCCGTAGCGCCGGTTCACGTCGGCGAGCGCGTCCATCACGAGCCGCGTGTTGCGCGGGTCGAGCGAGGCAACCGGCCCGTCGGCGAGCAGGATCTCGGGTTCCTGCACGAGGGCGCGGGCGATGGCGACGCGCTGCTGCTGGCCGCCCGACAGGCCGTCGGCCCGCTG
>NZ_JBKFAK010000136.1:0-357 GCF_053345595.1 Methylobacterium sp. D54C
CATCCTCGGGCTTGCGGTAGGGGCCGCGCGGCTGGGCGGGGCGGCTCAGGCGCTCGGCCAGGTGGGAGCGGGCCACGCCGAGCGTGTCGGCGACCGCCTTCACCGCGAACCGCCCGTCGTACCGCTCCAGGAGCTGAGCGGCGAGGTCGGTTTTTTTGTGCGGGCGAGGTCGAGCGCCTCCTTCAGGATCTCGACCTCCATGGTCTTGCGCCCGAGCAGGCGTTCGAGGTCGCGCACGCGCCGCTCCAGCCCGCGAACCCGGCTGGTTCCGACGACCTCCTCGTCGGCGTGCACGGCCTGATGGCCGCCCTCCAGCATGCGCCGCTTCCACGAGAACAGCAGGCTGGGCGAGATGCC
>NZ_JBKFAK010000137.1:0-353 GCF_053345595.1 Methylobacterium sp. D54C
ATCGCCTCCGAGGAGGCCGAGGCCGACCTCGTCCCCTCGCACCCGATCGACATCCCGGTCGCGCACCCGACCGCGATCGCGCGCGCCGCGGACATGATCCTGAAGGCCAAGCGCCCGCTGATCATGCTGGGCGCCGCCGCGAGCCGCCCCCGCGCCACCGGCGAGCTCGGCGGCTTCGTGCAGCGCACCGGCATCCCGTTCTTCACCACCCAGATGGGCAAGGGCACGGTGGCGGGCGGGACCGACCTCTACATGGGCACCGCGGCCCTCTCCGAGCGCGACTACGTCCACGAGGCGATCGACAAGGCCGACCTGATCATCGCCATCGGCCACGACACGATCGAGAAGCCGCC
>NZ_JBKFAK010000138.1:0-351 GCF_053345595.1 Methylobacterium sp. D54C
GGGGCGTAGAAGAAGCCCTCGTGGCTGACCGCCCCGGAGATCGCCAGATTGGTGATGCCGCTCTGCACCCTGGCGGTGCGGTTGGCGAAGTCCATGTCGAGGACCTGGGTCATCTTGCCGACGCCAAGGATGATCGCGTCGGCCTGCGCGATGGCGCCGCCCGCGTGCGACGTGCCGGCGCCCCGGGGCACGACCCGCACGCCGTTGGCGTGGCAGTAGGCCATCACGGCGGCGACCTCCGCGGTGGTGGAGGGCAGCACCACGGCGAGCGGCATCTGCCGGTAGGCGGTGGGCCCGTCGGTCTCGAAGGCCCGGCGCCCGTCCTCGCTGACCACCAGCGCCTCCGGCGCG
>NZ_JBKFAK010000139.1:0-349 GCF_053345595.1 Methylobacterium sp. D54C
GGCGAGCCCGATCGTCCCGGCGGCCGCGGCGGCCCCGAGCAGGTCCCGCAGGCCGGGGCCGCCCTGCTCCTCGTGGCCGGTCCTGAGCACCTCCGCGGCGGCGATGCCCTCGGGATAGGGGAGATCGCTGCCCGACACGAGCGCGCGGCGGAGCGGGATCGAGAAGGCGACGCCGAGCAGGCCGCCCAACAGGCAGCCCGCCGTGGTCTGCCAGAACGGGAAGCCGTGCCAGTGGCCGACGAGGACGAGCCCGGGAAGCGCCAGGATGACGTTGCACAGGGTGCCGGCCGCCGAGGCCTGCGTCTGCACGATGTTGTTCTCGGGGATGCCGGCGCCGCCCATCAGCCCG